>JAUYSB010000251.1 GCA_030696525.1 Hydrogenophaga sp. | reverse complement strand
TATCGCCGCCGCGACGGTAAAGGGGCGGCGATTTCGGTTTCCTTATAACGATTCCACCAATTACCCTGCCACCAAAAGTTGCGCATTCGGTCAATCTGGACGCTTGCGCACCCGCCCTAGCGCAGCGACGCAACTTTTGCGACCAGCCCCTCGGCCAGCTCTTGCGTCAGACCAACTTCGCCATCAGTCAAATATAAAAATTGGCTGAAGGGCCTGAACAACCACGCTCGGTCGTCAAGTGCAAGCCAAGGAAAATGCGACTCCTGGCGCGAACGCAGCCACGCCACGCACTCGGCTTCTCGCTCGTAACCGAGAAGCGAATCAGGGACACTCTCTAGCGTACTGGCGACGGGCGTCACGCCAACAATCAGGCGCGCGACATCTGCGGAAAATAAGTCCCGCAACTGCTCCAGCGTCCGCTGAAGACGCCACGTGCTTGAGATCACAACGCGCACGTCCGGCATGCGCCGCACAGCGCCTTCAAAATGAGCGAGACTAGAAAAGTACTTGGATGGATGGCAAAACTCAGGGTGAAGCACGCCATCAAAGTCCAAGAAGAGGGTGAACATGAAGTGGACTTTAAGCCGCCACAGAAAACCCTGCTGCTGGCGCCATCTCCTACTGGTTGGCGCCAGCAGGTATCCTCACAGCCGGCCGTCCATTGCAAGTCGAGGATCTCTCGAACCGCCCAGCCAGATGCGAGTGATATTTGTTGATTTTGATGGGGTTCTGCATGCCACGCATGGGCGTGGGGCGATCATGCGAGAGTACGTCTGGCTCCCCATTTTGATGGAGTTGATTTCAGGGTATTCTGATGTTCGCGTTGTGGTCCACGCGTCGGCGCGCAGGAACACTTCACCGGACTTTCTGAATGGGCGATTACGCATCCCAGCACGCACCTGGATGGGCGTGACGCCGGCGAACTTGGAGCGCTGGCCATCCATCCAAGCGTGGCTGGAATCCCGACCTGACGTCGAGGCGTTTCTCATCCTGGATGATCAGCTGTCTGAATTTCCCACACCGCCGCCCGCTGAACTCATTGTTTGCGACCCGAAAAAAGGGCTGTCCGAACCGCACGTCCAAGCGGCAGTGATCGCCTGGCTCGCCGCCACAGACCAAATGCCCCACTGAACCGGGATCTGCAAGGGCGAAAACTATGCGCGTCATATTCTTGGACTTTGATGGTGTCTTGCACAGCACGGGTGGCCCGCCCGGAACGCGCCTACCGTTCGAATGGACCGATCAACTGGCACTGCTACTGACATCGACCACCGATGTGCGCGTGGTTATCCACTCATCTTGGCGTGAGCATTTTGATCTTGACACCCTCAAAGACTTCTTGCAGCCGATCAGCCCTTGGATTGATGGGGCCGTTTCGGACGGTCACAAGGGCGAGGCGATCATGAACTACCTCGCTACGCATCCAGAGATAACTGCAGCCTTGATACTGGACGACGAAGAGGACGAGTTTTCAGAACTTGTTTCCGGTACTCTGGTGCTTTGCAAGCCAACCACTGGAATTTCTGATCCAGAGACGCAAAAAAGGATAGCGTCGTGGCTGGCCAGTTCCTAGGCTAGCCATTCCTTGGCAAGGCTCCAGGGTGACCGACTGGTATTGGCCGATAGCAGCGTCTGTAGGCGACCCACAGCTGACACACGAGCCATAAATCTTGTTTCTTAATCGCAGACTGCTGGATTGCAAGGCGATAACAAGTCACCCTGGGTCGCTGCGCACTTGGCTGGCGGACACACCGCGCTGGCCGGCATCACGCGCAGTCGGGGTGTGAAATGAATATTTCAGGGCCGACTATGGACTCATCCTGGAGGGGCATTTTCTGACTTTTCCTGAGGGTATGATATGAGGATCACGAAAGCGCGCCCAGCCATCTACTGACCCAAGCAGACAAGCGAGTCCATCGCGCTGCGTTCGCCGGGCGTTGCCTCGACGAAGGGAACACATGGATTTCGAACAACTGCCGCGCTCGGCGCTGATCCGGCTGCTGCAAGAGCATGAGGCCGCGTCGCGAGACACTGGCAAAGATGGCATCGTGATGAGCTACACGGGCCGTACTGCGCCCTGGCAGATCATCCGGCAGGTGAAGCCGAAGCTGAGCAAGATTGTCAAAAAGCACTCAGTCGGCGACGAGTCGCATCAAGCACAAAACGAGATTTGGGACGGGGAGAACCTGTCCACCATGGTGACGCTCTACAAGCACCGCGGACAAGTTGACCTGATCGTGACTGATCCGCCCTACAACACGGGCGAGGACTTCCGCTACAACGACAAGTGGGACAAAGACCCCAACGATCCGGACTTGGGCGACTTGGTGCCAAAGGATGATGGGTCACGCCATAGCAAGTGGCTCAAATTCATGACGCCCCGCATCTGGATGATGCGCGAAATGCTCAAGCCCGGAGGTGTCATTGCAATCTGCATCGACCATCGTGAGTTGTTTCGCCTTGGAATGCTAATGGATGAGATTTTCAAAGAAGAAAATCGCATAGGAATCATTAACTGGCAAAAATCTTACGCGCCAAAGTCTGATTCAAAGCACATCTCCACTGCGACGGAATATGTGTTGATCTATGCAAAAGAAACCGAACGGTCCAAGACTCGCTTGGAAGAACGAACCGCTGCAATGGATGCGATTTATGGCAATCCAGACGACGATCCAGAAGGATTGTGGGACAGTAAAAAGACAGGAGGGAATCCCACAGCTGCAAGTGGCGATGCAAAAGCCGCCTATGGAATTCAGTCCCCGTTCACGGGGGAGATGCACTACCCTGGGGCCAACTATTGGCGTTCCGCTAAAGCGTCCATGAAGGGGTGGCTCGAAGAGTGGGGATCCATCTACGAAGAAAAAATCATTGGGGACAATGTTTGCTTGATAGACAAAAAAGGCAAACAGATCAATGTCAAAGCTCTTGTTATAAAAGGGTGTAAATTCATTGATGGTAAGGCAGTAGATAGCGAAGCCCTGCTTCGAAAATCGAGAGATGCCGCCCAGAAAGTATATGAACGCGGTCAATGGCCAAAACTTTTTTTCACAAAGAAAGGAGATGGCGCACCGCGTTTGAAGACCTACCTGAAGGATGTCAAGAAAGGCAAAGTTCCTCTGTCTTGGTGGTCAAACGAAGACTATGATTCCCCGTTCGAAATTGGCAGTGCGTCGTGGGCATATACGGAGTCTGGACATAGTCAATCGGGGATCAAAGAGCTTGCTGCTGTGGTCGGGTTAGACCATGGATTCCAAACCGTCAAACCTCTACGTCTAATAAAGAAAATTATTCAACTCTGGTGCAAGCCAGATGGAGTGGTGTTGGATCCATTCGCAGGCTCCGGAACAACAGGTCACGCGGCATTGGAATTAAATGCTGAATCTGACGCAAACCGCCGCTTCATTTTGATAGAGCAAGGAAATACCGAAAAAGGTGACCACTATGCATCTACGCTAACAGCCGAGCGAATTAAGAGGGTGATTACGGGACATTGGGCGAGTGGCCCTGCAAACCCAATACATAGTGGCTTCCGGTTTATTGAACTAAAGCGCGAGAAGATCGATGCAGAAGCAGTAACCGCCCTCGCCCGCGAAGAAATGATTGACCTACTGCTAACTAGCTATTGGGATAAGAACGAGAAGGCAAAATCGTATTTGCGCCGCCTGCCTGCTGGCTCGCATCGTCATCTGTTTGCCGTGAATCCCAAGGACGAAGGCTTCTTCCTTATCTGGGATGCTCCGGACCAGAAATCGGCTCTCAATCGCGAGGCTTTCAAACGAATTGTCGAAGAAGCGAAGGCGGCGAAGCTTGCCTCGCGCTATCATGTTTACGCCTCTATGGCGCCCTATACGGGCACCGGAATCGAGTTTTACAAGATCCCTGACTCAGTACTGGAACACATCGGATTCAACCAACGCTCCGACGCCTACAACAACGAAAATTCGGAGGAAACAACGGATGCTTGAACTCAAGGTATTTCAATCCGAGGCCGCCAAGTCGATATCCGACCGATACGCATTCTTCGCCAATCACCCTGACAGGCCACGCAAAGGTCACAAGCCGCGCGCCTTCTTCCAAGCCTTGTCAGCCCTGACAGGTGCTGGAAAAACGCCGGTCCTCGCGCAGTCCGTAGCATTAATGCGAGCGCACTTCGAATGCGAACCCATAGTGTTTTGGATGTCAAAGGCCAAGTCGGTCGTCGCGCAGACCTATACGAACTTTTCGGGCGGCGGCAAGTACAGCGAAATCGTTGATGGTTTCCGAGTCATCAACATCGCACAACTAAGTCCCGAGCTGATCGCGGACAGTTCGACACCGTTGATGGTGATTGCCACAACCGGCCTGTTCAACAACAAGGACCAGTCCGAAGGCGCGCTCAACATCTACAAGCGAGACCAAGACCTCTTTGGTGACAAGTCGCCGTGGGAACGCTTGATTGAGCGAACCGATAGCGGCAAGCGCAGGCCTCTGCTGATCGTCTATGACGAAGGCCACAATCTGTCCGAGCAGCAAACCGAGCTGCTCGCGGAGTTGGAGCCGGATGCCTACCTGTTGGCGTCTGCGACGTTAAAGCTGCCTGACAGCTTCAATAAGTCGGTCATCCAACACATCAAGCTGTGGGTCGATGAGGCCGACGGCGAAAGTGATGCATTCAAGGCATTGGGCGCCACTGACGAAGATGGCAAGCCAGACATCAAGCGATTCATTACAACCGCCGTCGATAGCGCGAAGGTTGTGGATGCGCAACTCGTCAAACGGGCCATTCATTTCGACGGCACGACTGCACCGATGGAGCGATGTCTTGATGACCTAACCGGGCGGCTGGACGCGCTGACCGAAGAGATCGATGCCCGCAGCCTGGGCTTCAAGCCGAAAGCCATCTATGTTTGCAAAACCAACATTGCGGATGATGGCGAAAAGGATGACCACACCAAGCCATTCGCGCATCGAAAGGCGCCGCCCATTCGGATTTGGCGCTATCTGGTCGAAGAGAAAGGCGTCGATCCCAAGTCGGTGGCCATCTACGCGAATTTGAGCTTTGTCGATGGAAATAAGCCCGAAGAGGTGAACCTGTTTTCCAAGGGTGAAAGCGACTTCGACGAGTTCACCGCGGGCGACTATCAACACATCATCTTCAACCTCTCGCTGCAAGAGGGATGGGATGATCCGGCTTGCTATCTCGCCTACATCGACAAGAGCATGGGCTCCTCGATTCAGGTGGAGCAAGTGATTGGCCGGGTGCTGCGGCAATACGGCGCGACACACTACGATAATCCCCTGCTCAACTCGGCGCACTTCTTCCTGCGCGTGGACAGCCAAAGCGTCTTTGTCGATGCCATTGGCGCTGTCAAAGCAAAGCTGCAGGCCGAAGGAACGCCCATCGAGATCGTGGGCAACTTCGGGGGTTCAGGGTCTGGATCGGAAGAACTGCGCCCCAAAGATGACCTCGATGCTCCGCTGTGCCATGTCAATGTGGATGCCGAAGCGGCCTGCGAGCGCATCGCTGAAATCATCGGGGAGTTCCCCACCTTTTCCGACGGTAGTCCTGACACCTACGGCCAGGCGCATGTCGCTTCCCAAGTGATCGACTTGAAGGACCTCGGCGCCGATGGCGGGGCTCCCAATTGGACAGCGGAAGGCCACACGAACCCGGTTCGGCTTCGCTGGCTGGTCAACACGGCTCTGCGCTCCCGTTCAAACCGAGCGTTGGCGGTTTCCGATTTCAATGACCCGAAATTTGACGTACGTGTGCAGGTTCAAAGCAATGCGAACAAGGCGGCGGATAAAGTGGCGCGCGAAATTGTCGAGGCCTATTATCAACAAGCCGAGCTGGTTTATGAAACCGTGCGGCCATTCCGCTTTGGCGCGTTGCGAGTCCCAAAGAATGCGCAGGCGTTCACCAATGGGTTGTATGAACGATATGCGGGCTTCAACAAGTTCGAGCTGCCTTTCGCGCAGGCCTTGGACAAAGTTGGAAATACTTGGCACCGGAACCCGAGCGCCGGGGGCTTCCATATCCCCTTGCTCTCAGAAGGCGATACGGCCTCGTTCTATCCGGACTTCATCGTCTGGAAGGGCAACATGGTCTATTGCTTGGACACCAAGGGCTCGCATCTGCTGTCAGATGCCGTGGCTCGAAAACTCTTCGACATCCAAGACGGTGGAAAGACCAAGGTTAAAGTGCGCTTCATCAGCGAAGGCAAGCAAACCGAATTGCGTGGCAAGGCCATCAAGGGCGGCTACACCGTTTGGAAGATGAAGTCTGGAACTCCGACGCCGATCCATGTGGATGATTTGGACAAGGCTGTCAAGGAGTGCTTGAAGTGATGGTTTGAACTCCCGCTAGCTAACATGGCGGTTAGCTACTGTCTCAAGTTTGGTCACAAACATGTCTGTGCTGAGCAGCAGGCTACTGACAATATCGCCAATCAAATTTCAAGTTCTGCATACCTGCTACTCAGGAATGACAGCTTGTGGCCGGCAGTGTCCGTCGGGGGTGGGGCCAGGAAGCGACCCTTCGGCAAGGTTTCCCATCTCGCCAAGGTCAGCTTCCGGCGGGCTTCGGGTAAACCCGGTTAGGGCCAGCAGCGGCCTGTCATCAAATGGGAATGCGGTCGTTCAACGTTTACCATGAGCGGTGGCTTGACGGCGCAGCCGGCAAGACATCCGCTCGATGGAATGGTTAGAAATCATTCGTGCCGCCCTATACGAATAGAGAACCCAGGCCGACTTTGTTCTTAAATTGCCAAGCAAGTTGTAAACCGAGACCGTGGGCATCTGGATAGACATGCCAATGGTCTATGCCGTACTTGAAGAGACGCTTTCGAAAGTCTTTTACTAGTGACTGCTTGACGAGGAAGCTTTTTAACCCTTCAGGGTGAAAGACCTTCGTCGGATGTGGGTGGATAGTGAAGATGCCTCGCTGAGCACGAATGCGATCGAACGCTAGAGGCGCGGTGAAGCGACCTTCCTTTGTGTTGGCGAACGGACTTGTATTGCGATGATCCACCTCGTGGATGTACTTTGAGTACTGAACCGCGTACACAACCCGATCTGTATCCGCGTCCGACTCAAGTGCGAAGTACAGAGCCACCAGTGGGTTGACCGACCAATCTAGGAGGCGCGTTGGAACGCCAATGTGTTGGGCATATGCCAGCCAATCCCAATCATCAAATCGTGGGTCAATTACGAGTGCGATAGCTCGATTCTTGAATTCTTCGAACAGTCTTTGCTCTTGTGCGAGCTTGTATGACCCGTAGACGACTTCACGACCGATGCTTGGCACTAGGTAGTGCTTCGGCGATGACACGCCCCGAAAAATCCACCCGGAATCTCGCATTGATTCGAGCTTCCCATGAAGATCTTTCCAGTTGGAGATTGGGATATGTGATGAGTCAATCGACTTCTTGATCTCGTCTTGGGTCAGAGTGCGCTTTGATGCGGGCATAGGAGCCTTGTGATTTCTAACTTGTGGTTTATCCGACCAAACACCGGATACCCACAACCCTAGTCGTTAAACAAAGTCTCATGACATCCAAAAAAAAGTTTGAAATCAATCCTGTAACGCATCGCACTCGATAACTGTACAGGTATAACAGATCCGACAAACCTGACTGAATGCCCCCTCGGTCTGTCAAGTGGCTCGACCAGGTGCGCGAGCGGATTCGCTATCTATGCTACAGCGTACAGGCCGTGTAGGCTAATGTCTACTGGGCCAAGGGGGAAGGGCCGCTTGGGGTCGGCTACGTGAGTTCAACGCAGTGAACAGAGGTCATTGGCCGGGTCGCGCCGGTCTCCGCTCCACGCACGCGCCGGCAACGTCTGCAGTACCTCACATTGCGGACGCACTGGCCAGTCCTGGCAACGGCTCCGACTGTCGGCTTGGGAGCGCTGACCGTGAGTTCACAGGTTGACTGCGAACGGCCGCACCTGCTGCACTGCCGAAGTTCGGCTTCTCTAATCGAGAGTCAGCAAGGTAGAGAGCTGCTCTAGTATCAACGGTTACATGCTCGCTGATTTCGAAAGCGCCTGCTTCCTGGAGCCAATGCTCCTGGAAGCATTGGCAACCCACGGCCCTATCAGGCCGGATCTAGAGCAGCCCGCCCCCTGATTTTGCGCATCGATTCGCCCTTGAGTTGGAGCCGGTGCGCTTGATGCACCACACGATCAAGAACGGCGTCAGCTATGGTTGGATCCGGGAATAAGCCGTGCCAATTCTCCGAGGGGTACTGACTGGTCAGAAGCAACGACCCCGTACGCATCCGCCGGTCTGCCACATCGAGCAGAACCTGGGCCGCAGTGGGCGACATCTCGCCGATACCAAAGTCATCTAGGATCAGCAGGTTGGGCTTGTAGAGAGTTGCTTTCAGCTTTGGCAGCGAGGCATCCAGAACGGCTTGGCCTATGCGATCAAACAGATCGCTGGTTACATGAAAAGACACGGTCATTCCCAACCGGCAGGCCTGGTGCCCGAAGGCCGACGCCAGCCAAGTCTTGCCCACACCCGTCGGGCCAAGGATCATGAGGTTTTGCTTTCGTGTGATCCAGTTACAACTGGACAACGTTGAAATCATGGATTGATCCAACCCGCGGCTTGTGCGCGTGTCGTAGTCTTCAAACGCTGCGACTTCGGGAAAGCCTGCCGTTTTCACGAGGCGATTGAGCTTGCGGGAATTCCGGGAAGAGACTTCGGACTCCAGCAGCAGTCCGAAGCGATCATCAAACGAAAGTTTCTGCAAATTGACCTGATCCTGTTGGAGTCCGTATGCCGCCGCCATGGCGCCCAGGTGGAGTTCGCGTAGCTTGGTCAGGTTCTGGATGGTTGTGTTCATTCTTAGTCTCCGAAGTATTGGGCGCCGCGCAGGTTGTCGTGCTCCTGTCGGGGTGATGGCTTAGCCGCGCGAGGCCGCAGGTCAGCCTGGTTGATCAAAATTGAGGTGACGCTCCGCAGCGAAGTGATGTTCAGCGCCAGCGCGTATTGGCAGACAGATTCAAAGCGGTCCTCGCCGTGATCTCGGGCGAGGGCACGCATCCTTCGGGCTGCACGGATGCCATTCGCGAGATCTGACCGCTTGTTGAGGTGGTGGTCAATCATCCCCTGCGCGTGAACTCCCACCGCGCTGGCCCATTGCATCAGCACCTTAGGTTCGCCTTCTAGAACCCGCCGGTGCGCCACTGGCCGGTGATCATCCAGGGTTGAACTGGTGCCCGGCTCAGCGAGCACCGCGTGCAATGCCACCCGGCGGCCGGCCCGAAACACCTCGACCGTGGACGCGCATATGCGCAGGTCCACGCGCTCTCCGGCTAGTTGGGAGGGAACTGAGTAAAAGCAGCGCAGATACTCGACGTGGTGATCGCTGCCAACCCGAACTTGGTAGCGCCACTCGCACAGCTCGAAGGGTTTGTGCGCAAGAGGCTTGAGTGTGGCGCGTTCGTCCCGTTCAAACCTGCTGCGCCGACAACCTGGCAGTCTTTTGAATGGGTGATCATTCAGCGCGTGATTCAGCCGGCGCAACTCATTATTGAGTTCATCGATGCTGAAAAACACGCGATCACGCAGTCTGAACAGAATCCAGCGTTGAGCGATCTGCACACCTACCTCGGCTTTGGACTTGTCTTTGGGGCGCCTTGACCTGGTCGGCACCGCAGCCGTGTCGTAGTGGCGCAGGCAGTCGCGGTAGGCCGGGTTGATGACCAATTCATCGCGGCCGCGGCGCAAGACCGCAGCCTTGAGGTTGTCACTCACCACCCAGCCTGGCACCCCTTCCATGAACTCGAAGCACTCGATGTGGCATTGCACCCAATCGCCTGTCGTCTGAGTCAAGACGGCGTGCACAAAGGTGTAGTTGGAATAACCCAGTACCGCAATGAAGATCTGAGCAAACCGCGATGGGCCGCCGGCAGGATCTCGAATCTCCACTGTCCTGCCGGCGAAGTCCACGAACAGCTTGTCGCCAGGGCGGTGCACCTGGCGCATGACTACGTGAAGACTCTTTCTCCAGGCTCGGTAGCCGACGGCGAACTGGGTGTATGCGACCCCCTCGGGGCACGTTTCTTTCCACTCACGCCATAGCTGCTCCATCGTTGCATCGGGGCGCTGCATCTCCGTGTGGACCCATTGCCAGTCGGGTAAGGGTTTTCGCTGCGCGATCGAGCGGTTATGCGTGCCGAGGGTGTCTCGCCACTGGTCATCGTCAAGTGCCTCAATCGCTGACAATTCGTGCGCCTGCTTTCGCAGCTTTCGGCGGAAGTTACCTACCGTGGAAGGAGAGACGCCGATGGTGCTGGCAATGGTGCGGTCTGAGTTGCTGGGATCGTAGTAGTGCAGACGGGCGATTTCCCGCTGCAGGTGAATTGCAATGCGCATGGACTTACTTATTGCGCAGCGAGGGAGGACGCGCCGCAAGGACGAGTTTGCCCAGCACACCCAGTACTTGACGTGCCGGACGCTGCGACCGATACTCCAACCTGCTAGATCTTTTCCAAATCTTGCCGGCCTCGGTCGGACAAAAAAGCCTGAGCTGCAACTCGGGCTTTTTCGTTTCTGGACGTGTTGTTTTTTCTTACTTGATGAGGCTCCTGGTTGCTGTGGTCTGACGGCGGGGCGCCATCTGCGCTGCGCACGTTGTCGAAATCCCCGTCCACGTTGCCGAAAGGAGTCTTTAGGTAGCCGAAACGTCACGCTAGACACCTAGATCGGCACGCCGAATACGGAGATCGGCCATGGTACGTAGGTCGCACGCGCCAAACTACTAGGCTATTTGGACACTTGAAATGCCGCTATACCTTGACGACGCAGTGCCGCCGCCCATGCCCCGCGAGTTCCTGCACGTACTGCTCGATTGCTACAAGTTCATCGGCGAAAAGCCTGTGAACCCAGCCATGGCCATGGGCCTGTTGCGCGAACGATTGCTGCCCCTCTTGCCGGAGGTGCACAAGCCACTATTTGACTTTCGGGGACAGACCAGTTGGGATACCCTCTGGATCCTCTACGCGAATCTCGCAAGTGCCAGTGGAGGTACTGATAGGCAGCTCATCGCAAGCGCAGCCGTGGTGAGCATCTTTGTGCGGCATATCACCCAACCGCCGCGCGAGGTGGAGTTTCCAGCCTACCTGGAGCTAGCTTCATTCGTACGGATGGCTACGTTGTTGGATCTGCCCAAAGCACACCCACACTTGGGCGCACAAGGCGTCTCTACGCCACTCTATGCTTTCTGTCGGTACTGCTGGCTGCCGCAACGCGCGCGCGGCGTGTGCAAGCACCATTCCGCCAGCCCCAGGCCCGTGGACAAGGTCGGTGTTCCCGTGTGTGCCGTTGCTACCCACAAGCAAGTCCAGCGGCTGCGACCTGCTTTTGAGAAGGAACTTATCCGCATTGTGAGTGCAGAGGAGTGGCAGTTTCACGAGTCCGAGTTTGGGTCGGCGGTGATGGTGCCGCCATCAGGCCTTGCCAATTGGTTGAAGGAGCGCCGGCCAGTTCTGGCACAACAGCTGGAACCTGAGGGTTGCAGAGGGGAAGTTCGTCAGCTTCCCGCTCTTCTCCAAGCCCTGTATGGGAATGAAGGTGTAGACGTGGCGCCGGCAATCGGAGGAGCCGTGCATCTGCTGACCCCCATCACTGCCAGAGCGGAGGCCTGGCTGTGCGCCTGGAAGGGCCGTAAGAGTTGGGGTGGTCAACGGCAAGGTGCAGGCAAGCCTGCAGTGCATCCCAACAATAAGGACACCACTCAGTCCGTAAAGTGAGTTATCAACAATCGATGAGCCGTGGGGAGATTTCTACAGGGTTACCAAAAACTCCCACTGACTGCGTCGCCGTACACCGTGTCAACGGTGCCGAACTTGATGTCCAGGAAGTCCGAAATACGCATTCTGAAGGCCCTGGGCGGTACCGCTTCCCTCGATCGCATCTATGCGGCCGTGCAGAACCGTGCGCCTGAGAAGGTCGCACAGAACCCGAACTGGGCCGCAAAGATTCGCCAGACCGTGAACAGCCACCCTGACAGTTTCAAGTCTGTCGAGCGGGGCGTCTGGGCCTTGGCAGCCTGATCGTGACCACCCGCGCGTCTAACCTGGCGCGCCACTTGCAACATGCACAACACACGCGCAGCGCTCGACTGCTGCCGTGTGTACCTGTGCGAACTCTCAATTTCACATGAACGACACCAATCCGCTGTTGGCAAACCCGGTGCCACTGGCCTTGCAGCGTTCCCCTATCCTGCGCATCGAACTCAACAGAGTTGAGGGTGAACTCGCGACGTGGAAGGCAATTTCATTTGCTGGTGCCAATCGGGTTTTGTCCGAATGGGCCGAGACTGCACCCGCCGCCGGCGGCTACGACAAGGTTCAAGTGACTCTCACCTGGGCCAATGGCATGCAGCATGACTACCGCCTGGACTTGCAGCACCCGCTGCAGGGCGAGGAACCTGACGTGAGTGCGGATTTGAAGCATTTCGTGGCGTTCTGCCACGGGGAAGCACCGAATCCGAACTGGACTGACGCTCAACACGCCCGCGTGCTCAAGCGCTACGAGGAACAGGGCGTTGTCGCCCATGCGAAGACCCTCAGAGCGCAGTGCATGCTGACGGACTTCTAAGCGCCCAAGCAAATTTTCAACCCATGCGGTCCTGCCCGTATGGGGTGGGGCCCTTTAAAACCAACTGGAACACCCCATGAGCAACACGAACACCTCCATTCCCAAGTCCCCCGAAGGCATCGACCACCAAGCCTGGCTGGAAAGCCTCAAAGCTGGTGATAAGGTCTGGTGGACTGATCCTGACGATGGCCTGTCTTCCGGCGAGGTCACCATCTTGAACATTCGCAAAGAAGGTGTGCGCGTCTTTGACGACACGATCTTCGAGGTGACCAACGAAGCAGGTTCCCAGATGGAAGTCTGGGCCGATGAGATCAATACAGTTGATCCCAACGCCCGTGCGCCACTGAACATGCGCCTCGTTTTGGACATCAACTACGTCCCATTCGGAGTTGATGCCGAAACCCTCAAGGGCCTCCTGCACAAAATGTGCATGAACGCCATTGGCAACGGGATGCTGACAGGACACACCGAAGCTGAAGTTGACGGCTACTCTCTGGAAATTCTGGAAGTGCCTGAACCTTTGAGCGAGGAAGAGTTGTCGTCTTTCATGCTCGACCGCATCGAGAACGCTGAACTGTCCCTCGAGGACATTCCTGTGCGTTTGGCGCGTTACGGCCTGATGGAGCCTGCGGCATTCGTCACTGAAATGCGCGAGCGCATGCAGGCTGTCGAAGCAGGCTGACCTTCAAACCCCAACCCTGGGGAGACTCAAAAACAAACCCCGCAATCCGGTGCAAACCAGTTTTGCGGGGTTTTTTGCTTTGGGACGTGCCAATAAAACAGCCCCTGAATTCCATCGCAAACCGGTTTTGCCGGGGCTTTTCGCTCAGATTCGGAGAGCTTAGAACGACTACCCACATCTGAGAGGTGCGGAGAGGTTGACCTGAGGATGAGTGGGGCAGTTTCCAGATTGCCCCGCTTTAAAATTCGAGCTATCCACTCTGGATCGAGCTGCCGACAGCAGCATCCTTTTCAACTCATCAGGGGCACCAGCCCTTGCGGGTGCAACCACGTCACGCTCTCCAATTGAGCTGCGTTGATCTGGTCTGATACTCCCCAACCAAGGTATTTCCAAATGCTTGATTTCTACTACTCGACCATGTCGGGCGGGAAGAGCACTGCGCTCCTGCAGCGCCGGCACAACCTGACTTCGATTGGCAAGCGCGTACTGGTGATGACGAGCGCGCTCGATGACCGTTTTGGCATCGGGAAGATCACTTCCCGCATGGGGCCACAGTGTGACGCTGTTCTCTACTCCAGAGACACCGTGTTTGACAGCACACTGGACCTCGGCGATGTAGCTGAACTGATACTCGATGAGGCACAGTTCCTAACCGGTGCGCAGGTCCGTCAGATCCACGAAAACTTCTGCGCCCGCGGGCAACGTGTTTCGTGTTTCGGACTTCGTTCGACTTTCCAGGGCTTGCCCTTTGAGGGTTCGGCGGCACTGATGGCGATTGCAGACAACCTGCATGAGCTCTCCACGCTGTGCCAGTGCGGCTCCAAGGCCACGCTCAATCAGCGAATCGACGCATTGGGCCATCCAGTGCGAAGCGGTCCTGAGGTGGAGATCGGTGGTGACAACAGGTACCGCCCTGTTTGCGCTTCCTGCTTCCACGCCGTCAGCCGATAACTCACTTCAACCCTCACCGGGCATCAGCTGCCCGATGGGTGTGGTGCCTGGCTTCCATTTCAAACCATGCATCGCAAAAACATGCCCATTGGGCAACAGAATGCACACCTCGATGAAGGGCTTCAGGTCCGCATTGGGATACCGCATCGAGGCGGGCAACTTGCCTTTCATGCCTTCAACCATGGGTACCCGGCGATGGTCTCTGCTTCGGCATTCTGGAACCCCGCTAAGCGGGTGTTTTCGATCCCAGAAGCCAGCGACCTCTTTGAGCTGGACTTCGCGCTTGACAGCGCCGGCTTCACCGCGATCCGGGGCTTCCAGGCCAAGGGAAAGCAAGCCGGTATGGCAGGTGTCTACCCGTGGAGCTACCACCAATACATTGAGACTGCCGCTTTGCTGCGTCCTTCGTGGTGGTCGGCACCTGATCTGTGTGTGGAGCCGGAACTGTCTGCCGGTGACCCAGGCGTCATCCGGGAGCGAATCGACATCACAGCGACCCTCCTTGAGGGATGCCTGAGGATCATCTACGACTGGCAAAACGAGTTGGCCAAGTCGTGCAATAGCACGGTGGTCGAGGATCTCATCAAGCCTCCGGTACCGATCATCCAAGGTTGGACAACGGAGCAGTACCTAGACAGCCTGGAGCTGACCATGCAGGTCTGGGAGCGCTGGCAGCCGTGGTTGGCACCACCCAAGCTCATTGGCTTGGGTTCTGTGTGTCGGCGTACGACCAGTCATCCTGAACATGGGCTTTATGCCATCCTGAACGGTCTCGACAGGCAGATTCCCAATGGCAGCAAAGTCCATTTGTTTGGCGTGAAGGGAACAGCACTCAACGAGGTCAAGAAGCTGCCATGGATTGCCAGTGTGGACTCGATGGCCTACGACTACGGCGCGCGGGTTCGTGCGTTCAAGGAAGGGCGATCGAACAGCTTCAAGCATCGATCCGATGAAATGACCAGGTGGATGGAGTCGGCCGCAACCCGGGTAATGGGCAAGCACGCCAACGATAACTTCCACCGTTTGGCTGCGTAGCAGATCGTCCCTCATGGGTACCCTGAGTAAAATCAGGCTCATCCAAAAGGATCGAGCTGCCGAAGCAGCATTTTCACAACCCGCAGGGGCGCAACGCCCTTGGGGCCACTTGCGTTCTTGCATTCCATTCAACGAATATGCAAGATCAAACCACTCAACACCACTCCAACATAGCGTTGGTGAATCAACATGAAGCGCTGCCTTCGCCCTTTGTGGCCATGGCTGAAGTGCTTCGCGTTCTGATGCTCGCTGATGCCGAGGGGAAGCTGGTCGAGTTCTTCGAAGCCGAAGGCCTGGGCGACGCTTTTGCCGCGGCCATGGGCATGGCCTCTGACGTCATTGCCGACTCCACACACAGGCTGGATACGGTCGACGCCCTAGCGCAAATAGGATCACCCTTCACGCCCGTCGTGATGGACCCTAAGGGGCTTGGACTTCGAGGCTTCACTATCTGGCCAGTCAGTACGCCGACCGGCACTGGCTGGTACTGGAACCACGCTGAGTCCGCGGCGGGTGGAACGGTTCAGGACTCCGTCGAGATGGCATGGTTGGAGGCTTCGTCCTCTGTTCTTGCTGCCTACTCTGACGGCGTTCCCCACCGCGCACCAGTTGCAGAAGCACCGTCCGGCGTCATTTGTCTTGGCGAAAGCGCCGTGGCCATCCCGCTGAAACAGAAACACTCCTGTGCAGTCTGTCTTGGGGATGCTGCTGAGCCAATTAGGCAAGTCGATTACGCGGCACTCCTGAAGCAACTCCTGGTCGACATGAGCGGCTTGGGCTTCGGAGCTGCAAGCGAAATCAACGGCGGAGATGCTGTTGAGAAGCTTGCCCAGTGCTACGTTGATGTGTGCGCCGCACTCAAGGGGACACCGCTTGAGCCTGTGGTCATCTACGCCGCGAGCGAGGATGGGTTCTGGAGTAACTGTGATGGTTGGGGCGATTTTGAGACCGCCACCCACTTTTACGGTGATGTCGAGATGCCAATGGCAGCCGGCAACGATGCCCAGTTCCTGCTCTTGAGCAATGCGGAACGTTCGTCTTGAACCATTTGTAATCACCAACACATGCCCGCTCGATGCCATCAGGTTCGAGGGGGCTTTTTTTTCGGCCACGCAGAGTCAAAATGATGTGATTTGGACCATAGAATCGCCGGCTTTCAAGCAACACAGTTGAGACTGATGACGATCAAGAAGGTGGTAGCCGCTGCGCTTGCAGTATCTGTTTTTTCCGGTTGTGCGGTCCAATCTCTTGACAGGGTACAAGGTGCCAAACTGCTTGCCAGTTCAAATGAAAAGGGTTGCTACGCTTTTTCATCTGTGAAGAAGATGCAAGGGGCGGGGACAGGCGCTGCTGTTGGACTTGGTGTTGTTGGCGGACTCATACCCATCTTGTTGCCCTTTACAGTCCTGGCCAGTGCTGCGAACAGCAATCATGAAGCTGGCAAGGCGTTCTCAGATCCAGTTTGCGGCCTTGAACTAGCCCCAGTGATACAGCAGTTGTTGGTCGAATCGCACTACGAAATGACAGGCGCGTTTGCACAACGCAAGGATGTTCAGATGGAGGTGGCCGTGGGCTTCCACTCCAAAACGAGTCCGGTCTGTACGAAGCACAATCTTCGGATACTGTGGATGACCAAAGAACCGCGCCCTGAATACGTCGAGTCATTCATTGCTTGCCGTGGCGATGACGGAACGCCCTTTGTTTTCGGGCAGTTGGACCTCCTGGGTAGCAAAACACCTAGGAAAAACACCTCGCCTGTCGCTGACAAGGTTGACCCAAGCGTCAGAGAGCAGAAGCCGGCGGCTACTTCAACCCCTGAGAAGCCTGCTCAAGACGTCCTCAAGGAATCCAATGCAACGAGCGCTCAGCCTGCACCGGTTGTGCGCTGATCACGCCTGAAGCCAAAAAAAACGCCTGGGCCCTCCGTAGAGGGCGCCAGGCGTTCTGTTTTGCAAAGCCACCCGAAGGCGGCGCGAGGTCAGGCAGCGACCATTTCGCCCTTCAGGACGCCAATGAAGTCAACGACTTGGGCGTCGAATTCTTTGAGGGTCTCGATGATGGTGGGCAGGTAAGTCTGGTTGTCACGGTCCAGGCCTTCCATCAACTCAACTGCAAGCTGCAGCTGGGCAGCACGTTGGATGTCGATGGAGCGCTGGCGCATGTGGTCTTGCAGGTAGCCCCAGTCGCCTTCGGCCGCGGTGCGTTCGAAGAGCACGATGTACGAAGGCTGATGGGTCACGATGCACTGGAAGTTGCCGAATGCACCGTTGTCGTAGGCCTGTTGCACTTCGTGCACCAGGAGTTCCATTGGGCCTTTGGCGGGGACTTCGACGGCGATCAGAAAGTTCATGGTCTTGTCCTTAGTTGCTGACGGCGAAGGAGAGGGGCGAAGCGTGCGGGGCGCGCAGGGCCTTCTCGATCATGTCCATGCAGCGCTGCAGGTACTCGGAACGGAACTTCGGGGGCAAGCCGTGTGCGCCAACGGCGCTGAGCTTGGCCACGCCGCTCATCGCTGAGAAGAAGTCGTTTTCCAGTTCATGCAAGCGGCGTTTCATCACCAGCAGCGGGCAGTCACCGCGTTCATTCACGGGCAGTCTGAGCGCCTTGTAGCTTGCGATGCATCCCATTTGGTACGCCCGGCGATCTTCATCGCTGAGCATGTGCGTGTGTTCAGGGACCAGCACCACACGGGAGCGATCATCGCGGGACAGGGGCTCCGATGAAACCCAGCGCCCAGCGCTCAACACTTTCATCTGCACGGCCAGGACCATCGGCGTGATTTCTGCAATGCGATTCTGCAAGGCAACGATCGAATCGCGCAATGTCACCATGCGCAGCGTCGGCCGAAATTCGGCATGACCGGTGTTTGCCAGTTCAGGCACTGCAGCAGGATTGAAGGACGAAATGGTTTTGCCGCCAATGGAGGCGTGCGAGTTTTCGAGAAACATGGTTCACCTTGAAGGGAACGGAACACAACGTCCCCGAAGGGCTTTGTTGGGCCCCGAGGGTTGTAAAGAGAATATGCTGAAGCGTCAGCTCGACCGTGCGATAAACACAACGATGTGGGCAGTTTACAAGAGCAAGTGCTTCCTACGATGCACTTGCTCTCCACTCATGTCGAATATTTTTTGGCATCCCCCAAATGAGGGATGCGCCAACGGGGCGACAACTTGTGCCCGCGGGTGCATTCGCAGATGACCGGAGCGTTCGCGCGCACTTCATCTGCGCTCATCAAGACCCCCGAAGCAAAACCGGTTTGCGGAGGCCTTGATGAACGCCCCCTGTGTAGGGGGGTTCACCTGTTCAAGTTGCCTGGGTACACCAGGCGTGATTATTGAGAAGACTTAGAAGCAAACGTCTTCTGATTCTTCGAGAACCTTGGGCATTTGCATCTTGCCGGCGGCGATGCGCTTGAGCATCAGCGTGGCGAAGTCGTAGGTCCCGTGTTTGCGGTGCACCTCGTAGCCGAGCTTCAGTTTCGAGTTCTGCAGGTAGTGCTTCGTGTGGAAGCCTTTGCCGGTGGTCACGACTTCGTCGCAGCCCGTGGCAATGGCTTGCTCAATGAACACGTCCCCGGGAACCTTCTCGCCATCGTCATTCAGGTAGTTCACGTTGCTTGCGGCCTTTCTGGCATCCGCAAGCTCCCTGAGCTCTTTTCGCTCCCGTTCAACCTTCGCCAGGCGCTCTTCTTCGGAGGCAACGGCTTCATAGGTGCGGAAGCCTGCCAGGCCAAAGATTGCGAGTCGTCGTTCCTTGGCAGGTACGTTTCGAAGCTTGACCTTGAATGCGCGTTCAACGGCGCGTTGTGACGTCTCGTTGCCACTCCCATCCAGTATCCGAAGAAGAGTGGCGAGGTCTTCGGAATCGATGGCCTGCGCGACCTTGTTGGGCCACGACATGCTGTCTTTTTCCACGACTCGATTCTCGAAATCAAGGCATTGCTGATAGGCACGCTTCGAAACCGCTCCTTGAGCACGGCGCTCATCCAGATACTTGATTCGGTTCTTCGTTCGATAGACCCTCAAGTCGTCATGCAGCGTCTTGGCAAAGTCATTGAATGGAGCGTCTTGTTCGTAGACCGGAACCTCGCGTGCTGGAAGTGCGGGCACAAGGCCAGCGTCGAACAACACATCATCGACCTCGGCATAAGTGGCGTCCGGGAGAACGTCGCGCATGACATGCCTTACCGCTTCGAGGATGGATGCATCCAGGCCAATCCCAGATGCATGGAACGCGGCTGTGATGCCAGCGAGATGGTATTCACTCTTGAAAGCTCCGCGATATTCGGGCACTTCCAACAGAAGCGGGAGCCAGCGAGGATCAGCGTGACGACTCGTCAACAGCTTTTCCTTGTACGCCTCGATGACCTCATCTGGTACCGACTCGCCGCGCAGGAGCGCGTAGGCCACATGGATTTCATGTCGCGCATTCACACCAACTTCTTCGCTCACCCGGGGGCCAAGGTGTCCGTAGCCCATCTTCGCGCTCCAGAGGCGATGAAAGAGGGATTCCATGCAGTGAACCTTGTATTCGCCGTCCATCACTGGAAAATCGTGCTGTGGGGTGAACACCTCGGTGCGCGTTTGGCACGCGTTGCCGAGAGCCAGGACCATCGCCCAACTGGTGGGAAGCATCTGCTCTGGCCGCCGCGGAGTCCCGTCCGGAAACAGAATCAGCGGGTCGAGTTCATTGATGAGTCCTGCAACCTGCGACACGACATCGGCTGCTGCCGGGATCTTGGCCATCACGTGGTAGTGAGGGGCCATGAAGAGCGGCATGCGGATGCCATCGTGCTCTATGTGGCATTCGGCCACGTGCGAGGCATAGGGGTTACTGCCGAGAGTGAAGTCCTCCAGGTGGTGCAGAACAGCAGCCATGGAAGGGAAAGCCAGCTTTTGGCCGTCAAACGTGTGGAGAGAGTACATGTGCTTGAAAAGAAAACAGGCACACGACAAACCCATCCGGGCATTGAGGTGTGCCCGTGTGGGTTGAGGTAAATGCTGCTACGGCAGCTCGATCCAGGCCAAGGCCGTGGGATGGCTAGATTTTATGCGTTCCCGTCACCTACTTCTGCCGCGCCATCCCCTTGTTGGCCCTACGCGGGCCCTAGGGGCTCGGCGACAGTGAATGGTGGTGTTCTGCGGCAATGGCGCGAAATCCGGCAGATATCCGCGTGTCTTCGCTGACTCGCACCCAGAACTGCGTTGCGAGTGCGCGGGCCAAGGACCAAACCTCATGGGTTGATGCCGTGGCCACCAGCCCCCCCGGGTCGAAGTCCCGATCCGGCAGTTCGTTGTTGACGGGGTAGTAGGCCATCGGCAGCATGTCGTAAACCGGTGCCAGCACCCAGCGGTCCGATTCGCGCAGGAGAGAGATGTTGCCGAAATGCCGGTCGGTGTTGGCAATCAGACACCCAAAGGCTTCAAGCAGCGCCATTCGTTGAGCGTCCTCAGTGCTGACATGGCCACGCTGCGCCAGTGCCTTGGCGCTGGTAGCCCAGTCACCCAGCAGGCCGACAAATTCGCTGTCGAAGGACTCGAGCGAAACCATACCAATTCGGCCGCTCGGGGTTCGATCAAACCGTTCAACATCGAGGAACAGTCGCCCAGGCAGTCTGATTCTTTCGTTCTGGGCCTCCTTGACGAGCAGACGCGTGCCCACCTCCTGATGAATTGAACTGCGTGCCACCCGCAAGCCTAAAACGCCATCGAGGACGCTGCCGCTTAGGTGTTCGCAGACCAGCAGATCGCGCATGCGCTGCGAGGTGGCGCTGTTATCGGAGGGCGAGAATTTGATCAGGCGGTGCACGCCGTCCCGAACCACGCCAAATTTGGGTTGCTCGCCCCCAGCGGAAGATCCGTATTCCTCGCCGTTGATAGCGGCATCTGCCAGGGCCGGGTAGGCGTCTGGTGAGGTCACTTTGCGAAAGCCTTGGGCGCCTTGAAGCTGCAGGAAGGCATCGATTGCTGGTGCACCCAGCACAAGGTTTCCTGGCAGGTCGGCGCCCACGGCTGTCATGGCGGTCAGGGCTTGGTCCTCAGTCCAGTGGCGAAGCTGTGGGGGAAGGCCAAGGTTGGGGTGCTGTCGCGCGAATGCCCGGCCCATGAAGCCCTGCGGCCGCATGTCGGTGATGAACCACGGAAGGCCTCCATGCAGGGTGCCAGGTCCCTTTGCTGGGCTGAACCAGAACTGGCCGCTGGTCGTAGGTACAAGGTCGCCAAAGTTGTGGACAGCGCCGGATTCGTCCACCCGGATGATCGGAACAGGCGAACTCACCCCTGGCCGTGGAGCATGGGCCACGTACACCTGGTTGTTCGTTGCCCCCATCGGCACAACCTCGCCGCGTGCGGCCAGTTCCCTGAGGGCGCGCGAGGCGGTCGGCTGGCTCACATCGAAATGGTCCTGCACGTCCCGCGAGCGAACGGCCCCGTTGGCTCGGACAAAGCGGGCCAGCTCGGACGGATCTATACCTTTCGTTCGCATCTTATGAATAGAGTTTGGATCGCGGCTTGGCAGAGCTTTTACATGAGAATTACGGTGGATGCCTCGATTTTAATGAATAAAGTTATGAATCAAGAAATCAGAGGAGTTTCCCGGAGCCAGGTAGGGCGTTGAGCGTGAGCTTTCCACGACTTTCCACGTAGAAAGTCGGGCGTACGGAACGCGCCAGGACATGGGAGCAGGTGCGAGGCCAAGCCGCCGGCCGTGACCTACAATCGGGACATCTGCCATCTTGGCGATCGAGCTGCCGTGCAGCATCTACACACTTCCCATGCGGGCCATGCCCGCTGGGTTTGGTTTGCGTGGGGTTTCTCAACCATTTTCGGATGGCCAATGACCCCAGAAAACCTCAATTTGATCGAACGACTGAGCAAGGCCTTGGTCAAGCTCACAAACGCTGCAAGCCTCAATTTGGGCGCGGATTGTCTGATCCACGCTCAGTTGGCTCAACGGCTCATGCAAGACCATGGCATCGCTTCGCGCGTTGTCGTCGGTGCAGCTGCTTGGCGCGTGGGAAGCGGTGACTCTGACGTCATCACCCACATGCCCAGCAGTGTGTCGGTTAATCAAGGCGGCAAGCCTGCAATCGGGTATCACGCATGGCTGCAAATCGGCGACACCATCGTCGACTTCAGCACACACACCTTGCAACGCAAAGGGCGCGAGCTCGATGCATTGGACGGAGGAACGACGAACGTCGTCTGGTGCCCAGACTATCTGGTCGTGAACGCGCGGGAAACCAAAACGTTCAGAGAGGTCGCCCAGGCCCCGGCAGAAGGTGTTTCCTTCTACGCCGAGATTCCTGGGTTGCTTGACCTGATGGTTGAACGCGGATTGGTCACGGACCAGCCCGATGAGTACGACCTGAGCATGCTGCGACTTGTCTTTGCGTCGCCAGATGCAACGGTGTTAGGCCCCTGCTCAAATCCCGCCGAGTAATCGGCTTTTCCTCGCCGTGATGCATTCGCGGCAAACCTTCCTCGTGGGCTTGGCTGCACAACCATGCAGCCACTACCAACGAGGGCATTTCATCACCCGACCGGGCCCAAATTCCCGGTACGGGGTGGGCTTGGTCTTCAATTCAAAACTGAAACCATGTCTCAAAAAGAAATCGCTCGCGCCCACTTTCGCAATGTGTTGACCAAGCTGGAGGTGTCGCGACGTGTCAGTTTCAAGATCTACGTCCAAGAGCCTCAAGTCAACAGCCTCGGTGGCATCAACTTCTACAGTCCCATTGAGGGCAAAGTGGTTGACCAAAGCGATGGCTTCACGACGATCAAGGTCAGCATGTCGGAATACACCGTGGTGCAAACCGATTTGCTCAGCCAGCCTGTCGAAGTGGAAAGCAAGGTTGCACTGAGCTTCTACAAGCTGCACCGGTTCGATGGATCGGCGGCTGACGGAAGCGAAGACGCAGCCATCGGCGGGTGTCGGACGATCAGCCTCACTGGGGCCAAGACGTACTTTCCAGTCAAATGGGAAGGCCGCTACGTGGGGATCAACGAAAAGTTCGAAGACACCTACCAAGTGATTCAGAACCCGTATCTGCGGACGTTGATTCAACAGATGGAGGACATGCCAATGGCTGACGGGCTTCGCTCGCCGGTCAACGTGCTGACGGATGCAAATCCGAAAGACCTGACCTTCATCGATCCGACTGAAGAGGACAGCGCACTTGTAGCCCCTGGGCTTCGGGTGCACGTGGCCACGAAAAAGTTCGAAGGTGACGTCACAGTCGAATATGACCGTGGCTCAGACACCTACCGTGTGATTCTGGAAGCAGATCAAGACGATGAACGCACTGTGGTTGACAACGTCCACTTCAACGAAGTCGGGCAGTGTCTGCTGGAGTGCATTGATGACGGGCAGTGGCAACAAGCCAAGGTCACGCTCATCAAGGCCGCACCGAAGAAGCGCAAGGTCGCTGTTGCCGCGTAAGCATGCAACACGCATTGACTCTTCCGGTGTTCTGCGAAGGGTTGCCTAGCCAGGACTGCCCCACGGTGGTCCTGGCCTGCGATTCGCCGCACTACAGAAATCGCGTACTGGCGCTGCAAGCACCAGGCGTGATCGATGAGGCGTTGCAGAGCGATGCCACCGCGCGCAGGATCATGGCCAAAAGCCTGACGCCAGCGCCTGGGGCAATGTGCGGAGTTCGACTCAACTTGAACATCCACAAACGCACTGGGATTTGTGTGCACAGCATCCACGCGGGCAATGCTCGAGGTGGCCACCGCTGTGGGCGCGGATTCTGGAGCAGGACGGTGCTGAGCTACCAAGAGTGCGTCGTTCTCAAGGACGCGTTCTTCAACGTTCAGCAATCGGGCCGAGAAGCCATCGCGCAAGGCACAAGTGCCAAATTCCCGATGGCCTCAATAGACGGGGAGCTGGTGCGATTCGTCGCGCCACACAGCTTCTCGGGCGTGGAGATTTCATTCAACCCGAAATCGACACACCTGTTTGTTGACCCTGACGGGTTTGCAGTCCAGTCGGCCGAGGAAGTCACGATCTTCGGTCACCGGGCGTATGCCAGGGGGATCATCACCTACTTCACAGAAGCAACGGCGCCGGCTCGCGCAGGTACAGCACCTTCCAGAGCCCAGTTCGTTCGCTAACCTCACCAAGACCCGATCGGGCCCGGCCCGATTGGGTTGGGTCTGGTCATTTTCACTTCACCAAAATGACCCAAGAAAATGATCCTCAGTACCATTTGCGCAAGCTCAAGCTGACCAAGCAAATTGGTTCGGCCACGCTCGAGGCAGAAATGTCGCCCTGTGTGTGGATGAACAACGGTTATCCGTTGCAGCTCACCGTCAAGTTGGAAAACGGGGGGCACTTGATCGTCTCTGATCCAACCTCCAATGTGACGTACCAAACGGCCACAGAGAGTGCGATGCGAGCGTTGCTCGATCTCGTCAAAGTCTGTGAGTGCCAACGGTGCAACGCGCCGGCATTCGCTCCCTCGAACGAGCGCCCCACCCGTGACGGGCTTTGCGAGAAGTGCTTCATGGGCGATCTGCGCAAGGAACTGGACGCCAAACAGGCCAAGGAAGAAGCTGCAGCAGAGAAGCGGTTTGCCAAGGCTAAGAAGGAAGGATTCACTCACGTCGTGATCGCATTGGTTCACCCCACTGCGGGTGATGACCGCTGTGTGGAAATCAACTGCCGTGGCGAGCCCACCAAAAGACAGATCAGGGCCGAACTCAAAAAGCTTGGCTCCGAAGTTCTGGACGACTTCACCGTCAAAAAACTTTGACGACTGAAGTCACTCGCGACTTCCCAAGCGTGACAGGTCCTGCAAGGGGCTTGTCGCGCAACTCATTTCAACCCTGACGGTTGATCTACTGAGTTGGGAATCCAGTCAGGAGCATGACCATTGCAAAATAGTAACCTATACGTTACCATAAGGGCATCAGATGCGGCTTGAGGAATACGTACAGGAGGATGGAACATGTCCTTTTGCGACGTGGTTCAACGCTCTGGATTACCAAGCGGCCGCGAAAGTTGCCGTCGTTCAAGCACGCTTAGCCCAAGGGAACACCTCGAACATCGAGTGGTTCCGAGGGATTGGTGAATGCAAGATCGATTGGGGCCCCGGGTATCGAATCTACATAGCAAGGGAAGGTGACCAGTTGATCATTCTGTTTGGTGGAAGCACCAAGAAGGGTCAACAAAAGGCCATCGACAAGGCCGTTGAGCTTCACGCTGAATACAAGGCAAGAAAGCGCGCGGCTGAGACCAAAAAGGTGAAAGGAAAAGGCTGATGGCCCTGACCCGAGACTTTAAGCAGACCATTGGAGAACGTGTCACACGCGACCCGGCATTTGCGAAAGCCATGTTGGATGAAGCTGCAACGCTGTTCCTCAATGGTGAGCCTGAGACAGCACGTCTCATTTTGCGCGACCTTGTGAACGCAACGGTGGGGTTTGAAGCGTTAGCTCAGATCACTCAGAAGCCAAGCAAGAGTCTTCACCGCATGCTGTCCCAAAACGGGAATCCCAGCATGGACAACCTGGCATCAATTTTTGGTGCCATCAAAAAAGGTTTGAAAGTTTCATTCAACGTTCACGTTGTGGAAGCGAACTGAACCAGCCCTTTTGTGCATGAGGCGCCACAAGCGCTGATAAGCAATCAACCAACCCTGACGGGCACGGCCCGTTGGGCATGTGCTCGTCTTCATTCTGAAACCGAAGATGACTACTGAAAACAAGCAAGCTGGCACCAAGTTGGTCCAGGTCAAACTCTCTGCATGGACGGTATCCGAGTTCACGGAGGTGGTGGAGGTCCCGGCCGACGCCACGCCAGCCGAACTGGAGGAACTGGTTCAAGACCGTTTCGACCGAACCGACTTTCACCGCTATCACCCTGACCCGGAAAGCTTCAAACAGGGTGACTGCTACACCGTCGCCGCTGCGCCGGGGGAAATCCCGGCGTACAAGGCAATCCGTGAAGGTGGCGACTTCATCGTCATCCCCATTGCTGAGCCTGTTGCTGATCTTCTGGAGGAAGGCGGCGATGTGGATTCGAGCAGCGACCAGGTCGACCCCACCCACGCTTCTGATCCTCGACTGGAAACCTACGATGGTTTCATTGCTCGGGTGATCGAGATGCTGAAGGCCAAGCCGCCTGGTACCGCGCTTCTCGATGTGGATGCTGCGCAATACTACTTCTTGGAAAAGGGCGAGGTCTGTGTGATCGATGCCCAGGCCGAGGAATACTTGACTGCGCCGCGTCACACCTACAACAAAACAGCAGCTTCCAACACCGATCGCAGCGCTTGGGCTCAAACGTGCTGGGACGGCTCGACGCCTGAGGCAACTCAACGTGCGTTGCTCAATCCTCATTTCGTGCAGCTCAACCTCGTTGAACCTGCGGCTGAGCCGATCACGGTGGCTGAGTTTTTCAGCCCGCATCGACTGATCAAGACCACTGGCCGGGATTGGAATGTGGATCTGGATCTGTTGCGCCAATCGAGCGAGGTTGCAACGCAGCAGCACGAATACGTCCTGCGCCAGTTGAACGACTTGCTTGAGATTGCCACGCATGAAGCCATCCAGGCTGGCGCGCGCAAACTGGAAACTGAACTGGGGATACCGAACCTCGGTGGAGTCAGTACGGTTTTCACGGGCAAGCTCGAGCATGACGTCAAGAACGCGCTGATCGAGTACCTGATGGTGGAAATCCACAAGGGCGACGCGCTGGCCAACAAGCTGCTGTTCGGTCGCTTGCCAGTCTGATCACGCCGGTAGAAGTCCGGCACACTTCACAACACCCTGACGGGCATGCCCGTTGGGTGTGACCCGTCCTCAAAGACAGGAAATTCACATGAGCAAACAAATCACGGCCGCTGAACTCGCGGAAATCGTCAGCAAGCTGTTGACGGGGCACGCAGCAGAACTGGACTCGCATGAGCAGTTCTCCAAGTTCATGACCGACATTGCGAACGTAGTTTGCGATCACTGCGGCGGCGAGACCCGCCACCCTGCAGATAACGCGTTCGACGAAGTCTGGTACATCGGCATCCACGGCAACGACTCGCTGCCATCGGTGACCGAGTGCATCTGGTCTGAGTACGACAAGGAAGGCGATCTGAACGATACCGAAGTGGGCGACAAAGCGTCGGCCGCGACGGATTGAAGGCAGAAGCCTCAGCCACTAAACAAAACAGCCCCGCGCATCCTTCACTGGATGCCGGGGCTTTTTTCATGACTTTTTCCTGCCTGAAGAGGTGGAGTGATACGGCTCTATTCAGGCCTGTACGTATCAGCAGGCAGGTCACCGGTGAAAGTCCATGCTGATGCCCACGGTTGCGCCCAAAGCCTGTCAAGGGCGTCCGGATTCGCAAGGTTGAAGATCGGAATCCCGTGCCGGCTTGCAAGGGCAATGGCGCCGCCGGTACCGCCAGTTTCTCGCGTGCGGGTGGCCTCGCTCTCGCAGCCATCACGCGTCCAGCAAACGACGAACTGAACTGGCGTGGCCAAGTCCATGCTGAGGACCTGGCCCATGTTCCGAGCATGCAGGGCCCTGGCCCCGCGACTCAGGTACCGCCATGCCGGATGGGTCCGAGCTGCTAGCTCGTGGTGCGCCTCGGTGGGATACAGCCCAGTGTCGGCATGGCGATTGAAGTTCCTCCAGGGGAGCCAGATTTCACAAGGCCCACCGGCAGCAACACAGCCTTCTTCAAAGGCACGATCTGCCCCTTCAGCCGCACCGGACCTGAGGGTGTACCCAGCTTGTGCCAAGTGGCTGGCCAAGCGCTGCATCTCGACAAGAACCAGATCAGGCGTCTCGCGCGAGCCAATGCCCGCATACAGGCTGGTGGACACCATCCTCAAAGTCCTTCAAACGCGGCTGGATCCGCGTCATTGCGAGAGGTCTTGGAGCGCGGGCCAAAGTAGAGGAACGGCGAAGCCTGGTCTCGCGCGATGTAGACGCAAAGATCAGGGTCAGCCGTGCCCACGGATGGCGGCAAGGCCTCATCCCAGCCGTCTTCAAGCTCTCCCCATGGAGCAATACCCAAACCACCACCCTCACGCCTGTAAACGACCCAGGCGCTGCCATCCTTGAGGCGGTAAAAGTTCAGCATGGACCCCGGCACTTGTCCAGGCGCCCAGGGAAGGGCCTTAGGAGCGGTTTCTGGCTTCGGCTCGGGTTTTGGGGTGATCACAGGCGCCCAGGGTGCAAAAACCTGTCGATGGAAGGTGTGACCGGGCATCTGGCGGCCGACTCGCTGGCTGTCGAACTGCTCCCACTTGGCCCGGATCGCGGCGGCGCGCTCGTTGCCCTCCCCGTCGACTCTAGCCTGCGCCGCTGCGATAAGCCCTTGGGTGTCGGGCAGGTTCTTCCACACAAGAACGCCGTTTTTCTCGACAAACGCGCGGGCGCTGGCCATGTGGCGCAGGGTTTCCATGGATGGCATGTAGACCCAAAACACCAGGGACGCCGTGCCAAGTTGTGGACTTGGGGCGTAGTGGGGGCGCTCCTGGCTGACCTCGATGAACAGTTTGACGGGCGCCCCATTGGAGAGTTCGCCATCAGCAACCGCTTCATGGCGTGCGCCCGGCATGTGCCACTGCCACTTGCGCAGGACGTCGCGATTCCACTCAACGACCTCGGATACCGCCTCCCCGGTGCGCGCACGAACCCGCATCCGCATCGGCTCAGTGACCCACGTTGTTCGGGTGCGTAGGGACTCAAGTGCGAGCCGGCGAAGCATGTTAACGGCCCCGGCGGCGCACTCGACCCTCTCCTGCTGGCCTTCGTGAGCGAAGTGCCATTCGTTGACCTCGCCTTGCTTGGCCACAAGGGGCGAGTTGCAGACCGAACAGAAACAACCACAGGCCGCGCCACGGGGAACGTCACCGACGAAGCGGATCGCGCCTTGGGCGTCAACGGCTGCAAAGAGTTGAGTCACAGGGGAGGGATCGTCAATACGAGGAAAGGGACTGAACGAGTTTCCCAGATACCGGCCGCTAGGCAAAGCCCGGTCAATGTCGATGGTTCAATTGACAACACGTTTGCAATTCACATTGCAGACTCAGTTCTTCCAACATCGCCATCAACGACCTCGTAAGTCATTGATTTGCTGAGTGTCCGTTTTCAGACTGAATTGTCACCAGCCTCATGGCCACCGGGCGCGGCATTAGCGCGTTCCCTGTGCCAAGAGGGCCTTGATGAAAACCAGGCCGTGGCCCAGCTCGACGCCGGCGCTGTCCTGAGTCTCGACAGAACGCTTCTGGCGACGGAAATCCCATGGCGGGATAGGGTCGGGATCACGCCACAGTCCCTTACCAGCGCTGCGAGCGGCGGCTTCGGCACTCGCATAGGCTGCCCGATCCTTGGCACTTTGGCTGGAAGCGTATTGCTTGTAGTGCCACGCGTTGCCTTGCGAGATCATGCGCAGGTTGATGTCGGTACCGTCCAGCATGACGGTGCCCAGCACACGGCCGTAGCGATCCTTCTCAGTCCACATGACCGTTACCTGCTTGCGGTAGACCAAGTCGGAAAGAGCGGCCTTGGAGACGTTGCCAAATGCCTGCTTGGACTCAGGGGCGTCAATGCCTTTGAAGCGGATACGGTGCTGCTGTTTGTTGGCATCCAGCACAGTGATGGTGTCACCGTCTGCGACACCAACAACCCGGCCCTGGATGGGGGGTGCTGCGAAAGCGTGGTTGAAGCCGGCAGTCAGTGCGACAGCTACGGCCGACACGAGGATGCTGCGGATACGGCGGGAGATGAACTTGACCAGGAAGAACAGCATGGGTTGTCTTTGTTGTTGGTTGTTGGGCGGCTCAATCTCAGGCGGCAACAGCCTCTTCCTCGTCCTGTGCAGCGGAAACGGCGGCGGCCGGTGCGGGTGCTTGAACAGGCGCGGGGGCGGGCGCGTCACGCATAGCCATCACCACGGCGGCGAAGCCAGCCGAAGCGTCACTGGTCAGGAGCGCCCGGGAGACTTGGCCGGGGTGTGCACTGTCAATGCCAAAGCACAGGGTTTCTTCCGAGCGGTTGCTCAGGGCGTCGATCAGATAGTTCACGTTGTAGGTGGTGCGAGCATCGGGCCCGACGTAGTCGATGTCCATTTCCTCGACGTAGTTTTCGCCGGTCTCGTTCTGCGCGCTGACCTCCAGGGCGCCGTCCTTGAACTGCAGTTGAACGCGAACCGCATCCTTGCCGCCACCCATGAGGATGTCTGCGCGGGTCACCATGGTCAACAGGTCCACGCGGTTGACGTTGATGTTGATTTCCGTTTGTGCGGGGATCACCCTCTCATAGGCCGGGTAGCGGCCTTCCAGCAGGAGGGAGGTAAAGCGCAGGGAAGCCGATTCGAACTCGATCAGCGTAGGGCTCACGCGGATACGCATTTCGCCGCCCTTGGGGTCCAGAGCGCGAAGCAGCAGCCCGCGAACGACCTCTTGGTCAACGATGCGGCTGAAGGTGCCTGCGGGGAGATCGTCATTCGTCGACAGGGGCGCATTGACAGGGACAACGGCCTTGGCGATGCGATGGCCATCGGATGCGACCACGCGAACTTCAGTGGCCGTGGCTTCGATCAGAATGCCATTGAGGTATGCGCGCACGTCATGGGAGGCCATGGCGTAGGCGACCTCTGTTACGGCCTTGCGGAACTCGCCTTCGTTGACGCTCACCGCGATGGTATTGGCCTTCTTCTCCATCAGTGCAAAGTCCTCGGGCGGGCGGCCGACCAGGCGAAACTTGGCCTTGCCACAAGACAACTGGTACACATGGGAGCCGGCATCACGCTTGGCAGGTGCCAGGGGCTTGATCGTGACAGCCTCACCGTCAATGGTGCGCAGGACCAGCAGCAGTCGTGCCACCGAGACACACAGCGCCTCACCGTCCACAGCATCGTCAACGGGGCATGCCACGCTGACCTCAGTGCGCAAGCTGGTGCCTGTGAGGATCGCCAAGCCATCTTTGACCTTGATCAGCACATCGCCCAGGATTGGCGTGGGGCTGTTCTTGTTGACGATGGGGGAGACTTTGGACAACGCGGCCAAGAGGGTGGAGACTTGGAAATTCATATCTTTTTCTATAGGTTTGTTAGGTCTTGAAATCAAGATACAGGAGGTCCTAATTCGCGCAACCCCTCTTTTCAGCCCTTTTTCAAATTATTTTTGACCGTCCGACGAACGGTAAATAGCTTGAAAAAAGACCCCGCGCAAGGAGCGCGGGTTCTCTGTTTCCTTTCAGGATATGGATATAGGCAGCCAGACATGACATGCATGTCTCAGTGCCAGGATGATTCAGGATGGTCCACAAGACTCACCGAACGCGCCTGCTGGAAGAATCCAGTTCTCCGTGAAGATCGGCATGTCGAAAGTCTTTGACATTGCGAGGTGCTTCCAGCGAAGAGCGGCCTCAAAGGGCTCACCACGGTCAGCTTGCTCAATGACAGAAAGCGAGCGGTGAATGGTGTAACCAAACTCCGTCTCATAGTTGGCAACACGCATGAACTGCTCAGGAGCAATCATGCGAACCGTTGCCCATTGGTTGCTCGATCCGAAGATGCAAAGGAGGCAACTGGCGCGGCCTGCGCCTATCCAGTACGCCGCATGAGGCGTCACCTTCCACTTCTTGATGAGTTGCCAAACTTGCCGCTCAGTCCACTTGTGCACGGGGCGCCAGTGATCAATCCAGCGAGGAACTCGACCGTCTCTGTTGTCAGCTCGATGAGGCTCAAACTCACTGTAGCGAGCGCGGTTTGTACTCTCTTCGGCGCGCTCTCCAGAAATGACCAAGGTCTTTCCGTCCGTGAAGCGCGGATCGTTGATGAGCAGGCGCGAACCTACATCAATCTTCAGTACCCCAGAGCACCAACGCGTTCGAAGATCGGCAGTTACCTGTGGAAATTTCCGTCGAGTGCTTTGCTTTGAACGCTCTCCACCCATGGTCACCACAGTGCCATCGCCACGTGTGAATGTGATCGGTGCAGTACCGCTGTTTTCACGCAGCATTTCTCTCTCGAATCCACCAACGCGGAACGAGAAATACAGTGGCATGCCGAAGGCCTCGGCAACCTTCTCCATGTAGTTGTGGGTGGACGGGTAGTCCATCAGATGCTCAGGGTTCTCGCCGTCGACCTCGTGGTGATGAAGTTCAATCCGGTGAGCTGGTATGCCCAATTCCAAAAGGTAGAGCATGCAACTCATTGAGTCTTTGCCACCAGAGTGGAACAAAACTATCCGACTGTACTCATCCAGGTTCGGTATGAACTGGTTGGGCATTTCAAAGTCGCCAACGAGCCGCTCAGTAGCTTCGCTGGCCTCGGACATGCCTTCGAAGATGTCAAGGTCACGCCCCATGGTCGACCTCCAGGCTCCAGAAACCAAGAGTGCGAGGGCAGGGCAGCGCGTGTTGTTTGTTCATGCGCGAACGCTCCAATGAAAAGCGGGCGCATGACCCCAGAGCGGGAGCAGGCCCGCAAGGGTTGAAAGTTTGAAACGCATCAAGCACTGGGCTTAGATGCAGGGAGGCAATCTGCTGCGCGGCAGCTCGAACGGCAAATGCAGTTGGAGGGATTTTAGGACTGCTGCCCTTCAAGTGACCCGACATGCCCCCCATCCGCAAAACCGTTTTGCGATCACTACTTGCTGCTCAAAATATAGGCAACCCAATGGACCCCGCATATCTATTGGGCTTCAGGTCCAGGCTAGGCTTGCGAAGCCAAAGTTATCCACAAAGACTCTGGAAAACCTGCTGCCCCACATCAGTGCAGAGCGATCGCACTGCTGGTAGCACGGGCAAACATTCCCTCCCCATATTGGTGTGGGGTGCCTCCATGGTTAGGTAGGAGAAGGCTGGTACCATCGCGGCTCGTTTCGCCCTATGGGTGTTACTGCGGCTCCTACGCGACCGCCTTTATTTCATATGCCTCTCACTTCGGTGAGATGACCGTACAGCCGGGTTCATTGGCAAAGCCATCGTGCTTGGCCTACACCTTCGGGTGGTGATCGTTCTTTTAAACTCTGCCAGCGCAGCCTTGAGCTCGTTGGCCCGGCCCAGACAGCCTAGAGTCGAATTTAATGCGCGCCGGTGGTTCGCATTGGGTTCTCCAACACCGGTTGTCTGTGTTGTCTTGCATTGATCGCCTTGCGGTCGTGCGTGTCGTCCTTTTGCGGCTTTGTTTTCAGAGTCTCAAAAGGGCGGCATGCCCGATTCAGATAGGAGAACCCAATGCAAACCATCGCCAAAGACATCCAGGATCCTCTTGCACCCTCCGTCCTTGCGGCGGCGGGTGTCCCGCTCGAAGATGCAAGCTGGTTCAACATGCTGCCGAGCACTCGGCATCGCATCGTTGCACTCCGTTCGCCCCGTGGAGAAGCAATTCTCAACAGCGTGCGCAGCTTGATGGCTTCGTCCGGGAACGCTCCAGCATTGGCTGCGTGATTGGATCTCCGTCCTGGTACAAGACCCGCTCTCCCCAGCAAGGGGCAGGGCGGGTTTTTTTTTGCCCTCATCGTCCTATCCGGCACACGCAAACCAGTTTTGCTCAGCTGACCGATGCCCATGTGGCCCTGCTGCCCGCAATTGATGGGTTGAGAGCTGGTGAAGGTCTCCAGATCGTGGCCTAAGTCGCGGACATCGTCCGCTGATCAGGCGGGAGTGGCAAAGCCGCCCGTGGCATCGCTCCCCTATGGGGCAGGGCGGTTTATTTTTTGGCCGAACGTACACCGTGCTCACAAAGCCGAAATGCATGCACTCTTCAGCCACTGGCCATGCTGTTCCACTTCGTTGAAATCTGATCGAGTACCTCTTTGTCAGATACCTTGGCGCCAGGCATCAATGACCGAGACTGGAGGTACCGATAGAGGTGAGAAACCAACTGCCACTTGAATCGAGGGGGAAGTTGGGGCGCAACGCGAAGACAAAAAAAATCAACATGTTCAAACGCTTCCTTGATTGTCTCCCAGTCGACATTCCCAGAAGGGGTAAATCTATTCTCCAACTCCTCTGACAGGTGCCCAAAAAGTACGAACGGAACATCCAGCCCGACCGTCTGCACTTTCTGTAGGTAGTCTGTCGTGGGCGAGGTTGTTCCGGACTCATAGCTGATTTGCGTTGCTCTTGCGATACCGCCCAGAGGAGCAAGGTCCTTTTGCTTCAGACCAACGCTTGTTCTCGCCTCCCTGATGCGCTCACCAACCCCATCGCGCAGTACGAAGAGCTTTGAAGAATTTGACAAGACAAGTCCTTGTTTCATGAATGTGAACACGCCGACAGCGCCGAGTCTATGTCCGAACCCGGACCAAGGTGGTGCGGATGCCTAGCGCCGCTTTCAGCCGCTCAAGTCAAAACCGGCTACTAAACCGGTCGGCAAACCCATCAAAGCAGGGGGCGACGCAGTTTGAGCAGACGGATAGTGCAAATCGGATTTGATGCGATGATCCGTGAATCCGAGAGAGAAAACGGACAAGCAAAACCGTTTTGCTGTGTGTTCAGTAGGGAGTGGTACAGGCTGTTTTGACCCTGTGCCCAATAAAATTCCAGTGCTTTCCGCAAAGAGCTGACTTCATCAGCATTTTCTCAAGCAGGGTTCTCCTGCAACACCACGCGCAGGCCTTTTATGGGTCTGCAACGGTGACTCCACCCAATCCGCTGAGCGCTCTCGCCTCGGCAGCGCAATCGGCCAGGCCTTTGTCATGGTCGCGCACTATCCTTTTCCGAAAATGAATATCGAAAAAATCGCAACGCTGCTGTGCAGCAACCGTCGTCTTCTGCAAGTGCTGGGTGAGTTGTCGCCTCGCGCAAAGGCCGAAATCAAGGACAAGCTGCTCCAGCATGCCGGCCTGCACCTCGCCGAGCTCGATCGTGAGATGGCTGAGATGAAGGAACAACTGCTGGAGGCCTGCCAGAACGGCTACGAGTCCCTTGCGGCCGTGTCCATCGAGCACCTGTGCATGCCGGCGCGCGAAGCGCTGGATGACGGCTCGTTCTTCGACCGTTACGGCATCCTTGCCTACACGAACCAGTTCGGAGGCTTCCTGTACTTTGGCAGCCCCGAGACGCACATGGTCCGCCATGACCTTCCTAAGTCTGTTGCGGATCTCAAGCAGTGGGCAACCCAGCGCGAATACGTTTGGGTCAAGATCGATGTCGACGCCCTGACGGTCGAAGGCTTGAGTACGTACAAGACCGTTGAAGTTCTGGCTGTAGCAGCCTGACACAGATACCTCCAGAAAAACCCGCCGACCTTCTTCAGGTTAGGCGGGTTTTTTTATGCCTGCTAGTAATTTGATGCCCAATGCGGCATTAGAATCGTTATCACATATAACACACAACAGTTCTTGCAGTGAAATCTTCCAAAATCGCACTTGTAGTCGTCCTCGCGTGTGCTTCTACAGCCTTTGCGCAGCAAAAGCCGACAACAAAAGCTTCACGAACAGTTCCAGTCAGCGGATCAACATTCGTCGTGACTAAAGGTGGAAATGCAATCAAGTTGGGTCTAGTCACAGTCTCTGTTTATGAGGAAAAGGGTCTGAATCCTCAAATTGAGTCTGCGCTTGAGTTTAGCTCCATCGCATCGGCTGCACTGAAGGACAAAAAAGAGGCGCTTGAAATCGCATTCAAAGAGAAAAAGGATTTGCTTTCAAAAAGTGAATCGGACTTGAAAGCGGCGATCCTAAAAAGGGATGCAAGCAATCCTAATGAGTATCACAACAATGCTTGGGCCGTAGATAAGGCATTTGAGAGGAAGAGTGCGGCTTACGATGAATACAGAGCGGCGGAGGATGCGTACAAAGCAGTATTGCAAACTATGTTGGCAATTGTTTCGGCAAGAACATACACTCAGAAATTTTCAGGAGCAATAGACGCACAAAAAACAGATGCTGACGGAGTCTTCACCTTTGACCTTCGCCCTGGTGAATATGTGGCTTCAGCCGTTGCAAGCCGTCGAGTTGGCGATCTGAAAGAGGATTACACCTGGCTTGTGAAATTTAAGGTTGAAAAGAAGCCTGTACGATTGTTGTTGAGCAATGACAATATGATTGAAACGGAGTGCGAAGAGTGTGTGAAGTTTATGAAATAAGAGTCTTTAGAGGAAAGCATGAACGAATTGAGTGTGAAAGAGTATAGTGAGCAAAAGTCAGTGGAGCGCCAAACACCATTCGCATTGGCTGCTGCCGTGTCGTTTTGCAGCTTCGCAATCGCCTACTATGCAATTGCCATGGATAAGTTTGGGGAGGTGGCCCAAGGCTCATTCTTGCTAATTATCTCGCATGGCCCGTTCTTTGGAGTCGTTGCGCCTGAAGCTATGGGGTCGGCATTTGGGTTGCCTTTGATTCACTTGGCGATTGCTATGTTTTTTAAAAGTCAGCGAAATCCAAGTTCGCGCCGGAGGATATTTATTGGCTGGGGTTTATTCCATATTCTTCTCGAAACTTTCACCCTTCTGAAATAACGACCCTTGAGATGGGCATGCCATGTGATGAACATCCATACAGAATTTGATGCAGCAAGCCATCAAGCGTCTCTGGCTCTGCTTGAAGAGGTTGCCGATTACCTGGGGCGCCTGCCACCGCATCCAATGACCCATGTGTTGCGAGACAAGGTCCTGGCTCACCTGGAGGATCCTGCGGCGATCCCCATGCGCCTTCGTCTCGCAGAGCAGGCCAAGACAGAGCGGGTCAATGCGCTGATTGAAGCTGGCGTGGTGCTTGAGGCAACGGGCCATTTCCACGCCTCAGGTGTGCCAAAGCTCCTGTGCCAGATCCGCGGAAGCAGTTTGCACCTGGCTTCACCGCTGCTCAAGGCAAACCACGATGCAGAAAAGCGCTTTGACCGTTCTGCCCTGATGGACATTGGGGAGATGCTGACCAAGGGTGTCGATCTCGAATTGCACAAGGCTTCACCGGCGGCCGGCATGCCGCGCTAGGCCTCTCCAAGTACCTGCAGCATCCACCAGCTCACTCCCCAAAGAAAAACCCCCCAGGGCCGCCGTAACGGGCACCTGAGGGGTTTTTGTTTGGAGAGTGTCACCAGAGGACGTCACCGCCTGGGTGGGTCTTGGCGTATGTGCTGTAAACCGGGCGGGAGCCTGCGGGCGCAGGGCAGGGGAAGTTGTTGACCTGAGCGAAGGCCTTGACGGCATCCACTTCGGATTGTGTTTTGCAGGTGACTTCCACGGCCATGTTTTCGATCTTGTAGGAAACAACCTCTTGCTTAGTGAGCAGCATGTTGCACCTCCTGAATCGAGTGATGAATAACCGGGTTTGCGCTGGCGCTGGCCAACTCGTCCACGGGTTGCAGGGACTCGGACAGCGAGGTCAACAGCATGTTGGCCATCGCCGCGTCATTGCGCAGCTTCTCCAGCGTGGCCGAAGCCACCTGGTTCGTCAGTTCCGGTTGATGCAGAGCAGCTTCCAGACCGACGATCAGTGCATCCACGCGAGCAATCAGGCTGGCAGCCTGTTCCTTGTTTTCGACTGCCATCTCATTACTCCTTTTCAGCTGTGGCGGTGGCGGGGGCGTGCACTTCGACTTGAGCCAACATCCAGCGACCGTCGCAGAGCAACAGGGTCATCACGGATGTGAGGTCATCGTGGCCGACGTTCTCATGCTTGTGCTGCAGGGTTTCCGTGCCATTGGTCTCGACCTTGAACAGTTCCACGCAGAAGGACTGCATGTCGTATTCCATTGAGACAACGACTCGGCCGTTGAACAGCGAGTTGTTGCAGTCGAAGACCAGCGCCATCTTGTCCTTCGACTCGATGAAAGCCATGTTGGTTGCGCCAATGTCAACCAGGAGGTTGCTCAGGACGCGCAGGCCATCAGGGCAGCGGGCACGGTGCAGGTAGTCCAGCACGTGTTTGCCTTCATCCGTCGTGGGAGTTTCAACCGGCAAGCGCGAAACGCTGGAGCTGCCAAGGCGGCCAGCCTGTTCTGGCTCATCGTTGGCAGCACCAACGCGCAACTGGTCCACACGAATGCCGGAGAAATGCCGGCGTGCGTAAGGGGTAACAGTCACGCGGGAGCCAAGCGTCAGGGGCTCAGACAGGATCTTGTTGTCGAGGATGACGAAATCTCCCCCGTTCGTGAGAACGATGCTGAGGATCTCGGCCGCCAGAACAACGGTACCGGTGCACGGGTTGTGGTCGACACGAACGCCAGAAGAATTGACGATCTGGTTCTTGGCCACGTAGGAGATGAACGGGGCGGAATCTGCCGAGACAAACTGCGTCAGGTTCTCGCTGATCCAGTCCAGGCCAAGGGTTTCGATTTTGTTCATGGGGCTCTTTGAAAAAAAAAGAGGGCCCCAGACCCGATGGGCGCAGGGGCCCACAGGGGTTGAAGTAAATGCTGATGCGTCAGCTCGTTCTCTGGCACGAAGGCCAAGGAATGGGGGTGATCTTACCGTGTCTCAGGTGGAGAACCAGCGCTCCACTCCCCACAGGCCGGGCAAAAAAAGGCCCTGCGATGCAGAGCCACATGGTAGCAATGCTGTTTACTTGGCGGCAACCAGGCGCTTCTTGAGTTCTTCCAGTGGGTAGGCACCGGGCAGCCGCGAGCCGTCCACGAAGAAGGTGGTGGGCGTGCCGCTGATGGCGTATTTCTTGCCAAATGCCACGTTGCGCTCGACGGCTGCTGTGTCGCACGTGGCCGCCGGCGGAACGGTCCCGTTGTGCATCCAGTCGTAGTAGCTCTTTGCCTTGTCCTTGGCGCACCAGATGTTGTTCGACTTGGTGATCGAATCCTGGCCGAGGATGGGGTACAGGAAGACGTGAATGGTCACGTTGTCCAGCTTCATGAGATCGCCTTCGAAGCGTTTGCAGAAGCCGCAATTCGGGTCAGTGAACAAGGCGAATTTTTGTGCGCCGGTTCCCTTGACCACGGTGAACGAGTCCTTCAGGTCCAGGTCAGAGAACTTGATGACGTTGAGTTTGTCGGCCTTTTCTTGCGTGAGGTTGGCCTTGGTCTTGGTGTTGATCAGCGTGCCCTCAAAGAAGTGGTCACCGTTGCTGTCCGAGTAGACAACGTGGTTGCCTTCAAGAACCACTTCAAAAATGCCAGGGACAGGGGTTTTGGCGACGGCCATGATGGGGGGCATGTCAGCCAGGCGGGCCTTCAGGTTCTTGCGAATTTCAGCCTCGCCGGCATGAGTGGCACTGGCAAAAAGGGTTGCGGCAATGGGGAGAGCGAGAGCAATTGCGCGTGCAGCCTTCAGGGCGGTCAATTTCATGATCAAAAAAGGTATTCGTGAGTCGATGTGGGAAGAATCAGTCGCGGCGCAACAAATGTGTGATGTCGTGGACCCATATGGAGCCTTCAGACATGACTTCGTTCCAATAGCTTGCGCAAATTTTGTTGTCGATGAGTGCGCGCATGAAGTGTGAGCGATCCCCAGAGGTCACTTGCTCAAAGCCATGAAGAAGCTGCCCGACCTTCCCCTTGTGTTCAAGCACGCATTGGCGCAAATTGGAAGTTGCACCCATTTCGTCGAGAACAGATGACATGGGAAGGTCAAAAAGCAATCCCATCAAAGAGGCCATGCCGGCGAGGAAGGCCTGCTCTCCCTCTTGGGTGGAGCCACCCGACTTCAAGGTCAGCTGCTCCAAAGAGAACGCCCTAAACGCTGCGTGAGATAAGAGCATTTCGCGGCGCTTGTCGAAGGGGTTGGAGTAGAAGACCATCAGGTTGAGCCAGCGCTTGAGTGGGCTGCGACCAACGATGGTTATGGCATCGGCAATGCTCGAGGTGGGTTCTTTGAGTCCGGTAAATGCGGAGTTGGCCAGTCGAAGGATGTTGAAGGTGAGTGATGCGTCACGCCTAATGGCGTCTTCAATGATCTTCGGGTTGGCATCTTCGAGGACAAGCTGCAGCGCGCGAATCGTGGCGCGGCGCGCGGCCTTGTTTTGGAGTTGCCCGGTCACTGGCTTGAGGTACCAGCGTCGAGCGTCCCAAAGAAGGTGTTCTGGCGAGGGTTCGGTGTCAGCGTTTCGGCTGTCTGCGATTGACTTGTCGGGGATGGACTGGATGCCGGTGGCATCGAGTATCTTCCGGACTTCGAGATCAAGAAGCTGCGTCGAGGACTCCTTGAGAATGCAGTTCTGAACCTTGGCCAGCTTTTGTGTTGCTGGCAAGGACAGCCAATGCGCAGTTGAGGCGTTGAGATCATCCAAGTCAACAGTTGAAGAAATCGCAGTCGTCATCTGCTGGGTATCGAAAAGAATGCCATCAACACCTTCGCCGGTCGCAGTGACCATTTGAGGGACAAACAGAGTGCGCAAGCTGTTGGCAGTGGTGGAGGTGTTCATGCCTAAAAATTCTCGGTTGCGAGGAACAGATGAAGCGTAGTCGATTGAGCAAGTACAAGGCTTCAGGGTTTGTGTTGGGATTCACCCGCGCCAGGTGCGTACTCGCCCGTCATCAAGGTGTATGAAGCCTTTGTGCGGATACCAGCCGACACCCCCACCACCAAGCCACTGGCCGAACAATGAAACCTGACGTGATGAAACGCCGGGGATGGCCACATCTGAGGCACGTCCCTGGGGGTGAAGACTGTTCAACGCGGCTCCTTCAATGCGCGCGTTGCGACGCGGATCGCGGTAGCCACTTGTGAGGATGACTTCGGACTTGACGTTGAAGTAGTCCAGCCAGCCAATCACGCCGTACAGGATGTCGAAAAGCACAGGTGCCATGACTACGCCTCTCCCAACGACGCGGTCGCGCATGAAATAGGAGATCTCCTGGTGGGCAGTACCAATGATTTCGCCGTCTGACCAGTAGGTCGATTGCAGTCGCTCGCCACTGCTGTGACGCATCCGAATGGTGCGTGGACGCTGCCAAAAGTCATTGGCAAGGCCAGGGGCTTCATTCGCCCATGAGGGCTTGATTGCCATGAACGAGCTTGCGCCAGCCAAGAGGACATGACGGCGCGTCAAACAAGATCGGTCGTTCGTCGGGACCTCATGGGTGCGTTGGAGCAGTGGCGAATGGGGAAACATGCAAGCGTGCGTGTAGCGGGCAAATCGCGGTGAGATGCCCGGTTCATGATCGACAGGATTTGCGGCGGTATCTGGCTCGCCCTGGGGGGCCGGAGTGTCAGTCCAAGAGAGTTGGCAACCGGCGCGTGGCGGCGAAGGTCTGCTGTGCGTAGTTCGCGCACTCGTCGGCCAGGCGCTGGCCAGCGCGCTGATCGAGCAGCATCGACTTGTTGGGCAACTGGATCCATGCAAGGCCAACGGAACGCTCTTCGAGTCGGACTGCGCCGGTTTGCGTGGGCACGGATTCAAACAGCAGGCTCGCGCTGTTGACGGTCATCAGAAACTTCCCCGGGGCGCTGGGCAGGTCCAAAAGGGTAAGGGTCAGACCACCGCTGCAGGAAAAGGCGCCAAGCTCCACGTTGCGAGAGGCTGCGATCTCCTGCGCGGTGGCGGGGGTCATGACACGCGCCATTTGCTTCGGGCTGAGTACCTGGGCCGATGCGCGAAATGGGAGCAGCACTGACAGCAGCGCGGCAACCGTGGTGGCCACGACTGCAAGCACATTTCGTGAGGTGGCGCTGCGCGAGCGGGACTCACGGAGCTTCTCGATTCGAGGGCTCACGTGCGTTGGGGGCAATGCCCCAACACCGAGAGAGAAAGCAGACCACGGGTACATGCTCAGCTCCCTTGGCCCATGAAGCTGATCGAGGCGTTGACGCGGCTGGTGCGTTGCATCTCCAGGGTGCCGTGGTATTCGATATCGCCCTTGATGATCGAACCGGCGGCGATCTCCAAGCCTTTGCGGCAGATGATCTTGCCGTTGGCAATGCCCTTGACCACGATGTAGTCGGCCTCAATGCGCTCGCCGTCGATGGTGCCCGTGGCGTCGATCACGATGACGCCGCCTTGGGGGATGACCACGGAGCCGTTGATGATGCCTTCAACACGTAGATCGAGGTCTTGCCCTGCATCGCCTTGCAGATCGCCGACCAGGTGCGACTGAGCGCAAACCACGGTGGAGAAGTCGGCGGGGATGGGGAATGCGTTGTCTTGTTGGAAGACTGCGGTGTTCATGGTGGATTTCCTTGCGATCTTGATTGGACGACTCAGGCCTTGGCCGGCTCAACGTACTCCAGCTTCATGCGGTGGGTGCCACCGTGCATTTGGATGTTGGAGTAGCGGACTTCGCCTTCGATCTTGGAGCTTTTGGCCAGGGTGACAGAGCCATTCGAACCATCAATGCGGCCAGTCAGGGTGCCTTCGACGCTGATCGACTCTGCCTTCACGTCACCAACGGTCGTGCTCTCTGCGCGCAGGAGGACCGACGATTTCGGGTTCAGACAGGTGATGGAACCGTCAACGCGGCAACCGATTTCGACATCACCGTTGGAGACAATTCGGCCGGAGAAAGTCCAACCAGCGGGGAGTCGAGTCGCCTTGCCAGCGGAGGTGGGCGTTTCGGTCGGTGTTGCCAGTGCACCGGTCAGGTACTGCGGCAGGACGGGATTGAAGTCAAAGGCCGGCGCTGCTTCCAGCTTGGCTGTGGTCATGCTCTCAGGAACCGATTCCACAGCAAGAGGTGCATCAACGCTCTCGTCGACAGCGCCAGTGACGATGACTTCTTCGAGATCCACGGTCATGGGCGAGCCCAAGTCAAACGCCAAGTTCAGCAGCTCGAGATCGGAGAGCTCGGGGCTTTGGGGCTCGGTGGTAGGGAGGCCGATTTCTGGGTTCCCTGCAAGAGCAGTAGCTGCTACGTGGGCTGTCTCGATGGGGGTGGTCACTGCCATGGTATTCCTTTGTGGATGATTTGAAGTGTTGAAGTGCGGGTAAAAACTTAGTTGGCTGAGGCGGGCGCTGTGTCACTCGATTGGGGCGGCGCGGCGCGGGGTTCTGCCGTCACTGACGGATGGACAGCGGGCAATGTGGGAGTCGTGCTGGTTTTGGTGTTCCAGCTCCACATGCCGTAGCCCAGGCGTTGCGCGAGGTCGGCGTCATTGCGTTCGATCTTGGCTTGATACGCCTCATCGATGCCTTTGCCGTAGACGAACATGGCCACTTTGCGGGGCAGGGGGTCGCGACCTTGAGGATCGGCGCAGTCGGTCAGGACAAAGTGCGGCTGGTCAAGGTGGTGGATGTCGTAGTGCAGAGGGCGCACAAATCGGCGATCACTCTCTACCAGAGCATCTGCCATCGCCTCTTCGTAGCTGCTGGACACCGGAATCCACGCTTTGGACACGCGCATCATGGCGCCCTCGATCGCAACCAATGTTCGGCTGGCCGAGGCCTGGACGCGCAACGCGGCGATGACATGAGCGGTCGTGTCTGCGGGGCCAGCCTTTTGCGAGGTGGTATCGAGCAGTCGGGCGGCGGCCCAGCCCTTGCGGCTGTAGCTCGCCAGGCGCGCACTGGTAGCCTCATCGATGTAGATCGGCTCGCCCATGTGGTGCATGCGGATGGCGAAACCATAGGGCGTCTTCTCCATCGACTTGATGGAGCCGATGATGAAGCCCGAAAAGACCGTGTTTGTTCCCCTGTGGTTCGTGATCAGGGGGTGCTTGAATTGGCTCCACTGCTGGGCGATGGCATCGCGGCGCTTGTGCGACCACGGTGGCGGCACATACAGGGAGGGCAGCAGGGGCTCGTTGTCGACGGTGGTGGTTTGCGCGGCGCGGCGTAGCACGTAGCGAACCATGCCCCAATCGCGCGTCCAGCCGGGATACCAGCGGTTGAGGCCGGCGCTCTCCCACAGGTGGTGCAGCAGACCCCATATGTGCAGGCGCGAGCGGGATTTGGCCTCGCTGTCTCGGCTGGCCTCGGTGCGCTTTTGCACCACGGGGTGATGGAGCTTGATCTTGGTGTCGTTGCCATCAGGGGTGATGGCGCCTTGATCGTAGGCGGCGCGTCCACCTTGCCCTTCAATCGAGTAAAACGGGCAGTCAAGGGCGTGTTCTTGAGCTTGATCCGGCCAGCAGGCCAGGTGCAACTTGTTGTTGCGCTCACGGATGACAAGGCGCAGCGGGGAACGCTTGCATTGACACAGCGCCGAGCCAAATTGTGTTTTGGCTCGGGCCAGCACCTCTTGGAACGCCTCCGGACCGGACCGTATCGCGGCGGCCGGCACGGCTTGGCCTGCAAGCAGTACGGTCGCGCGACGCTGGTTGACGGGGTGGAGTGGCGAAGCCATTCGGAAAACCTTGGAGAAGTTTGGGTGAAACGAGTTTCCCAAGGAAAGCGTTTTGCACAAACCCAGAATTCAGAGCAAGTGCTCCCCAGCGATCACTTGCTCTGAGTTCGATGTCGATTTTTCCCAGAATGCCGACAAACGGTAGCGAACCCCTGAGCAAAACGGTTTTGCTTACCCATTGGAGTGGTTGAGGCGGGGGGGGTGGGGAGCGCCAAACAGTGTTGCCAAAAACCGTGGCTAAACTTCCCCCCATCTGCACTCTGTGCCGTGGAGCTGACCTCTCAGCAACTTCATCAACCCGGACGGGCTCAACCCGTTCAGGGACTGAGTTCGTCCATTTTTCTCTCTGGAGTATCAAAATGGCAAACTCGGCTCTCATCGATAACGTCGCACGCTTCCCCGTTGCAACGTTGGCTCAATTCGAAGCAGCACCAGCGCGTCTGAACGACGAATCCAAGCAAACCTTGGAATCGATTGCGAAGATCTGGGTCCGTGAGGGCCTGCGCGCCCGTGTGATCGCTCTGACCGAGCACTCTGTCAATGACCGTACTCGTTACGCGATCTTGGCCAAGTGCATTCGGACCACTGGGCAGCGTTCGGCTGGCGTTTCTCTTCACTAAACCGAAGGGGACCATCATGCTCGATCGTCAGTTCCAAGCGCGTTTCTTCCAGCAACTCGACGGCCTCACGGACGCTGAGTTGGATCAGAAGATTCAGGAGGTTGAAAGACTCTCCAAATCGTTCGGGAAGGGCTCTGAAGCCTCTCTCGATGGTCGTTTCATCCTGCGGCACATGCGCCGCAACCGGATGGAGCGACTGCTTTCTACCAAGCCTGCAGTCATGCACTGAAGGCTTCAACAAAAAACACGGTCCCGACGCAAGTCAGGGCCGTGTTTTTTTTCGGCCTGCCGGGATTGATCTGTCCCGGTTGGGGATTGGTCTGCCTGTCGGGATTCATTAACCAGAACAGGGAGACAAAATGACTTTTTCAACGTTTCTTAGCCTGGCGCTGCTGGTAGTACCAGCCTTGCCGGCATTCGTGTGGGCACTTCGTTGGCTACACCGTACGCTCATTAACGCGCTCGTTCGCGTGGTCGACGACATTGACACGCTCGACACCGTGAAAGAGCTGGTGGTTCTGTTGACTGCCATTGCATCGCCTTTGATGATGCTTTTGGGGTACAGCTCCGACGACAAGTTCGTATCTGCGATTGCCGTTGGCTGGCTTGTGTTTTGCGCCACGGCGGTGGTGGCAATTCGTGGGCGTATCCGCAAGCTCAAGAGTCGCGCCGTCAGTAGCGCTGGCAAGCGTGCACGGAGCGCAAATCGAAGGGGAAAAGGCTAACGCTGACCCCGTTTGACTCGCTCCAACCACGCTTTTCAGTTGAGTCGGGATTGCAATTTGCACGCCGACATCTACACTTAGGACACCAAAATGCAGGACTTTCAAGCAGCCATGTTCGACACCAACGCAACAATCAAGGTCATCATGATCCTGAGTCTCGCGTTGGCCTGGATTCTCTTCATCTACTTCAAGCTCGCAGAGTCTGAAGCTGATGCAAGACATGCCGATGCTGATAGTGGGCGGGCCAACAAGGCGCCGTCCAAAGGAAAAAACAAGCATGGTCGAGGCCAATCTGGCACTGACTGAGCGCACACAAATGAAAAAACCATCCAGCCTTCAGAGGGTCGGATGGTTTTTTTTGGCCTGAAGAACCGTATTGCTGGGTGGAGGCCCGTGGATGGTCAGCGGGAGGCGTGCAAGACTCGCAAACCGGTTTTGCTCAGTACGAGCGTGGGGAAGGCCGGGATTGCAGAATGTCGTAGCAAGGCTGCACAACGTGGCTGAACAGCAGATCCAATGCCTCAAGACTCCCAGGCCGAACCGTTGGATCGATCGAGAAGACGGGTGTCAGGATCACTTCGTCAGGGGCGTCCTCGTCTTCGAACATCTGGATCTGCAAGATGCTGAAATTTTCGTCGGGCATGCACAGCACCCAGACTGCGTGACGTTTGTGCGATCTCGAATCGCTCGTCACAGTGCACGGGTAGCCGAAATGAGGGGCGTAATCGGTGACCAACCCCCGAATCTCTGCCTTGATGTTCTCGCTGCCTGACTGCCAAACAAGATCACTCGGGCGAAACAGAACCAAGGGGAGGGAATTTGTGTGCAAGTGTTGTGAAACAAAGCGCCAAACCTCCACCTCTTCAACAGCAGGAGCCGTTCTTGGCGCGACATCGCGGAACAAGACATGGAAGACGGGCTGCTGAGAGTCTTCGTTTTTCACAGAAAGCGGTTCAGAGTGCATCAGGGATTGGGCTTGCAGCCAACTGCGTGTCATCGGCGGTGGTTGGGCGAACCAGCTTGAGCCCGGTTCGGCCCAGGTGGATACGCTTGTCCATCACCCTCATCAAGGTCTTTTCGTCGCCATCGATGGCGGCCAACAGCGCCTGATGTTCAAAGGCAGTTGGGCTCTTGGCTGCATCAGACGCTATTTTGGTCCGTAGCAGCTCATACTCAACCAGGGACCAGGCATATAGGGTGTCGCGAAACTTTTCCTCAGTCGTGATTGCCCCGATATCAATCCCAATGTGAGCGAATCGCGGTTTGAAAAACCTGATGCCCCTCACCGTGAAAACGATTGGGGATTGGTCAAGCAAAACAAACGCCTGCGGCTCGGCGTCGTAGGCGAAGGTTTCTTCGTCGTGTAGGTCGATTTCGAAGCTCATGAGTCGAGGCTACCAGACCCCTTGCGATGCACACTCAGTGTGGATCGCACAATGGTAGGGCGATTGCTCCCCCCCTACAATGAGGTTTCTTGTCCATCTTGGACTAGGCAGCTGTGCCTGACAGCATCTTTCACAACAAGGTCCTTGGCTTCAAGCCCTGGATCGCATTCAGTGGCTCACGCCGCGTCAACCCTGCAGGGAAACAGCTCCCTGTTGGGACACGTTTGCCTGCATTTTTTTGGAAAAAAATCATGCAAGCAAGCTTCTCTCTCTCCCGCGCACAACGCCTCAACCTCTTCGGCCTCCTGGCTGAAGTGGCTGTGGTCTTTGCCATGCTGGTCTTCGCTACGAACACGTTTGCCCAAACCGGCAACGTGTACGACGGTGGCCAGCGTGCGCAAAGCGTGCTCGGCGGTACCGTGGTCAGCATTCGCGAAGTGACGGTCAACCCGTCGTCTCGCGCAACGCAAGTCGGTACCGCAACTGGCGCTGCCTTTGGTGGCGCTGTTGGATATGCATTGGCGAAAAACACCAAGAACACCAGCGCCCGCATGGCGCTTGGCATCCTCGGCGCAGGCCTGGGTGGTCTTGGTGGTTCGGCTGTTGCAGATCGCATGGGTCAGAACACGGCGATTGAAATCGTGGTGGCGATCCCTACTGAACGCGGTAATCCGCGCCTCATGGCAGTGGTTCAACCGCTGCCTGCCCCTCAGGTCGGTATCGGCCAGGCCGTCTTGGTTCTCAATGATCGTGGTGTGAACCGCATCATTCCCCAAGCGCAGCCTGTCGCTCCCATCACCTACCAAGCTCCTGCGGTCTACCAAGTGGCACCCCAGGCGTACCCCGTGGCCATGAGCCCGGCAAGTCAGAGCCAAGGCTACCCACTGCCTGGTCCTTACGAGTCGGCCGACTGAGCCTTCCCTGAACGTAAAACCCCCATTCCGCATGCCTCTGGCTTGCTGGTGGGGGTTTTTCATTTCTATCTATGAACTCTCATGAAACCAAACTCATTTGATGCTGCATGGTGGCGTCGCAAGGCTGGTTTGCCGCCGTGCATCTGCGATGATGGCTTGCTGCTCAAACAACTCAGTTTGATGGAGGGCGCTCCATGAAGCTGGACATCGGTCGTGCACTAGGGCTGCGACCACTGGATCGTGTGCAGATCGTGTCTCGATCTGCGCTTTACGAGCTGAGAAATTGGCAGCACCGTGGCGCCGCCTCGGCCGAACTGCCGCACCTCTTCTTCCAGCGCGTCCTTGAGGATGGGAACCTGCTCTTGCGAACCCCGGGCGGAGCCACTGTCTCGGTGCACCCGACAGAGGCTTGCAGCATGGTTCCTGGAGAGCCAATCGAAGTGATGGCCATGCCCCAGATGCATTTTTTTGAGGTTCAGGAGTGGCGGCGCAGCAACCCCACTGCCGAAAATCCCTCGTTCTTCAAACCGGGGTATCTCACCCATGTGATGAAGGACCGTTGGGGTCGACTGGCCATGGCATGGGTGGCGTTCCATGACAAACGGCTGAACGAGTCGTGGAGTTTTGCCAATCCACTCACCGATGGAGATCGTGAGCGTGTCTCTGAGCTGATGAACCGGCGTCGAATGCCAGTTCTAGGGCCTGGAAGCGCATCTGAGTCTGCCGTCCACGGCCTTGATCAACAAGCATCGAAAGAGCATTACGCTTCGCGCCAGTTCTTCAAGGCCGCCCTGGCGGGGAACACGTCGAAGGCAAGCGCTCTCGCGTCGTTCAGCATCAAACCGCTCTCCACCGCTGCGATCAACCGAATGCAGCCTGGCTGAGCTTCATTCACTGGCAGGGCAACTCTGTTTGCCCTAACCAAACACCCCTTCAACAGCAAAGCCCACGCGCTTGACTTTGGTCAGCGACGTGGGCTTTTTTTTATGACCCTGACAAAAAACCTCATCGATAAGCGCTAACCCATTTTGATAGGGCATCGATGTCTTCATCAAGTACCTTTGGCATTGGCGAGGCCTTTGCCCCTCCCCATGAATCGCCAGAGCCGAACTGAATTTTTCGTGTCAACTTTTCACGTATTTGTTCGTCCGAATACCGCTTCGCCATATCAGAAAGTGGTGGCCCCATGGCATAGTCGTTGGGCCGGTGACACCCCGTGCACTGGTTCATTTGCGCTAGTTCTGAGAGGCGTTCAAATGCAGATGGGCTAGAAGGCACAGGTTCATTGGCAGAGTGCGTTCGCAAACGGGTACCAAGCAAGGCCTGAAGGTCAGACTTCATGGCTGCAAACTCAGAAGCGCATGACTGCAGTCTTCTCCGGGAAAGCTTCGCGACTGGGATCAAGTCAGAGAAGTAGCTTGGGTTTTTTCCTGCACCCCAGCAAACCAGATTGGCAAGTCGTTGCTGGGGAAGGCCGTGGCTATCGCTGTAGTCATGTTCGCCTTGGATGACCTGAGCAACGATACCCCGCTGTCGAGTAATGAAAAAGGTTGTGGCGCGCTTGAGCACTTCATCGCCATCCGAGTTCAACAAAATAAACGTTGCGATTTTGTCTGCTGCGTCCTCTGCTTGTCCAAGGACTGGAAGCTGATACTCATGGATCAGATGATGACCTATTTCGTGCAGAAGAATGAACGCCGTTTCAGCGTAAACGGTTTGAACTCCGACTCCCCCGCTGACACCAGAACGCACCAGACGACTTTGACTGTCAACCATGAGGTCGTAGCAAAGAATGATTTCCTTTCTGCCTGGAACGTAGAAGGCATTTGGCTGACCGCATGATTTGGTGATGACCGGAATTTCTCGATCAACCGTCACCAGTGTATTCACCAGCCTAATCAGCGACTTCATGACGTCGCTGTTCTGAATCTGGTTGGCAAAGGCAGCGTGCGCGTCAAGTTGTGGCTTGCGTACATCAAGGCTGTACTGCGCAGTTGCTGATGTTGCCAGCGTAAAAAAGTAGGCGGCCAAAAGAAAATTTCGCATCGCTGAACCACTCAGACCTTTAGTGGTCTTCTTCATGTTTTGGGAGCTGTTCGAAGAGCTTTTCGACAACGGGCAAGGCATCATGATTCATTTGTTGAGGGCCGAAGCGTTCGCTCAATACCTGAAGGCTGAATTCTAGGTGAGAGGAAACCCGCTGGCTATCATCGAATCTTCATGCCATCGAGCTGGTCGGTGGCCGCAAATGAGTTGAACCCATTCATGCCATTCACCCCTTTTCACATGGGCGCGGGTCTCGTCGCCAAAGCCGGTTTGGACAAGCACATGAGCCTCATCAGCTTTGGCGTCGCCCAGGTGGCCATGGACATTGAGCCGGGTATTGGCATGCTGCGCGGCGCTGCAGAGCTTCACGGCTGGAGCCACACGCTTCCCGGGGCTTTGGTGATCGCAACCGCTGTTGCCCCCGTTTCAACGCTACTGGTGCGGCCGATCTTGGGCCGGTGGAACAAGGAAGTCGCCCACTACAAGCTCAGCTGGCTCTGCGTTGATGAGCGACCACGATGGGCGCCATGTGTTGTTGGGGCCTTCGTTGGCACTCTCAGCCACATTGCGCTGGATGGCCTCATCCATGCCGACATGCACCCGCTTGCTCCTCTGGTCAGCGCTAACCCCCTTCTTGGGTTGATCGCGCACGACAGCGTCTACTCGGGCTGCGCGATTGCAGCACTGCTTGGCACGGTCGCGTGGTTTGGCAGAAAATGGGCGACACGGCCACGATAAGGTCCATCCAGGCCGGTGTTTTTTTGAAAGGGTCCGAATGTTCTGCCAATTCAAGAAGATTGACCGCGCTACGAAGGTCGAGTGGGCCGCGTATCAGCAAACTGCATCACAGCAGGTGGACAAGAAGCGGCGCGATATTTTCCATTACGCTGATCGTGAAGGATATGCATTGAGTTCTGTTGGACTTTGCATTGTCCTTGCTGTTGTCGCCATTTTTCTTCAGCTGCCCTCGCAGGTGTTCGCGAGCTTTCAAGAGTGGGGCCCATTGCATTATTCCTTGCTGGTTGCATTGGCTGGTGCGGGAATCATGCTGATGTTGTTTTTCAATATGCATAACCGCCGCGTTAAAGCCATCAAAATGCTTTCGGCAGATGAGAAAAAGATTATTGGGTCAGTGATCGGCGGGATGGCCGACGAGAACCTGCTCATGCTCTATATGAGCGGACTTGCCTTCAAGAAACCCCAAGCTTGAGGGTCGGGAGCCGGTTTGCTTGGCAGGCATCTTCTGGCGCTCCTGATTTCAGAGTCAGAGGCCCGCTCGTACAGCCACGCTCTCATCTGGAGACTCTCATTTGGTCGGTGGCGTCGGATGGCCGATGCGAAAGTGGTTTGTTCGGCAGAGCAGCCCGTCCTCGCGCGAGGTCAACTGAGTTCTGCTGTCATGTCCGCAATGCGCTCCATGCGTTTGAAGGCGGGCAGGCCGGCAAGGATTTCCCGTCCGAACTGTGTGTTGAGTAGCCGGGCGTCGTAGCAGTAAATCTCCGCGTGATCGGTTTCCGTGCGGATGGCGCGGCCCACCCACTGCTGGAGCTTCATGGCGGCCAGCGGTACAACCTGCTCTGTGAACGCGTCGCGGCCGAGGCGGCGAAGCCAACGGGCACTTGCCTGACTCACCATGTCTGTGGGTGGCGCAAATGGCAGCTTGGCGATCATGAGCGTTTCGCAGTAGGCGCCGGGCAGGTCCAGTCCTTCCCCGAAGCTCTGCAGGCCCAGGATGATCGAGGCCTTGCCGGCGTCGACCCGTTCCTTGTGCAGCTTGAGCAACTGCGCGCGGGAGAGGTCGCCTTGGCGCAGAACAACACGATCACGGATGTTGTCGGGGATGGCTTCAAACGTGAGGTCCATGTGCCGGCGTGATGCAAAGAGCACCAGGGCGCCACTGGTGATGTTGCCCATGTCGATCAACATTTCGTTGGCCACCTCGCGCTCATAGGCATCCTGTTGCTTTGGCGTGTGTTCTGTCTGCACAACCGTGAAGCTACCTTGCGTGGGGTAGTCAAAAGGACTTGCGACTTTCAAGGTCTGCACTTGGGCGAGGTGACTCAAACCCGCTTCCCGCAAGTAGAAGCCGAAATCACCGCACGTGGCCAGGGTGGCAGAGGTTGCAATGGCGGTTTCGACTTTTGACCACAGGTGCCGAGCCAGGGGGTTCATTTCGCCTTCGGCACTCAGCGGGCAGGCGTGCAACTGCAGGACCATGATCCCGTTGACGTCCTGTGCCTGGGCCCACTTTGCGTGGGGCGCGTCACTCATGGCCAGCAGCATCTCAATGGCGTCGGCAGCATCTTCTGGTCGAGAAGCCAATGATCCGAGCTGCTGGTAGATCTCATTGAGGGGCTTGGGGTCTTCCGATCCAGCGGCCAATTGCACCTGGACTTCGCTGGCCAGCGCCTTCAGTCCGGAGAGAACGGTGCGCAGCTCGCCGCGCGCCAGTTTCATGGGCTCGGTCAGGTTGGCTGGTAGTGCTCCATCCGGCAGAAGAACAGTGCCTACAGTGTTCGCCTTGCCCGGCGATGTACGCGGCGATGCGGCCCCGGGGTTGTGCTTGGGCCGCATCAACGGGTCAAACAGGTCGCGGACCTGGGCCTGCAGTTCCTGCAACTGAGATTTGAGTCGGCGCATGGCAGACACGGCCGCTTGTGTGGCCAGCGACGTTTCGGCGTCCTTGAGCAGGGAAGCAGACTTGAGCATGCGACGCGCCAGGTCATCCATCCACTTGGTGCGGGAAAGCTCCAGCACGCCGGAAAAGTGATCTCGCGCAGTCTCGGGCAGGTTGTGCGCCTCATCGAGCACCAGCAGGCAGTCCTTCAAGGCTGGCAGGGTCCGCGTCCCCAGGCTGGACAGCAGCAGATCGTGGTTGACGACGATCACGTTTGCTTCGGCCATCTCCCGGCGCGCTCGATAGAGGGTGCAGTCGTTGTAGAGGTGGCACTTTCGCCCGGTGCACGAATGGCTGTCGGCCGCAACGGCTTTCCAGTCACCTGCATCTGGCTGTTCAATGAGAGAGTCCCTGTCTCCTGCCCATTCACCAGACTTGAGTGACTTGTCCAGGGATTCAAAGAACTTGATCTGGCGGGTGTCAGACTGGGCAGGGAAAATTCGCGGGGGCCGGGGCATGGCCGAGCCGAAGGCAGATGCGGGTAGGGCGTCGGGAGCAGAGGACGTTTCAAAATCCGCTTCAGCTTCCAGGGGGGCAACCACTGACCCATCAAGGGGGGATTCACCATCGTCAATGCCATCGAACAAGCTGGCGCTCATGGACTCCTGCCCCAACGCCTTCTTCAACTTGAGATTGCACAGGTAGCGGCTGCGGCCTTTGGCGAGAACGAACTTGGCCTTGAGGCCAGCATGCTTTTCCAGCGCGGCAGTGACAGCAGGCAAGTCCTTGGCTACGAGCTGCTCCTGAAGGGCGACCGTGCCAGTGGAAATCAACACCCGCTTGTTCCGCTTGAGGGCGGTGACGATTGCCGGAACGCTGTAGCCAAGTGACTTGCCCACGCCGGTACCGGCCTCGATCACGGTGATGAACGGCCCGGGGGGCACAAGTGCATCATCGGGCCCAGCAGCAGATGCGCCCTGCTCGGCCTGATCAGATACCTGGCTGTTCTTGGAATTCTTGGCAGGCTTGGCCAGGGCGAAGGTGGAGGCAACCGCATGCACCATCTCCTTTTGACCCGGCCGCTCGCGCAGGGCGGGGCTGCCCTCCAAAATGGCGTTGAAGGACCCAACTGCATCCTTGATGAGGGCAGACTGGCCTTCGGTCAGATTTGGTCTGCTCCAGTGTTCGGTCATGTGCAGCAAGGATCTCACAGAAGTGGCAGGCGTCAAGGCAGGCCGTAGCAGCTTGGACTGCATCAGGTCAAGCCTCTCGCTGCCGCTGACTTCGTGCCGCGCATAGGGCGTTCGCAGGCGTCGGAAGGCTGGGAGCCCAATTCAAAGGGGCGCAATCATATACTGTACGCATGAGCGGGGTATCCGCTTAGCTCCAGTGCGACTACGATAGCTGGATGGACAACCAGCATATCGCGCCCGTGGAGGCTGGCAAGGACTACCCGACCAACTGGAACGAATTTCTTGATTGGTTTGGCAGCGAGGATGCCTGCCTGGCATTTTTGGAGAAGCTGCGCTGGCCCGACGGATTCATCTGTCCGGGCTGTGGCAGCGTAGGGGCACCCTACCGGTCCAGTCGCGTGCGGCTCATGTGCCGTGACTGTGCTCGCCAGACCACGGTGACGGCTGGCACCATCTTCGACAAGACGCGCACACCCTTGAGGGTGTGGCTGGCTGCTGCCTGGTATCTGACCAACCAGAAGCAAGGCGTCAGCGCGCTGGGCTTGCAGAGGGTGCTGGGTCTGGGCAGCTACGAGACAGCCTGGGCGATGCTGCACCGCTTTCGACGGGCCATGGTTCGTCCTGAGCGCGAGCGCCTCAAGGGGCTGGTTGAGGTGGACGAAACCTATCTGGCGCTGACCGACCGTGAGAACCCGATCTCTGCTGTAGGGCGCAAGAGCAACACCAGCAAGGTCCTGGTTGCCATTGCCGTCGAGTTACACGAACCCAAAGGGTTTGGGCGAATTCGATTGCGCCGGATCGACAACGACGCCGAGTCGTGTGTGGTGCCCTTTGTGCAAGATTCGATCGAACCTGGTGCTCAGGTGCGTACCGACGGCTCGGCTGCCTACCGCTCGCTCGCCGACTTGGGCTACGCGCACCAGCGCAGGGTGATGCTGGGATCGGACACGCCAGCGCATGTGTCGATGGCCGGCGTGCATCGGGTCGCAGCGCTGATCAAGCGCTGGATGCTGGGCACCCACCATGGATCGGTGCAGCCGGAACACCTGGACGCCTACCTCGACGAGTTTGTGTTTCGCTTCAACCGTCGGACCTCGAACTCGCGCGGCTTGCTCTTCTATCGATTGCTGCAGCAAGCCGTGCGGACCGAGCCATTCACTTATGCTGACGTGGTCAAAAAGGTGCCAAGAAAAAGTTCTGGCAGATAGAATAAAGACTGATGTTTTATCCAGTATTCGCTAAGCACTGGAGCTAAGCGGATACCCCTTACGCATGAACAGTGTGTTTGAGTTTCCCGAGCCAACAGTGTTGGACGATGCCCCTCTTGAGCTTCCCATGCCGGCGGCGTCAGTGCGCGCGGGCTTTCCCTCGCCCGCCGAGGACTATCAGGTCAACAGGCTGGACCTCTCACAACTGTTGATCAAACACCAGCAGGCGACCTACATGCTGCGCGTGGCGGGCGCTTCAATGCGTGAGGCTGGAATCGACGATGGGGACATTTTGGTCGTTGACCGAGCCATCAAGCCTCAGCACGGGCATATCGTTGTGGCCGTGGTGGATGGGGAGTTCACCGTCAAGCAACTTCACCAGCGCGCGGGCAAAGTGCTGCTCAAAGCTGCCAACCCGACATATCCGGACATCGTGCCAAAGGATGGACAGACATTGGAGGTTTGGGGGGTGGTGACTTCCTGCATAAAGCGGTTTGTGATTTAATAAATGTCCGCAATATGTTTGCTTTGGTGGATGGAAATAACTTTTATTGCTCGGCCGAAAGGGCAATGAGGCCTTCTCTGCAAGGCAGGCCTCTAATTGTACTTTCGAGTAACGACGGTTGTGCAATTGCCAGATCAAATGAAGCAAAAGACCTCGGCATAAAAATGGGTGCGCCGTGGTTTGAGATTCGCCACCTTGAGAATTCGGCGGGATTGGTGGCATTGTCGGCGAATTTTCCGCTTTACGCCGATATTTCGGATAGGATGATGACGCTGGCGGCTGGATTGGGGCCGACCCAAGAATTATATTCGATAGACGAATCATTCGTCGGATTGCATGGGGTAAGGGGCGACCTAATACGCCGCTCGCGCATTATCAGGCAAAGAATCTTGCAGTGGACGGGAATTCCATGCTGCGTCGGCATTGGGAGTTCGAAAACCAGAGCAAAGTTGGCAAACGCAATCGCAAAGTCAGCAGAAAGAAAACCGGGAAGCTATCCTGAAGAATTGTCTCAGGTCTGCAACCTTGAGGCTTTGCCGGCCTCAGACCAAGACGCCATCTTTGCTGCAACCGATGTCACTGAAGTTTGGGGAGTGGGGCGCCGAATCGGCGCGCAGCTTCACGATGCGGGCGTGAACACCGTCCTCGATCTCATTCGTCTGGACCCGGCCATGGTCAAAAAGCGTTGGAGCGTTGTCTTGGAGCGCACCGTGCGGGAACTCCAGGGCGTGTCCTGCATTGAGCTCGATGACGCACCGGGCCCGAAGCAGCAAATCGCCGTGACGCGCTCATTTGGCAAGACTGTCAACACTGTTGGGCCGCTTGTGGAGGCGGTCAGTGAATTCGCCAGCCGGGCGGGCGAGAAGCTGCGCAAGCAAGGGTGTCAGACCTCACAAATGCTGGTGTTCATGCACACATCACCATTCAGGCAGGGCCCACAGCTTTCGCGCAGCGTGACAGTCAACCTGAGGCGGCCCACCGCGGACTCAAGACAGTTGGCGGATGCCGCAGCTCAGGCAGTGGCCACCCGAGTTCGACACCAACCGCCATAAGTCCTTGATCTGTATAGGCTCAGCCTCGCGGCTGCCACTACAACAGGCTCAATTGGGCATCGTGCGAGGGCTTCTTGATCTTGAGTGCGGCCAGCACGTCGGACTGGCGTT
>JAUYSB010000149.1 GCA_030696525.1 Hydrogenophaga sp. | reverse complement strand
CGAAAACGCGCGCGCCGACTACGCGCGTTTTGACGAGCGCCGTCAGCAGTTCCGCGCCCTGGCGCGGCAAACGCGCCTTGCCCTGCAGGCCGCCTACGCCCTGCCTGAGCGCGCCCAGCGTCTGGCCGCCAAGCAGGTGGCCATGGACGGTTTTCGCAGCGGCTACGACTTGCTCAAACGGAAGTGGGGCGGTTTCGCTGGCTTTGACACCTGGGCCGGCCAGGCCAACAACGCGCTGTTTGCCGCGCAGGCTGCCTACGACGAGCTGGTGCCCGCCTTCGAAGCTTTGTTCGAGCGTGAGGGCCGCAACTTCGCGCGCTTTTATGATGCGGTGGGCGTGCTGGCGCGCCTGCCCAAGGACGAACGCCGCACCGCGCTGCTTGCCCACTGATTTTTGAGGACCCCCATGGCCAACTTGCACATCCACCGCGACCACACCCTGGGCCTGGCCAAGGCCCGCAAAGTGGCCTGGGCCTGGGCCGAACAGGCCGAAAACGAGTTCGGCATGGAATGCACCTACGAAGAGGGCGATCTCGAGGACGAGGTCTGCTTCAAGCGCTCGGGCGTGACCGGCACGCTGCGTGTGAACAAGGCCGCGTTTGAGCTCGATGCCCAGCTGGGTTTTCTGCTCGGTGCCTTCAAGGACAAGATCGAGGCCGAGATCGTGAAGAACCTCGACCAGCTGCTGGCCGAGCCGGCCAAGGCGGCCAAACCTGCCGCCAAACCCGCAGCCAAGAAGAAAAAGCCATGAGCGACGCCCAATACGGCCCGCAACCTGGCCCGCTGCAAGGCCTCAAGGTGGTGGAGCTGGGCCAGCTCATCGCAGGCCCGTTTGCCGCCAAGACCCTGGCCGACTTCGGCGCCGATGTGGTCAAGATCGAGCCGCCGCCCAAAAATGGCCAGGGCGGTGGCGATCCGCTGCGTGGCTGGCGCCTGGTGAAAGACGGCACCTCGGTCTGGTGGCAGGTGCAGTCGCGCAACAAACGTTCGGTGGCGCTGGACTTGCGCCAGCCCGAGGCGCAGGACATCGTGCGCAAGCTGGCCGCCGAAGCCGACGTTTTGATCGAGAATTTCCGCCCCGGCGCCATGGAGGAGTGGGGGCTGGGCCCCGAGCTGCTGTTGAAGCAGAACCCGGCGCTGATCATGTTGCGCGTGAGCGGCTACGGCCAGACCGGCCCCTACCGCGACCGACCCGGTTTTGGTGTGGTGGCTGAGGCCATGGGTGGCCTGCGCCACCTCAGCGGCGAGCCCGGCCGCGTGCCGGTGCGTGTGGGTGTGAGCATGGGCGACACGCTGGCCTCGCTGCACGGGGTCATCGGCATCCTGCTGGCCTTGCAGCACCGCCATGCCACCGTTTCCACCCAGCACCCCAAAGGGCAGGGCCAGGTGGTGGATGTGGCCTTGTTCGAGGCGGTGTTCAACTGCATGGAAAGCCTGCTGCCCGAATACAGCGCGTTTGGGGCGGTGCGCGGCCCGGCGGGCAGCGCCTTGCCCGGCATCGCACCCAGCAACGCCTACCCATGTGCCGACGGCAGCCACGTGCTGATTGCTGGCAACGGCGACAGCATTTTTCGCCGCCTGATGGGCTGCATGGGGCGTGAAGACCTGGGGCAGGCGCCCGACTTGCAGAGCAACCCCGGCCGCGTTGCCCGTGTGGCCGAGATCGACGCCGCCATCGGCGCCTGGACCGCAGGCCTCAGCGCCGATGCCGTGCTGGCCGCGCTGGAAGCCGCCGAGGTGCCTTCGGGAAAAATCTACACCGTGGCCGACATCGCGGCCGACCCGCACTACGCCGCGCGTGGCATGTTGCAGACGGTGCACATGGGCGATGGCAGCGAGCTGCTGGTGCCCGGTTTTGTGCCGCACCTGAGCGCGTCACCCGGCAGCCACCGACGCAACGCGCCCGCGCTGGGGCAGGACACCGACGCCGTGCTGCGCGAGGTGGGTCTCAGCGAGGCACAGATCGCTGCCTTGCGCGAGCGCGGCGTGGTGGCCTGAAGTTCAGCTCAAGGACTTGATCAGGTCGATGTACTGCTGCATCGCGTCGTCCTGGCCGGTGCCTTTGAGGTTGTTCCAGGCGTCCCACTTGGCGCGGCCCACCATGTCGCCAAAGCCCGGCTTCTTCTCGCTGTTGTCGCCTGCCGTGCCCTGTTTGTAGAGCGCGTAGAGCTTGAGCAGGGTGGCGTTGTCGGGCCGCTCGCTGAGGTTCTTGGAGTTGGCGACGGCGGCTTCGAAGGTGGCTTTGAGGTCGGACATGGGAGGTCTCCGGGGATTCGGGTTTGTGGGGAGTGGCGGGCGGTATCTTACGGGGCACGCACCGCACACAATAGAGCTTTCACACCAGAACGCACCCATGGTCACCAGTCTGAAAAAAAGTGTCGCCCGCGCCGTCACCGGCACGCTGGGCCTGCGGGGCGAACGCATGAGCAAGGTGGACACCGCCTGGCTGCGCATGGACTCGCCCACCAACCTCATGATGATCGTGGGGGTGTGGGTGTTCAAGCCCGGGGTCGATTTCGATGCCCTGTGCCAGCGGCTTCAGACGCGGTTGTCCAAGTACCCGCGATTTGTGCAGCGGGTGGTGGAAGACCCGGCCGGCGCCACCTGGGTGCGCGACCGCAGCTTCGACATTCACCAGCACGTGCGGCGCGGCCAGCTCAAGCGCCGACGCGGCCAGAGCGAGCGAGAGGCCTTGCAGGCGCGCGTGGCCGAACTCGCCACCCAGCCGCTGGACCGTGGGCGCGCGCTGTGGGACTTCGAGCTGATCGAGCGCTACGACGGCGGCTCGGCCATGATCGCGCGCATACACCACTGCATTGGCGACGGCATCGCGCTGATCTCGGTGATGATGAGTCTGTTCGACGGCGGACTGCCGCCGCCCGAACGGCGCCAACGTGGCGCCGCGCCTGAGGCGGCCGATCCGCTGGGCGCCATCGAGACCTGGCTGGCCGGCAATGTGCTCAGGCCCCTGACCGGTGCCACGGTGAAGGCCCTGAACATGGCGGGCGACGGCGCGGTCAAGTCGCTGGACCTGCTCTCGCGCCCGCAGGAAGGGCTGCTCGAAACCCTGGGGCAATCGGCCGACCTCGCGCGCCTGGGCGGGCAGGTGCTGGGCGACCTGGCCGAGCTGGTGCTCATGCCCGACGACTCGCCCACCAGCCTCAAGGGCGTGTCCAGTCCGGTCAAGCGCGTGGCCTGGTGCGAGCCGGTGCCGCTGGACCACGTCAAGGCGATTGGCAAGGCGCTGGGCTGTTCGGTCAACGATGTGCTGCTGGCCTGCGTGGCGGGCGCTCTCGGGGCCTACCTGCGCGACCAGGGCGAGGCCACGGCGGGCAAGGAGATTCGCGCCATGGTGCCGGTCAACCTGCGGCCGCTGGACCAGGCCTGGCAACTGGGCAACCACTTCGGTCTGGTGCCGCTGGTGCTGCCGCTGGGGCTGACCAACCCGGTCGAGCGGCTCTATGAAATCAAGCACCGCATGCACGGCCTCAAAGGCAGCACCCAGCCGCTGCTGGTCTATGGCGTGTTGTCGGTGGCCGGTGCGCTGGCCAAACCGGTGCAGGACCTGTTGCTGGCCCTGTTCCACCGCAAGACCACGGCGGTGATGACCAACGTGCCCGGGCCGGTGCAGAAACTCAAGCTGTGTGGCGCCACGCTGGAGCAGAACATGTTCTGGGTGCCGGCCTCGGGCGACATCGGCGTGGGCGTGTCCATCCTCAGCTATGGCGGGGGTGTTCAGTTCGGCCTCATCACCGATGCCGGTCTGTGCCCCGAGCCGCAGCAGATCATCGACCGCTTCGAGCCCGAGTTCCAGAAGCTGCTCACGCTGTCGCTGATGTTGCCCTGGGGCTTGGAAGACTGAGCGTCTGGCTCACTCGTCTTCGAGTTCTTCCTTGGCCATGTCCACGTCCAGCCGCTCCATGGCGTCCAGCGGTTCGCAGGCGGCGGCCTGCTCGTAGAGCTGGGTGGCTTCTTTCATCTTCTTGTCGCCGTCCAGCATGACCAGGCCGTTGGCGTACTCGATCTTGGCGATGGCCGAGGTCGGGTTGAGCTTGATGGCGGCCTGAAACAGCTTGAGCCCGGTGTCCTTCTTGGCGCCGTAGGTCATGCCACCGATCAGGCTGCCCACCTTGTCGATCACCTCGGCATGGAAGGTGCCCAGGCCAATGTGGGCGTCGGCGTGTTGGGGTTCCAGCTTGATGGCCTGCTCCAGCGACGCCTTGACCTTGCCGCCCAGGCCTTGCGCCAGCGCTTTGGCTACGCTGATGCCCTGGCTGTAGCGGCCCAGCGCGTAGGCCTGCCAGTACCAGGCATTGGGGTTGCCGGGCTCTGCAGCCTGCTGGGCCTCGGCCTGCTCGGCCACTTGCATGAAGAGGTCGAGTTTGGTTTTTTCCTTGGCCTCCAGGTAGTTGGCGTAGATGGCGGTGGCCTTGTTGGCCACGGTGATGCCCGCACCACCGGCCTTGGCGCCGGCTTCGGCGGCTTTCTGGAATTCGCCGTTGTGGAACAGCACCCAGGCGGCCAGCACGGCCGCGTCTTTGGGCAGGGGCTCGCAGTCGCCACGGTGCAGGCGGGCCCACTGCTTTTTCAGGCTGGCGCTGTCCCAGCTGTAGTCGCCGGTGTGGGGGAAGGCGGTCCATTTGGCCATGTGTGTCTCCTCGTGGTTCTTGTCGGTCAAAAGTCGTTTTCGTAGGCGCCGGCCAGGCCCAGCAGGTGGGCGCGCTGGCCTGGCTCGAGGTAAGGCGCCAGCAGGTGCAGGGTGTGGTGGGCGCCGCGCAGCAAGGCCTGTTCGGCGTTGCCGGGTTCCAGCGCGTGGCGCGGATCGCGCACGTACTCGTAGCTCAGCCAGTAGGTGGCCACCACCACCATGCTGTGGGCGGTGGGCGCGATTTCGCGCGCGTCGATCTGCACCGCGCCGCCGCGCACCATGCCGGCGAGCAGCGCCCGCACCGCGCGCGACTTGTTTTTCAGCACGGTCTGGAAATGGGTTTCCAGCCGGTGGTTCTTGCTCAGCAGGTCGTTGAGGTCGCGGTACAGAAAGCGGTACTGCCAGATGCGCTCGAACAGGCTGTGCATGAAGAACCAGGCGTCTTCCACGTTGCGCACGTCGTCGGCGGCGTTGAGCAGTTCGTTGAGCGATTTGTCGAAGCGGTCGAACAGCGAATTGATCAGCTCGTCCTTGGCCGGGTAGTGGTAATAAAGGTTGCCGGGGCTGATGCCCAGCTCGGACGAAATGAGCGTGGTGGAGACGTTGGGTTCACCGAAGCGGTTGAACAGGTCCAGCGTCACCTCCAGGATGCGTTCGGCGGTGCGGCGCGGGGCTTTTTTGACCATGGGCAACGGGGGGTCAGGCCAGCGCCTGGCGTTGGCGCAGGGTGTGCTGCAACTCGTCCACCGTGTGCTGCAGCCGGGCCAGGGCCTGGCCCAGGCGGTTGCCTTCGGGCGCGGGCACCAGCAGATGGCGTCGTGGCTCGTCGAGCACCTCATCGCGCAGCGTGATGCCGTGGCGGGCCAACTGGGGCCGCAGGGTGGCACGGCGGCGGCGCAGCCAGTGCAGGGTTTGCTGGTACACGTGTTCGGCCATGTCCTGGCGCTGGTGGTAGCTGAAGGTGTTGGCAAAAAACAGGGCGGCGTCTTCGGGGTCGGGCTCGATCAGCAGGATGTCGGTGTCGGGGTACAGGCGCTCGTAATGTTTGAAGCCCAGTGCCATGCGCGAGTGGATGAGCGAGCGGAAGGTCTGGCTCATCACCGCCGGCAGGCCGCCTTCGACCAGCGAGGGGATGCGCGGCTGCAGGCGCCGGCTGCTGGCCGTGGCATCAAAAGGCACCAGCGGGTTGAGGCAGATCAGCAGGTCCATGCCTTCGTCGAGCGCGACGGTGGCGTGCACGGTTTTTTTCAGCGCGCCGTCCACGTAATGCTCGCCATCGATGGCCACCGGCGGGAACAGGCCGGGCAGGGCGGCGCTGGCCTGCACCGCTCGGGAAATCGGCACGTGGTCCCAGCCGGGGCGGCCAAAGGGCGTGGCCTGGCCGCTGTTGAGGTGGGTGGCCACCAGGGTCAGGCGGGCGCGCAATTGTCGGAAGTCGTTGCTGCGGCCGGGCTGGTCGAACAGGCGCAACAGCTGTTGGTGCACCGCTTCGTTGTCGAGCAGACCGGTGGGCAGGGCCGGGCCCAGGCGCTCCAGCGCGCGGCTCAGCGGTTTGCGCGCCAGCACGTCCCAGGCCACGTCCACCAACAGGCCGGGCAGTGCCATGGCGCGGCGGGCGATTTCTGCATAGGCCGGGCGCATCAGGTCGCTGGGGTCAAAGCCCTGGGCGTCTTCGCCCTGGCCTTCGATGAAGGCGGCGCACAAGGCGCGGGGTGTGATGCCGTTGGCCAGGGCCGCCGCCACAAAGCCGCCAGCCGAGACGCCCACGTAGTGGTCGCAGCCGTTGAGGTCCAGACCATCGAGCGCGTCCGCCAGCGCACACAGGGCGCCGATCTCGAAGGTGGCCCCCAGCGGGCCGCCGCCGGCCAGCGCCAGTGCCACACGGGGCCGCTGTGCAGAACGTGCGCGGGGGCGTCGGGACGCGGGCGGTGCGGAGCGGCTCATGGGGTCAAGTGTAGATCGCTGATGGGGCTTCACTTGCTGCATTGCAGCAAGTGAAGCGGGCGCAAAAAAGGGGCGTTCAACGCCCCTTGTGTTTCACGGCGCACGCGCCCGATCAGGCGGCGGCGTCGGCAGCCGGTGCGGCGGCGGGCGCCGCGCTCTTGCGGGCGGCGGCCTTGCGCGCGGGGGCTTTTGCGGCCGCTTTTGTTGCGGGTTTTGCCGCGGGCTTGGCTGCAGATTTTGTTGCGGCTTTCACCACCGGCTTGGCAGCGGCTTTTTTGGCTGGTGCTGCCTTGGCGGGTGCCTTGGCTGCAGCCTTGGCAGGCGCCTTGCCCTTGCCGCTGAGCTGCTGCACGTGGCGGTTGAGTTCGTCGATGCGGGCGATCAGCGCGTCCACGTCCTTGGCCGAGGGCACGCCCAGCTTGTTCAAGGCCTTGGCCACGCGCTCTTCAAAAATGTTCTCCAGCTTGTCCCACTGGCCGGCGGCCTTGGTGGAAATGCCGTTGGCCATGTCGCTCATGCGGCTGGTGGCTTCGTTGATGCGCTCTTCGGCCACCGACTGCGTCTTGCGCTGGATGCTCAGGCCTTCCTTCACCAGGGTGTCGAAGACCTTGCCGCCTTCTTCCTGGGCCTTGGAGAAAGCGCCCAGGCCGGCCAGCCAGATCTGCTGGGCCGAGTCCTTGATGGCGCCGGCCAGGGGGCCACGTGCGGCGTCGGTGCTGCCCTTTTTCTGAGCGCTGATTTTCTGCAGTTTCTTGACCATGAACGAACTCCTGAGGGGTTGAGGGAGGACGGCGGCAGAGGTGTTCGCGCCGTTCGACCGTTGCAATGTACGGAGCCAGGCGCCGCTTGTGTAGGGGCGTGCGACTAAAACGCCTGGGGGCAGGTCCCCAATCGCGGCTGGGGTTTTTGCCTAAGCCGGCGCGGCGGCGCGCGGTTGACAATGCCGGCTTCACTGGAGGTCTTTCATGCATTACTTCGTCACCGGTGCCACCGGCTTCATTGGCAAACGCCTGGTCAAGAAACTGCTGGAGCGCAAGGGCAGCACGGTGTCCTTCCTGATCCGGCAGGAAAGCCTGGGCAAGGTCGCCGAATTGCGCAGCCACTGGGGTGTGAGCGCGGCGCGTGCCGTGCCGGTGGTGGGCGACCTGACCGCGCGCAAGCTGGGCGTGTCGGCCGAGGACATCAAGAAGCTCAAGGGCCAGGTGGACCACTTCTTCCACCTGGCGGCGGTGTACGACCTGGGTGCCGACGAAGAGAGCCAGGTGGCGGTCAACGTGGACGGCACGCGCCACACCGTGGAGCTGGCCCGGGCCATCGATGCCGGGCACTTCCACCACGTGTCGTCGATTGCGGCGGCCGGCTTGTACGAAGGCGTGTTCCGCGAGGACATGTTCGACGAGGCCGAGGGGCTGGACCACCCCTACTTCATGACCAAACACGAGAGCGAAAAAATCGTGCGTCAGGAGTGCAAGGGCGCGTGGACGGTGTACCGCCCGGCCATGGTGGTGGGCGACAGTCAGACCGGCGAGATGGACAAGGTCGATGGCCCCTATTACTTCTTCAAGCTGATCCAGCGCATGCGCCAGATCCTGCCGCCGTGGATGCCCAGCGTGGGCCTCGAAGGCGGGCGCATCAACATCGTGCCGGTGGATTTTGTGGTCGATGCGCTCAACGTCATCAGCCACCAGAAGGACGTGGCCGGGCGCTGCTTCCAACTGGTGGACCCGGTGGGCTACCGCGTGGGCGACGTGCTCGACATCTTCAGCCGCGCCGCGCACGCGCCGCGCATGAACCTGTTTGTGAACGCGGCGCTGCTGGGTTTCATCCCCAAAAGCGTGAAGAAGGGCCTGATGGCGCTGGCGCCGGTGCGCCGCATCCGCAACGCCGTGATGTCCGACCTGGGCCTGCCCGAGGACATGCTGACCTTCGTCAACTACCCCACGCGTTTTGACTGCCGCGAAACCACGGCCGCGCTCAAGGGTTCGGGTGTGGCCTGCCCCAACCTCAAAGACTACGCCTGGCGCCTGTGGGACTACTGGGAGCGGCACCTCGATCCTGACCTCATGATCGACCGCAGCCTCAAGGGCACGGTGGGTGGCAAGGTGGTGCTGATCACCGGCGGCTCGTCCGGCATCGGCCTGGCGGCGGCGCACAAGTTTGCCGAAGCCGGCGCCACCACCATCATCTGCGGGCGCGACCAGGACAAGCTCGACGAAGCCTGCGCAGAAGCGCGGGCCAAGGGCTACCAGTTTGTGGCCTACCCGGCCGACATCGCCGACATGGCCGATTGCGACCGTTTTGTGCAGATGCTGGTCGAGAAACACGGCGGTGTTGACGTGTTGATCAACAACGCAGGGCGCTCCATCCGCCGCGCCATTGAAAGCAGCTACGACCGCTTCCACGACTACGAGCGCACCATGCAGCTCAACTACTTTGGCTGCCTGCGCGTGACCATGGGCCTGCTGCCCGGCATGGTGGCCAAGAAGAAGGGCCACGTGGTCAACATCAGCTCCATCGGCGTGCTGACCAACGCGCCGCGTTTCAGCGCCTACGTGGCCAGCAAGGCCGCACTCGACGCCTGGACGCGTTGTGCCTCCAGCGAGTTCGCCGACTTGGGGCTAACCTTCACCACCATCAACATGCCACTGGTGCGCACGCCCATGATCGCGCCGACGCAGATCTACAAAAACGTGCCCACGCTGGCGCCCGAAGAAGCGGCCGACCTGATCGCCCAGGCCTGCATCTTCAAGCCGGTGCGCATTGCCACGCGCATGGGCATCACCGGCCAGCTCATGCACGCCCTGGTGCCGCGTGTGGCCCAGATCGTCATGAACACCAGCTTCCGCATGTTCCCCGACTCCAGCGCCGCCAAGGGCGACAAGAGCGGCAAGCCGCAGCTCTCACCCGAAGCGGCGGCCTTGCAGCAGATGATGCAAGGCATCCATTTTTAAGCTCAGGTGTAGCGTTTGCTGCGCAGGTTGTTTTTCATCTCGCTGAGCAGCGGCTGCAGCTTGGCGCCGCCGATGCGCAGCGCCAGCGTGGTGGCCAGCACGTCGATGATGAGCAGGTGCAGCAGGCGCGAAACCATGGGGCTGTAGCGGTCGTAGCCTTCGGGGTGGTCGGCCGCCAGGTGGATGTGGCCGGCGGCGGCCAGCGGCGAGCCGCTGGCGGTGATGACGATGGTGGTGGCGCCGTGTTTGCGCGCGATGTCGGTGGCGTCCATCAGATCGCGCGTGCGCCCTGAGTTGGAGATCACCACCACACAGTCGCCCGGCCCCAGCAGCGACGCGCTCATGACCTGCATGTGGCCGTCGCTGTGGGCGATGGTGTGCACGCCCAGGCGGAAAAACTTGTGTTGCGCGTCTTGCGCCACCACGCCCGAATTACCGACGCCAAAAAACTCGATGCGTTTGCCCTTGCGGTAGGCGGCCAGCAGGGCGTCGGCGGCTTTTTCTACGGCGTGGGTGGAGGCGTCGTTGCGGTATTTGAGAAAGGCCGCCACGGTGTTGTCGATGACCTTGACCAGCACGTCACCGGTCTTGTCGTCCGCGTCCACGCTGCGGTGGATGAAAGGCACGCCTTCGCTCACGGTGCCCACCAGCTTGAGCTTGAAATCGCTCAGGCCGTCGTAGCCCATGCTGCGGCAGAAGCGGATGACGGTGGGCTTGCTGACCTCGGCGCGCAGCGCCAGCTCAGACACCGGCAATTGGGCGAAACGGCGTGGGTCGGCCAGCACCAGCTGTGCCACCCGCTGTTCGGCGGGCGCCAATGAGGGCAGGGAGGCCTTGATGCGATCGAGCATGGTGGGGTGGTGGTGTCGGAGCGGTTGAGAAGGTCTGACAAAATAGTAACTTTATTTCATCCCACAATCCCCGTCCATGAACCAGCTCGACGCACTCAAGCAGCACACCACCGTGGTGGCCGACACCGGCGACTTCAAGCAGATGGGCCTGTTCCGCCCGCAGGACGCCACCACCAACCCCTCGCTCATCCTCAAGGCGGTGCAAAAACCCGACTACGCGCCGCTGCTGGCGCAAACGGTGGCGGCCCACCGTGGCGTGGCGCTGGACGAGTTGGTGGACCGCCTGCTGGTGCGTTTTGGCTGCGAAATCCTGGCGCTGGTGCCGGGCCGCGTGTCCACCGAGGTGGACGCGCGCCTGAGCTTTGACACCGCGGCCACCGTGGCCCGGGCACAACGGTTGATCGCGCTGTACCAGGCCGAAGGTGTGGCCAAGGAACGGGTGCTGATCAAGGTGGCGGCCACCTGGGAAGGCATACAGGCGGCGCAGGCGCTGGAGCGTCAGGGCATACGCACCAACCTCACGCTGCTGTTTTCGTTTGCGCAGGCCGTGGCCTGTGGCCAGGCCAAGGTGCAGTTGATCTCGCCGTTTGTGGGGCGCATCTACGACTGGTACAAAAAATCGGCCGGTGCAGGCTGGGACGAAGCGGCCCAGGCCGGCGCCAAGGACCCCGGCGTGCGCTCGGTGCGCGCCATCTACGAGTACTACAAGCGCTTCGGCATCGCCACCGAGGTGATGGGTGCCAGCTTTCGCAACATCGGCCAGATTCAGGCGCTGGCCGGCTGCGATCTGCTGACCATCAGCCCCGAGCTGCTGGCTGAACTCGCCGCGTCCGACGCGCCGCTGCCGCGCGCACTGGACGCGGCGGCCGCCCGCGAGCTGCCGCTGGCGCCGGTGTCGTTCGACGAGGCGGGTTTCCGCTTTGCGCTCAACGAAGACGCCATGGCCACCGAAAAGCTGGCCGAGGGCATACGCGCCTTCTGCGCCGACGCCCGCAAGCTGGACGTACTGATCGAAAGTTGCTGAGCCACCGCGGCTTGCTAAACAATTCTTTACGTTTTCGGGTTCGTGGGTTAGCGTAGGGCTGGTGGTCGATGCAGACCGCCTGCCACAAGGACAGGCCCATGAAACTCAAGCTCAAGCTTCCCCTGGCGTTTGGCGCCATCCTGCTGCTGATGTTGTTGGCGGGTCTGGGGGGTATTTACGCGCTCAATGGCGCGCTGGAACGCTTCAACACCGATGTGGCGGCCTCGCTTGAGCGCGAGCGCACGACGCGCGAGATCGACAGCCAGTTCAAGACCCAGGTGCAGGAGTGGAAAAACACCCTGTTGCGCGGCAGCGACGCCAAACAGCGCGAGCGCTACTGGACCGCTTTCCAGAAAATCGAAGCCGATGTGGGCAAACGCACGGGCGCGCTGGTGAGCGAACTGCCCGAAGGCAAGGCGCGCGAGCTGGCACAGCAATTTCTGGCCGCGCACCAGAAGATGGCGCAGAGCTACGCCGCCGGATTCAAGGCTTTCGAGGCCGCCAACTTTGATTCGGCTGCGGGCGACAAGGCGGTGCAGGGCGTGGACCGCGACCCCTCGCGCCTGGTGCGGGAGCTGTCGGAACAGATTTCGGCCGATGCCCACGAGCTGCAGGCTGCGGCCACCAAAGCTGGTGAACGCGCCACCTGGATCAGCCTGATGCTGATGGTGGGTCTGGCGGGCCTGGGGCTGGCCGTGGCGGTGCTCATCAGCCGTTCGGTGGTGGCGCCCATCAACGAGGCGGTGGCCGTGGCCAACCGGGTCGCGGCCGGCGATCTGAGCACGCCCGTGGTTCCGCGGGGACAGGACGAGGTGGGCGACATGATGCGCGCCCTGGCCACCATGAGCGAATCGCTGGTGCGGGTGATCGGTCAGGTGCGCTCGTCCATCGACAGCATTGGCACGGCCAGCGCGCAGATTGCCGGTGGCAACCAGGACCTGAGCTTGCGCACCGAACAGGCGGCGAGCAACCTGGAGGAGACGGCGGCCAGCATGGAGGAAATCACCAGCACGGTGCGCCAGTCGGCCGATTCGGCGCAGCAGGCGCAGGCGGTGGTGGTCACGGCCTCCGGCGCGGCGCAACAGGGCGGCGACGTGATGCAGCGCATGGTGTCCACCATGGGCGAAATCAACGCATCGTCGCGCCGCATCTCCGACATCATCGGTGTCATCGACAGCATCGCCTTCCAGACCAACATCCTGGCGCTCAACGCCGCGGTGGAAGCGGCGCGGGCCGGCGAGCAAGGCCGGGGTTTTGCGGTGGTGGCCACCGAAGTGCGCTCCCTGGCCGGGCGTTCGGCCGAAGCCGCCAAGGAGATCAAGCGCCTGATCGGCGACAGCGTGGGCAAGGTGGACGATGGCAGCCGGCTGGTCAACGACGCCGGCACCGCCATGGAGGCCATCGTGCAGAACGTGGCCAACGTGCAGGCCATCATCGGCGAGATCAGCAACGCCGCGCGCGAGCAGGCCGAAGGCATCGATCAGGTCAACGTGGCGGTCAGCCAGCTCGACCAGATGACCCAGCAGAACGCGGCTCTGGTGGAAGAGAGCGCCGCCGCCGCCGAAAGCCTCAAACAGCAGGCCGCCAGCCTGGCCCAGGCCATTGGCGTGTTCAGGCTGTCCGCCCGCTGAAAGGTGGCGCGCCCCTGTTCAATCGTTGACATTTGCCCCGCTGCAGCGGGGCTATAGTCCGCGCCAGCCCTGATGTCCAGGGTGGATGAGATCAGGGGGAAAACTCAAATGGAATTGTTGATTCAACTGCTGTTGGGCGCGGTCGGCGGCAACGTTGGCGGCGCCTTGTTCAAGAACCTGTCGCTCGGCACGCTGGGCAACTCGATCGCCGGCATCCTGGGCGGCGGCATCGGCGGCCAGCTGCTGGCCGCACTGCTCGGCGCCGCAGCCCCCGCTGGCATGGCCGGCACAGCGGCCGGTGGTGGTGTGGGTGGCCTGGTGCTGATGCTGGTGGTGGCGGTGGTCAAAAAGATGTTGGTCAAATAAAACGGCGCACACAACAAAAAACCCCGCGAGTCGCCTCGCGGGGTTTTTGTTTGGATGTTTCCTGTCAGAACACCAATCGGCGTTCCGACGCAGCATGAGGGCTTAGCGCAAGGCGTGTGGGCGAAGACAGTAGCAACGCTATGGCGAGCCCGCACAACGCGGCGATCAGCCCTCAGGCAAGGAGAACAGGAGCACTTACATGCCCATGCCGCCCATGTCGCCCATGCCACCCATACCGCCACCCATGCCACCGGCCGGTGCGTCGTCCTTGGGCGACTCGGCCACCATGCACTCGGTGGTCAGCATCAGGCTGGACACCGAAGCGGCGTTCTGCAGCGCGGTGCGGGTCACCTTGGTCGGGTCCAGGATGCCCATTTCGATCATGTCGCCGTAGGTGTCATTGGCTGCATTGAAGCCGTAGTTGCCCTTGCCGGCCATCACTGCGTTCACAACGACGGAGGCTTCGCCGCCTGCGTTGTAGACGATCTCGCGCAGGGGCGCTTCGATCGCGCGCAGCACCAGCTTGATGCCGGCGTCCTGGTCGGGGTTGTCGCCCTTGATGGTGCCT
>JAUYSB010000119.1 GCA_030696525.1 Hydrogenophaga sp. | reverse complement strand
CCAGCAGCTCCTTGTAGGTGACCTTGGTGACTTCGCCGCCGTCGGCTTCAAAAATGATGGCGGTCTTGTTCTCGGTCGCCGTGCCCATGTGGCGGTCCAGGCAGTTGTACGAGGCGTTCAGTTCACCGTCGTCGAACCACTTGTAGAAAGGCGCGTTGGACTCGTCCAATGTCTTGGTGAAGGGCTTGTGCCAGCTCAGGTTCTCGCGCGCCAGGCGCGACCAGAAGCCGTCCGGGTCCTTGTCCGCCTCAGCGCACAGCGCCTCGTAGGCCGCCATGCCACCGATGCGGGCCGCCGCGACGGTGGCGGCGCTGGGTTCGAACACGCGGTTTTCGACCAGTGTGGACTGGATGGCAGACGATGGTGCGGACATACTTCGGTCTCCTCGGATGTTGTCGGACGGGGTCGCGGTTGCGAACGGGCCAGACTGTGCGGGGAGGCTCTTACGAGCCACTTACACCTTTGTCAGCCCCCTTCGGCAGCCACCCCGGCACGGCATGGGCTGCGGGGCGCAGACCTACAATAACAGGGCTTTTCCTTTCCACCCACCCCATGTCACAAACACGCCCCAAGAACCCCGCGCCCATCATGCGCAACCTGCCCAACCTGATCTTCGCCAGCCGCTGGCTGCAGCTGCCGCTCTACATCGGCCTGATCGCCGCGCAAGCCATTTACGTGTTCCATTTCTGGGTCGAGCTGGTGCACCTGATCGAGGCCGCCTTCGGCAACCAGGCGGCGCTGGACAAACTGGTCACCAGCATCGGCTACAAGAGCGATGTGCAGCTCACCGGCCTGAACGAAACGGTGATCATGCTGGTGGTGCTGGCCCTGATCGACGTCGTGATGATCAGCAACCTGCTGATCATGGTCATCGTCGGTGGCTATGAGACCTTCGTGAGCCGCATGAACCTGGAAAGCCACCCCGACCAGCCCGAGTGGCTGAGCCACGTGAACGCCTCGGTGCTCAAGGTCAAGCTGGCCACGGCCATCATCGGCATCAGCTCCATCCACCTGCTCAAGACCTTCATCAACGCCGCCAACTACGACGAGAAGGTGCTGATGTGGCAGACCATCATCCACGTGGTGTTCCTGCTCAGCGCCATGGCCATCGCCTACACCGACAAGCTGATGTCGCACGCCGACAAACACTGAACGCCCCACCCTTCACCGGAGCCAAGCCATGAGCACCATCCGCCAAGCCGACCTGATCGAATCCATCGCCGGCGCCCTGCAATACATCAGCTACTACCACCCGACCGACTACATCGCCCACTTGGCCCGCGCCTACGAGCGCGAGCAGAGCGCCGCGTCCAAGGACGCGATCGCGCAGATCCTGACCAACAGCAAGATGAGCGCCACCGGCCACCGCCCGATCTGCCAGGACACCGGCATCGTCAACGTGTTCCTGAAAGTGGGCATGGACGTGCGCTGGGAAGGTTTCACCGGCAGCCTGGACGACGCCATCAACGAAGGTGTGCGCCGGGGCTACAACCACCCCGACAACACGCTGCGCGCCTCCGTTGTGGCCGACCCGCAGTTCCTGCGCAAGAACACCAAGGACAACACGCCGGCCGTGATCTTCACCGAGATCGTGCCCGGCAACACGGTGGAAGTGACCGTGGCCGCCAAGGGCGGCGGCAGCGAGAACAAGTCCAAGATGGTGATGCTCAACCCGGGCGACAACGTGGTCGACTGGGTGCTGAAAACCGTGCCCACCATGGGCGCCGGCTGGTGCCCGCCGGGCATGCTGGGCATCGGCATTGGCGGCACGGCCGAAAAAGCCGTGCTGATGGCCAAGGAAAGCCTGATGGACGACATCGACATGTACGAGCTGCAGGCCAAGGCCGCCAAGGGCGAGAAGCTCGACCGCGTGGAAGAGATGCGCCTGGAGCTGTATGAAAAGGTCAACGCCCTGGGCATTGGTGCGCAGGGCCTGGGCGGCCTGACCACGGTGCTGGACGTCAAGATCAAGATGTACCCCACCCACGCGGCCAGCAAGCCGGTGGCCATGATCCCCAACTGCGCGGCCACCCGCCACGCGCACTTCGTGCTGGACGGCAGCGGCGCGGTCTACCTCGACCCGCCCAGCCTGGACCTGTGGCCCAACGTCAACTGGGAACCCGACACCCAGAAGAGCCAGCGCGTCAACCTCGACACCCTCACGCCCGCCGAAGTGGCGAGCTGGAAACCCGGCCAGACCCTGCTGCTCAACGGCAAGATGCTGACCGGCCGCGACGCCGCCCACAAGCGCATCCAGGACATGCTGGCGAAGGGCGAAAAGCTGCCGGTGGACTTCACCAACCGCGTCATCTACTACGTTGGCCCGGTCGATCCGGTCAAGGGCGAGGCCGTGGGTCCGGCCGGCCCCACCACCGCCACCCGCCTGGACGGCTTCACCGAGATGATGCTGGCCCAGACCGGCCTGATCGCCATGATCGGCAAGGCCGAGCGCGGCCCGGTCGCCATCGAGTCCATCAAGCAGCACAAGAGCGCCTACCTGATGGCCGTGGGCGGCGCCGCCTACCTGGTCTCCAAGGCCATCAAGACCGCCAAGGTGGTGGGCTTTGAAGACCTGGGCATGGAAGCCATCTACGAGTTCGACGTGGTGGACATGCCTGTGACCGTGGCGGTCGATTCGGGTGGCACCAGCGCCCACATCACCGGCCCCGCCGAGTGGAGCAAGCGCATCGCCTCGGGCGAGTTCAAGGGCATCGCCATCGCTGGTTGATCGTTTGCGCTTGCGGCTTTCGGCGCCCATAGGCGTTTTCGACAGCGGTGTCGGTGGCCTCAGCGTGCTGCAGGCCTTGCGCGCCGAGCTGCCCCACGAGCGCTTCGTCTACCTGGCCACAGCGCCCATGCGCCCTACGGCGAGCGCGGCGAGGCCTTTGTGACCGCGCGCTCGCTGGCCATTGTCGACCACCTGATCACCCGACACCAGGTCAAGGCGCTGGTGGTGGCCTGCAACACGGCCACCGCTGCCGCCGTGCACGCCCTGCGCAGCACGCACCCGCAACTGCCCATTGTGGGCGTGGAGCCGGCGCTGAAACCCGCCGTGGCGCACACGCGCAGCGGGCGCGTGGGCGTGATGGCCACCCGGGGCACGCTGAACAGCGCCCGGTTTGCCCAGTTGCTCGCGGGCATGCCCGCACGGGTCGCGTTTGTCCTTCAGGCTTGTGATGGCCTGGCCCACGCGATCGAACGCTGCACCGTGGAGGCCGAGGCCAGCGCACAGGTCACTGAGCTGTGCCGGCGCTACACCCAGGCGCTGGGCCCCATCGACACCATGGTGCTGGGCTGCACCCACTACGTGTTTGCACAAGACACGCTGCGTGCCCTGCTGGGGCCGGGCGTGGCGCTGCTGGACACCGGCGCGCCGGTGGCACGGCAGACGCGCCGGTTGCTGGAAACATCGGGTCAGGTGGCCACTGAGGGTGGCGCCGTGCGGCTGTTCACCACCGGCGATCTGCCCGCCCTGCAGGCCGCCGCAGCGCGCTGGCTGCAACTGCCGGCGCAGGCCTGCGCCGGCGTGCAGCTGCCCGTCTCAAACCTCTGACGGCAACGCCCACAGCCGCTCGCCACCCGCTTCCAGGTGGGTGAGGTAGAGGCGCAGCTCCAGCTCGATCTGGTGGTAATCGGGCAGCATGTGTGTGCACAGGCGGTAAAAGGCGCGGTCGTGTTCGCGCTCGCGCAGGTGGGCCAGCTCGTGCACCGTGATCATGTCGAGAAAGGCCGGCGGCGCGTCGCGGAACACGGCGCCAATGCGGATCTCGCGCGCTGCCTTGAGCTTGCTGCCCTGCACGCGCGACACCCGCGTGTGCAAGCCCAGCGCGTGCTGCACCACATGCAGCTTGCTGTCAAAACACACGCGGTCCAGGCGCGGCGTCTGACGCATGTGGGTTTGACGCAGGTCTTCCACGTGCGCGTAGAGCGCGCTGTCGTTGCGTTTGCCGTGTGCCTGCGGGTGGCGCTGCAGCAGCCAGGCCGGCAGGCGCCCGCCGTCGAGCAATCCGCGCGCCTGCTGTTGCACGTCGGGCGAGTAGGCCGAGAGGTATTTGAGCGGCGTGCTCACGGCTGTGGCGTTTCGGCCGCCGCGCGTTCGCCGCGCGCCATGTCCACCGGCCACAGCAACAGCAGACCGATGACAAACAACGCGGCGGTGGACAGGATGGCCAGCCGGTGGTTTCCGCCGGTGGCCCAGGTGATGGCGCCGTAGGTCAACGGCCCCACGATGCTGGCCAGGCGGGTGGCAAAGGTCCACAGGCCGTAGAACTCGGCCCGCTGGGCGGGCGGCGCCAGCAGGCCGGCCATGGCGCGCCCGGCCGACTGGCTCGATCCCATGCACAGCCCGGCAATCACGGCCGCGTACCAGAACATGCCCTTGGTGGTGGAGAGCGCCGCGATGACACAGGTGGCGATCCAGCCCACCAGGGTGATGGCCAGCGCCCGCTTGTGGCCCAGCCGGTCCTGGCCGTAGCCAAAGGCAAAAGCGCCCACGGCGGCAGCGATGTTGAGCGCGAAGATCAACACCATGGTTTCCTGCGATTCAAAGCCCACCACCTGCTCGGCGTAGATGGCCGCCAGCGTGATGGCCACCGCCACACCGCCCTGGTAGGCCACGGCGCAGGCCATGAGCCACATGAAGTCGCGGTAGTGGCGCGCCACCCGCCAGGTGGCGTGCAGCCGCGCCAACGAGGCGCGCAGCCCGCCCTGGGCCAGCGCCTTCGGGTTGGGTTGTGCGCGTTCGCGCAGCAAGGCAAAGGTGAACAGCGCCGCCACGGCAAACACCGCCGCCGTGATCAGCATGGTGACCGGCACAAACTGCGCCGCAGGCCGGCCCTGGGCCTGGGCCCACAACACATAACCCAGGCTAAGCCCCAGCGCCAACATGCCGCCCACGTAGCCCAGGCTCCAGCCCCAGCCGCTCACCCGGCCCATGGCCTGTGGGCGCGCCAGTTCGGGCAAAAAGGCGGCGATCAGCGAGTCGCCCCAGGAATAAAACATGTTGGAGAGGATGAGCAGCGCCACGGCGAGCGCCACCTCGCCCGGCCCCACCAGGGCCAGCGCGGCGGTGCTCAGCACACAGCCCACCGTGCACACCCACAGCAGGCGCTTCTTGTTGGCACGCAGATCGGCCAGCGCCCCCAGCGTGGGCATGCTCAGCATCACGATGGCATAGGACACGCTGAGCGCCGCCGTCCAGGCAAAGGTGGCCCAGGGCGCACCGCCGGCCACGCCGCCCACGAAGTAGGCGGCAAACACCGCCGTCAGCACCACCGTGGTGTAGCCCGAGTTGGCGAAGTCGTACATGGCCCAGCCGAACACCTCGCGGCGGCGCACGCCGGGGTTGAGTGCGCCGCTCAGGCCCTGTGCCATGTGGCGCGGATCAGTGCAGGTGACGCGGCTTGCGCGGGCCGCCGTGCCCGCCCGCGGAGCCGCCCGGGCCACGCGGCGGACGGCCCAGCTGCATGGAGTTGATCAGCGCGTCGAAGCGGTTGGAGAACAGCTTGTCGATGGCGCCCACCACGTCGCCCAGCTCCGAGGCGTCGAAGTGGCGCTCCATGATGTGCACCACGTCCTGCACCAGCAGGTCGCGCTGCACCTGCATGATGGCCGCCGGCGTCGGGCCGACAAAACACATCATGAAATCGTCGCGCGATTCGGCCTCGTCGTCCTCGGTCTCTTCGTCGAACTCGGTGTCGTAGAAGGACACCTCCAGCGCGGCACCGGCGGCGGCGATGTCGTTGAGCGCCATGCAGGTCTCCTCGATCACCTGGCGGAAATCCTCGTCGCCGCTGACCGTCCAGCACACCTGCAGCAGGTGCTGGGGCGCATCGAAACGGATGCCGGGCTCGTCCTCGTAGGCACTGGCCGCACCGTCGGCCAGCGACTTGGCGCCGGCGTACACCCACAGCGGCTTCAAGGCTTCCTGGATCTGGGCAAAGGCCACGTCGTCGCGCAGCGGCACGTCGCCGTGGACGTGGATTTCGAAGGGGGCGTCGTAAGGGGTCATGGTCTGTACTCTCAAAAATGGCTGGCCGTCACGTCGCCTGGTGCCCCGAACCGGAATCGAACCGGTACGCCCGATGAAGGGCGGCAGATTTTAAGTCTGCTGTGTCTACCGATTTCACCATCGGGGCCAGGGCCGTATTTTCGCCGGAATTCGCCGGCACCGGTCCAGGTGCCTGCGGCGCCGGCCCGATCGGAGCCGCCCGGTGGGACAGCTCGCAAACAATACAAATGATCGCCTGATGTGATCCTTGTGAAATTTCTTCCACCAACAGGCGCTGTTTAGACGACAAAACCCATGGAACTGCGCCGTGATTCGCGCTAAAGTTCAGGTTAATGTTAAATTTTTTGCTTTTGACGACCACAAGTTGTCATTTTGCGCAGAACCCAAGGACCTGAGCATGACCCACCGCCGCCACTTTGTTCCCGCCCTGCTGAGCGCACTCGCGCTGTTGTCCGCGGGCCTGCTGCCCACCACTGGCTGGGCGCTGAACGCGCCCAAGGGCAAGGTGGTGCTCACCGTCAGCGGCAAGCTGGGCGCGCCCAACCGGGGCAACAAGGCGGTGTTCGACCTGGCCATGCTGGAAGCGTTGCCGCAGAAGACCTTCACCACCATGACGCCCTGGGAAAAGGCGCCCGTGAAGTTCACCGGTCCGCTGCTGCGCGACGTGCTGGCCGCCGTCAAGGCGCAGGGCCAGACGCTCAAGGCGGTGGCCCTGAACGACTACAAGATCGCCATCCCGCTGGACGACACGACCAAGTTCGACATGGTGCTGGCCCACCGCATGAACGACCAGCCCATCCCCGTGCGCACCAAGGGGCCGCTGTTTGTCGTCTACCCCTTTGACAGCAACCCGGCCCTGCAGAACCCCACCTACTACGAACGCTCGATCTGGCAGCTGGGCGGTCTGGAAATCGACTGAGCACCATGCAGCGGCGCAAAGCCACGCAGCGCTTCTGGGCGTGGCTGGGTCTGGCCACCGCCCTGATGCTGGCCGGCCTGGCGGTGCTGATGGGCATTTTTCTGCGCCAGGCCCGGCTGGCCGAAGAGGCCGCCCAGCTGCAGGCCGACTCGGTCACGGCGCTGGTGTTCCAGCTCGAACGCGAATTCCTGCGCCTGCGCTCGGCGGTGGCGCTGGCCGGGCTGGACAGCCCCGCCACCGACTGGGACGCACTGACGCTGCGGCACGACATCTTCCTGAGCCGGCTCGACCTGCTGCTGACCAGCCCCAGCGTGGACCGCCTGCGCGACGCACCCGAGTACCAGGAAGCGGTGCCGCACCTGCAGCAGCTGGCCGCGCAGATGCTGCCCTGGATGGAGGCTCCGGCCCAGCACCGGCCGGGCTGGGCGGCGCTGGCACAGACCATGGACGGCATGGGCCCCGAGGTCCAGGCGCTGTCCTTCGCGTCCAACGCCATGATCTCGCGCCAGATGCAGCAGCAGATCCGCACGGTGCAGGGACAGAGCCAGATGATCGTGGGGCTGTTTGTGGCGCAGGCGCTGCTGCTGCTCAGCGTGGCGGCCACGATTGTGGTGCGCCAGCGCCGCCAGGAACGCGAGCGGCTGGCGCTGGAGGCGCTCAACCGCGAACTGGACATCGCGCGCCAGCTGGCCGAGCAGGCCAACATCACCAAGAGCCACTTCCTGGCCAACATGAGCCACGAGTTGCGCACGCCCTTCAATGGCATGCTGGGCATGCTGCAGCTGCTGCACGAGACCCCGCTCGATGCCCGCCAGCGCGACTTCCTGCACACCGCCGCCGACTCGGCCCAGCACCTGCTGACCCTGCTCAACGACATCCTGGACATGGCGGCCATTGAGGAAGGCAAGCTCAAGGTCGCGCCCGAGGCCATCGACCTGCCGCGCGTGCTGCGTGACGTGGTCACGCCCATGGGCGCGCAGGCGCGCGACAAGGGCCTGCAGTTTGATGTGTCGATGACGCCCTCGCTGCCGGCCGCGGTGCGGCTGGACCCGACCCGCACGCGCCAGGTGCTGTTCAACCTGCTGAGCAACGCCATCAAGTTCACCGAGCGCGGCAGCGTGGGTTTCGAGGTCGATGTGCAGCCCGGCGCCAACGCCGACACCGTCGAGCTGGTGTTCACCGTGCGCGACACCGGCATCGGCATGTCGGCCGCCTCGGTCGAGCGCCTGTTCGAACGCTTCTTCCAGGTCGAGTCACGGCTCAACCGGCGCCGCGGCGGCTCCGGCCTGGGCCTGAACATCTCGCGCGCCCTGGCCGAACTCATGGGCGGCAGCCTGGCGGTCGAAAGCCGCGAGGGACAGGGCAGCACCTTCACGCTGCGCCTGCCCACCACGGTGGAAGCCTGCGCCGCACCCTGTTTTGCCAACACCACGCCGCCGCCCCTGTCGCCGCCCCTGTCGCCGCCCCTGCTGCAGCCCGCTGCGGTGGCGCCAGCCCCGAGCCCGGCAACGCCACCACCCAGCACCGCCAGCGCCGTGCCGGTGGACGCCACCACCCTCAAGGTGCTGGTGGTGGACGACCACCCGATCAACCTCAAGCTGGCCACGGCCCTGCTGCAGAAAATGGGGCACGAGGTGCACCAGGCCGCCAACGGGCTGCAGGCCCTGGAGCGTGTGCGCTCGGAGGCCTTCGACCTGGTGCTGATGGACCTGCACATGCCCGAAATGGACGGGCTGGAAAGCACCCAGCACATCCGCGCCCTGCCCGCGCCACGCGGCCAGGTGCCGGTGGTGGTGCTCACCGCCAACGCGCTGGAAGAAGCCCGGCAGGACGCGGTTGACGCGGGCGCCAGCGGCTTCCTGACCAAACCACTCAGGGTGCAGGAGCTGCTGGCCGTGGTGCGCAACTGCCAGGCCGCGCCGCACCGCCGCCAGGATCACGAACAGGAACGCCCCGAGCCCTTGTCAGTGGGTTGACGCCGCCGCTGCCAGCCAGGGCACCAGGGCCGCGTGCAAGGCGCTCATGGTAAAGGGCTTGGGCACATGGCCGTCAAAGCCGCTGGCGCGGCAGCGCGCCAGGTCCTCGGCCATCACGTTGGCGGTCAGGGCCAGCACCGTCACCGTTTGCGCAGCCTCGCCGGCTTCGCCCGCGCGCAGGCGTTCTGTGGCCTCGAAGCCGTCCATCACCGGCATCTGGCAATCCATCAGCACCAGATCGAAGCGCTGCTCGCGCAGCCGGTCCAGGGCCTCGCGGCCGTTGTGCGCCAGCACCGCCTGCACGCCCACGCGACCCAGCACGGCCAGCGCCAGCTTCTGGTTCACCGGCTGGTCCTCCACCAGCAGCACGCGGCCCCGCAGCGCCGGCAGGGCCGCCGTTGTCGGGGCCTCACCCACAGGCGCCGGCGCAATGTCGGGCGCCAGTGGCAAAGTCAGTTCGAACCAGAAGGTGGCGCCCTGCCCCGGCGCGCTGCGCACGCCGATGCGCCCGCCCATGGCCTCCACCAGCTGGCGGCTGATGGACAGGCCCAGGCCGGTGCCGCCAAACGCGCGTGTGCTGGACCCGTCCACCTGGGTGAACGGCTGGAACAGCTGCTGCTGCGCATCGGGCGCGATGCCAATGCCCTCGTCCGACACCTCGAAACGCAGGGTCGGCGTCGAAAAACGCAGACGCAGCACCACCTGCCCGCGCGCGGTGAACTTGATGGCGTTGCCCAGCAGGTTGACCAGCACCTGCTGGATGCGCTGGGCGTCGCCCAGCACGGCCGCGGGCACGTCGGCCGCCACATCCAGCACCAGGCGCAGCCCCTTGGCCTGGGCGGTGACCTCCAGCCGGCGTGTGCAGACGCGGCACAAGCCGGCCGGCGACAGGGGCGCCGACGCCAGCACCAGCTTGCCGGCCTCGACCTTGGAGAAATCCAGGATGTCGTCGATCAGGTGCAGCAGCGACTCGGCGCTCTCGCGAATCGTCTGGGCCTGGTCGTGCTGCTCGGGGTTGAGCGGCGAATCGAGCAGCAGGCTGACCATGCCGATCACGCCGTTCATGGGTGTGCGGATCTCGTGGCTCATGTTGGCCAGAAAGGCGCTTTTGGCGCGCGTGGCGGCCTCGGCGTGGTCACGCGCCTGCGCCAGTTCGGCCAGCGTGCGCTTCTCCTGGCTGAGGTCGTGTTCCACACTCACAAAATGGGTGATGCGGCCGTGCACGTCACGCAGCGGTGCGGCCACCACCTGGGCCGGATAGACCCGGCCATCGCGGCGCCGGCGCAGCATCTCGCCGCGCCAGATGTGGCCGGCCTGCAACTGCGCGAGCACTTCCAGGTAGTGTTGTTTGTCCACTGTGCCGCCATCGAGCAGCGCAGGTGTGCGGCCCTGCAGTTCGGCCGCGGCGTAGCCCGTCATCTGTCGCAGGTAGGGGTTGCTGTACTCGATGCGGCCCTGGTGGTTGACGATCAGCATGCCGCTGGGGCTTTGCTCCAGCGCCTGCGACAGGCGCACGATGGTGGCCTGCTGCTGCTGCTCGGCCTGCTCGCCAGCGCGCAGGCGGCGCATCAGCCACAGGTAGCCCGCCAGCACGCTGAGCAGGCACAGCGCGGTGACCAGCGCGATCACGCCCGACTTGCGGCGCCAGTCGGCCAGCACCGCCACACGGTCCACCCGCACCGAAACAAACACCGGGTAGACCTTGAGGGTGCGGAACGCGGTCAGCGCGTCGCCCTCATCGGTGCCCAGCTCGCGCGCGAGCACGTCCGACAACAGCGCGGGAAAAGGATAGTCGCCGCCATTGGGCGCGTCGTCGGTGCTGAACAGCACCCGTCCGTCCAGCCGCGCCACGTGCACGCGGTCGCTGTCATCGCGGTGGAAACGCTCCATGCGGCCGAGCAGGTAGTCGGGGTTGAGCGCCGCCAGCAGCCAGACCGCCTGATCGCCCTCGCCCATGCGCAGCAGCAAAGGTACAAAGTAGGGCTTCCCCGGGTCACCGGGCGCCTCGGCCAGGGTGGGACGCGCTCCGCCCACGTCGCGCCCTTCCCAGACCGGCCCCACGCGCAGCACCGACGACTCGCCGGTGGTGCGGTCGGCCGGCAAAAAGCCCAGCGTGTCGACCATCGCACCCAAGTTGCCCGGCTGGGAACTCGCGCGCACCCGGCCGTCGCGGTCCAGTATCGACAACGAACGCACCGCCGGCTGGCTGTGCTGCAGCCGGCGCAAGACACCGTACAGCCACTGCGGCGAGGCCTCGGCCAACGGCTCGCCCGACACCTCGGGCAAGGCGCGCAAGGTGTTTTCCACCAGTTGCAGGGCCTGGCCAATCTCGTCCTCGAAAATCAGCGCGTTGCCCTGGGCGCGCGCGAGCTGCTGCTCCAGCTGCACCTGGCGGTCGCGCCACACGGCGTAACCCACCGCGCCCAGCACCGTCACCAGGAACAGCCCCAGGAACAGACGCGCCAGCCAGTGGTAGCGCGCCGCCGGACGCGGGTCGTCCATGGGCAGGCCAAAGGTTCGACTGGTGCGCTGTGGCATCAGTTCGGCACAACAATCGACTCCAGCCGGTAACGGCTGGCGGCGCGCAGCAGGCGGCCGTCGCGTTTGATGTCGCGCACGAACTGCTCGACCCGGTTGAACCATGGCATGTCGCCGGGTGCCACCGCGTAGGCGTATTCGGTCAGGTGGTAGGTGCTGGTGGGGGCCACCAGGCGGGCCCAGTCGGTGGTCTCCAGCATGCGCCGGCTGTACGGAAAGTCGGTCATGAACACATCGGCCCGACCCGACTCGACCTCCTGCTCGCGTGCCATGGGCGTGTCCACCACCAGCAGCGTGGCGGCCTTCAGGCGCGCACGCATCACCGGCTCGTGCAAGGTGCCTTTCATCACGGCCACCACCACGCCGGGTTTGTCGATGTCGTCCCAGGCCTTGATGCGCCGGTTGCTGCGGGTGGTGATGGCGTAGATGTCGCTGGCCAGTGTGGGCCGCGCAAACATCAGCTTTTCGGCGCGCTGCGGCGTGACACCGACGGCGAACATGGCCACGTCGCACTGGTTGCCGGTGACGTCGCCGACCAGGCGTGCGAAGGAGCTGTCGATGAATTCCACCGCCACGCCGAGGTCCTTGCCGAATTCGAGCGCGAGGTCGGCGTCGACCCCGGCCAGCTGCTGGGTGCGCGGGCTGCGCAGGCTGATGCCGTAGTAGTCGGGCCAGATGCACACCCGCAGCTTCTTGCTGGTCTGGATGTGCTGCAGGCGGCTGCCGGCCGTGGTGCCGCCGCCGCTGCCCTGCGCCTGGACAGGCAGGGACAGCGTCAGGGCCAGCATCGCCATCAGAACGGCGGGACGCAGATTCGAACGCGCAGACATGTGTGCTCCTGGTGGGCGGTGCGGGCCGCGGGTGGCCCCCACACCGCTGTGTGTGCCCGGCATTCTGCAGGATGTGAGGCCGGGTTTGCCAGCGCTCATGCGCTGGCGGCCGGCACGGCGGGTGCCGAGGGCGCGGTCAACGGCAGGACCACCTCGAACACGACACCCCCCGTGTCGAGGTTGTGAAAATCGATGCTGCCACCCAGCGCACCGGAGACGATGTTGCGCACGATGGGCAGGCCCAGGCCGCTGCCGCCCTGGCCGAGTTTGGTGGTGTAGAACGGGTCGAACACGTGGCGCTGGCTGGCCTCGGGGATGCCCCTGCCGTTGTCGGCCACCGACAGGCAGACCTCGCTGCCGCGCAGCTCGGCGCGGACGTCGATGCGGCCACGCTGCAAACCTTCGAGGCCATGGATGTGGGCGTTCTGGATCAGGTTGGTCAGCACCTGGCCCAGGGCGCCGGGGTAGCTGTCGAGCTCGATCTGGTCGGGCACCTGGCACACCACCTCGTGGGCGCTGCGCTTGAAGCTGGGCTGCAGGGTGAGCACGATCTCCTCCACCACCTCGCGCAGCCGGAAGCGCCGCCGCTGGTCGCTGGTCTGGTCCACCGCCACCTGCTTGAAACTGCTGAGCAGTTCGCTGGCCCGCTCCAGGTTGCGCAGCGCGATGGCGCCGCCGGTGTCCACCTGGGTCACAAAGGCGTCGAGGTCAGAGCGCTTGAGGCCCTGTTCGATCTGGCGCCTGAACTGGACCACCCGCTCCTTCAGTGTGGACACGGCCATGCGCCCGTTGCCGATGGGCGTGTTGAGCTCGTGCGCCACGCCGGCCACCAGCGAGCCCAGCGAGGCCAGCTTCTCCGACTGCACCAGGCGGTCCTGCGAGGCCACCAGGCGCTCCTGCGCCAGTTGCACCGTCGTCAGCGCCTGCTCCAGTTCGGTGTTGGCGATCGACAGGCTGCGCGTGCGCTCCTCGATGCGGCCTTCCAGCTGCGCGTTGAGCTCCAGCAGGGCGGCCTCAGCCTGCTTGCGGTCGCTGATGTCCACGTCCAGGCAGACAAAAATCATGGCCGACTCGCCGCGCGCCACATCGCCCGCCACACCGATGGTGGTGGACAGCAGCCAGCGGGCGCGCCCGGCGCGGTCGTGCACCTCGCCCTCGTAGGGACCATAGGGCTGGCCGGTGCGCCCGACCTCGGCCAGGATCTGCATGAAGTCGTGCTGCTGCTCGGGCGTGTAGATCAGCTCGTCCAGACGCCGGCCCAGCGCTTCTTCCTTGGTCCAGCCGAGCAGCCCGGCGGAAGCGGTGTTCCACTCCAGCACGCGGCCGTCCGCATCGAACCACTGCACCGCCAGCGCGGGGGTGCTGTCGAGGATGGTGCGCAGGCGCTCCTCGCTGCGCCGCACGGCGGCTTCGGCGGCGCGCTGGCTGGTGACGTCGATGCCGATGCAGCGAAAGCCCTGGAAGCGGCCATCGGCGCTGCGGTCCACGCTGGAGCTCCAGGCGATGTCGCGCAGCGCGCCGCCTGCGCCGTGCATGCGCAGGTCCTGGCGGTAGGTGGGCTGGCGCAGCCTGTCGCCGGCGTCCACAAAATCCTGCACCATGGCGCGTTCGCTCTCCACCACCAGGTCGGCAATCGGCCGGCCCTGCGCCGGCTGCCCGGGCTGCCCCAGGGCCTGTTCGGCAGCGGGGTTGGTGTAGGCCACGGTGCCCTCGCGGTCCAGTTCGATCACCAGGTCGGCGGTGTTCTCCACCAGCTCGCGAAAGCGCCGGTCCTGATCGGCCAGCTGGCGCTCGCGCTGGGCAATGGCGCGGGCCACCTCCTTGAGATCGGTGCCCAGACGCTGCAGTTCGACAATGCCGCTGCCGCGCGGCTGGCCGTCGTAGCGCCCGGCCGCCATCTGCTGGGCAAAGTCCATGGCGCCGTGCACCACCCGGTCAATGCGTTGCGCCAGCCAGGCCGCCGTGACCACACCCACCGTCAGCGCCAGCGACAGCGTCACCACCGCGATCAGGATGGCGGCGTCGCGTGCGGCCAGCGCCACCGCCTGCGGGTAGGCCACCAACAGCCCCCAGCCCAGGCGCTGCGACAGGCGCGCCGTGCCCTGGTAGGCCTGACCATCGAACTCGAAGCGCCCGCTGGCCTGGTCGCCGGCCAGGGCCGAGCGCACCAGGGGCAGGTTCATCAGGTTGGTGCGTTCGCGCACCAGGCGCAGGTTGGGCGCAGAGACGAGGGCGCCCCGGTTGTCCACCGCCAGCAGCAGCAGGCCGTCGCGCTGGTTGGGGCGGTTGGTCAGGCTCACCAGGCGGTCCATGGACAGCTCGCCCAGCAGCACACCACCCTGAAACGGCACGGCCACCGCCACCACCGGCTTGCCCTGGATCGGCGACAGGAACTGGGCGCTCCACTGCAGGGTGTTCTGCTGGCGCGCGCGGCGCAGCACTTCCACCGCGCTCAGATCGTTGCCCACCCACTCGCCGGCCTGCGCCACCACGCCGTGGCGCAGCAGCGCCACGCGCAGGGTGAGCGTGTCGTCGAGTAGGTAGATGCCGTCGAGCAGGTTGTCGCTCAGCAGCAGCTGGCGTGTGGTGACGGCAAAAATGTCGGCCGCCACCGCTGCCGCCGGGCCACCGGCGGAGTCGGCCAGCCCCGTCAGGGTGGACATGAGCGACTGGGTGCTGTCCAGGCCCTGCTCCATGTTGGCCAGCGCCAGGTCGGCCACGCGGGCCTGTTCCTCCCGGGTCTGCTGCTGCACCAGTGGCAGGCGCCAGAACACCATCATGGCGGTCAGCACCAGCACCGCCACCAGCATGGCGGTGAGGAACTGCCCCACCAGCAGCGTGCGCAGGCGCCAAGGGCCTCGCCAAGGCCTCAAGTCAGCACCTCGTAGCGGCCCTGCCTGACCACCGTGATGAAGGTCTGGCGGACCGCATCGCCGCTGTCGTCGAAGGCCACCACCTGCTGCGCACCTTCAAAACGGCGCACCCGCAGCAGGGTCTGCTTGAGCGATTCGCCGCTCTGCTGCGCGCCCAGCGCCTGCAGCGTCACGCGCATGGCATCGAAGGCCGCCAGATCGGCAAAACCCGAGGGGTTGCCAAAACGCTGCTGGTAGGCCTGGCGGAACTGCTGGTAGCTGGGTGAGGTGTTGTTGCGGTCCAGAAACTGCGCCGCCACCACGCCTTCGGCGGCGCCGCCGGCGAGCTCCAGCAGCTGTTCGGTGGCCGCCCACTCGGCGGTCATCACCGGCATGGCCGGTTGCAGCTTGCGCAGTTGCTGCATGAGCTGGGCGGCGTCCACCGCGCCGGTCAGCAACAGCAGCGCCTCGGGCTGCGCGGCCAGGGCACGCTGGGCCAGATCGGCAAAACCCATGCCGGGCTGGAAGGTGTAGCCCTCGCGCGCGATCACCTGGCCGCCGAGCTTGCGGAACTCGGCCTCGAAGTCGTCAAGCCAGCGCTCGGTGTAGGCCGCGTTCGACATGTCGAGCACGGCGGCCACGCGCGTGAGCTTGCTGCGCTGGGCGTGGAAACGGGCGCTGGCCTGGGCGTACTCGCGGGTCGAGGAGATGACGCGGAAGAAGTGGTCGTCCAGCCCGGTGAGCGCGCTGGTCGTCACGGTGGGCGAGACCAGGGTCAGGCCAGCCGCGTTGGCCAGCGGCACCATGGCCATGGCCATGGCACTGGTCATGGGCCCAACGATGGCCGCCACGCCGGCTTCGCGCAGGCGCTGGAAGGCCGCTGCGGCAGCCGCCGGGTTCTGCTGGTCGTCAACGGTCAGCAGTTCGAGCTGTCGCCCTCCCACGCCGCCGCCGGCGTTGGCCTGTTCCAGCGCCAGCAGCGCGCCGTCGCGCCCGGCCACGCCCAGGTCGGCGGTGCGCCCGGTGAGGCCGCCGACAAAACCGATCTTCAGCGGCGGCTTGCTGCAAGCCCCCAGGCCCAGCGTGGCGAGGGCCGCAGCCCCCAGCACTTCGCGACGCGACAGGATGGGCATGAAGGCGTCCTCCGGGGGTGGTGTCAGGCGCCGCCGGGGTTGGCGTCCTGGTGCTGCGCCAGCCAGGGGATCAGCTGGTCCTTGCCCATGGGCTGGGCGATGTGGTAGCCCTGGCCGTCGTGGCAGCCCATGGCCACCAGGGCCGCCCACACGCTGGCGTCTTCAATGCCTTCGGCCAGCACCTTCAGGCCCAGCTTGCGGCCCAGTTGGGTGACCATCTCGGCAATGCGCGGGCCCTTGGCTTCGGTGATCTGGCGCACAAAGGCGCGATCGATCTTGATGCGGTCCAGCGGCAGGCGCTCCAGGTAGCTCAGCGACGAATACCCGGTGCCGAAATCGTCGATGGCGATCGAGATGCCGCGCGCGCGCAAGCCGGCGAGTGTGGTCTCCAGGTAGTCCGTGGGCAGCACCGCCACCGACTCGGTGATCTCGAGCTCCAGGTGGCTTCCGTCCAGCCCGCTGAGGGCCAGCGCCTGCGCCACGTGGTCGGCAAAGGCCGCGTCCTGCAACTGCACCACCGACACGTTGACCGCGATGCGCCTTGGTGCCAGACCGGCGTCGAGCAGGTCGCGCATCATCATGCAGGCCGAGGTCATCACCCACTGGCCCAGCGGCGCCATCAGGCCCGAGCGTTCGGCCACCGGAATGAACTGGTCGGGCGGCACGAAGCGGCCGGCTTCGGTGCGCCAGCGGATCAGCGCCTCCAGGCCAATGAGTTCGTGGGTGACCAGGTCGAGCTGCGGCTGGTAGACGAGGAACAGGCGCTCGGCCTCGAAGGCCGCGCGCAACTCGGCCAGCATGAGGGCACGCGCGCGCGCCTCGGCGCCCAGGTGGGCCGAGAAGGTGACGTAGTGGCCCTTGTGGTCCTTCTTGGCGCGTTTGAGCGCGATGCTGGCGTCCTTGAGCAGGTCCACACCGGCATTGGCATCGACCTGCAGCTGCACATAGCCGCAGGTGATGGACAGCTTGTGCGCGATGCCTTCGATGCTCAGCGGCACGCGGGCGGCGGCCATCAGCGCGTCGGGGTTGACCACGTCCTGCCGACCGAGCACGCCGAACGTGTCGCTGCCGATGCGCGCCAGCACCGTCTGCGGCGGCAGGCTTTCGCGCAGGCGCTGCGCGACGGCGTTGAGCAGCAGGTCGCCAAAGCGGTGGCCCATGACGTCGTTGGTGGCGCTGAAGTCGTCGATGTCCACCAGGGCCAGCGCGTGGCCCTCGGCGCCGGCGGCGATCTGGCGGTCCAGCGCATCGACAAAACTGGCGCGGTTGGGCAGGCCCACCAACTGGTCGTAGAAGGCGAACTCGTGCAGGCGCTGCATCAGGTGGCGGTTGCGCAGCAGGTTGCCGATGTTGAAGCAGAAGACGTCGAGCAGGCTGCGGTCGGTGCTCGGAGGCGCGTGCTGGGTGTCGATGTAGACCGCCATGTCGCTGCCGTTGCGGTAGCCCACGTACAGCGCCAGGCCGGCCGGCGAGAACACGTTGCCGTGCTCCTGCAGCGAACGCTCCAGCAGCGCCCGCACCTCGGCATCGGGCAGCGTGTCGAGCGACTGGTCGATGAGCTCGGCAAACTGCCCTGCCGCGGCCAGCACCCGGTACTGCTGCCCGCCGCGCTCCACCTGGGCACACACCAGGCCTTCGGCCCGCGTGCCCAGCAGGGCGGCCAGCTGCATGATGACGCCACGCGCGAAGGTGTGCAGCCCCGTCTCCTCCATGAAATCGGCGCTGGAGCGAACGATGAGTTCAAGCCCGCTGCGGTGGGCCTCGATGGCGCAGATCTGCTCGTAGGAGCGGATGGCGGTGGTCAGCGTGGTCAGCAGCTTGTGGCGGGTCAGTTCCGACTTGGTCTTGTAGTCGTTGATGTCGTAGCGCAGGATGGTTTCGTGCTCGGGCGCGTAGCCGGGCTGGCCGGTGCGCAGCACGATGCGGGTGGCGGTCAGGCCGGCGTCGTTGCGGATGAAATCCACCAGCTCCAGGCCGGCGTTCTCGGTTTCCATCACCACATCGAGCAGCACCAGCGCCAGGTCGGGTGTGGCCAGCAGCAATTGCCGCGCCTCGGCGGCGTTGTGCGCGTGCAGAAAACGGATGGAGCGCCCGAACACCAACACGTCCTGCAGGGCAAACAGCGTCGCCTGGTGGACGTCGGCGTCATCGTCCACCACCAGCACCGTCCACTCGCGCACAGGCCGGCGGGCGCCGGTCAGGCCGTCGGCGGGCGCTTCGTCTTCGAACGCAAACAATTCATCGCTGGACTCGGCCATCCGGAAGGCTCTCCAATCATTCGGTCCAGGCGTCAAGGGGACGCCCACCGCTGACACAAATTGCAAAACATCTGTCAAGTTGGAGGTATATCACGCTATCGCCAACCCCAACGGCCACGCTGTTGCGCAATGGCAAAAAAGAAGCGCCCGCCGCTTGCGCGGGGGGCGCTTGGGCGCCGGGCGTGTGCGCCCGGGCAGCCTAAAAACAGCTTACTTGGCGCCGGCCAGAATCCAGGCGGCCAGGGTCTTCGCGTCGGCGTCGCTCAGGGCAGCCTGTGCGGGCATGGGCACGGCGCCCCACTTGCCCGAACCACCGGCCTTGATGCTCTTGGCCAGCTCGTCGGCGCTCTTGCCGGCGTACTTCTTGGCCACTTCCTGGTAGGCGGGGCCCACCAGCTTCTTGTCCACCGCGTGGCAGGCCATGCAGGCGTTTTTCTGGGCCAGGGCCAGGTTGGCCATGGCGGGGGAAGCGGCCAACACGGCAACCGCCGCAGCGGCCATCACAAAAGCTTGTTTCATCAACATCTCCGTAGAAATTTAAAAGGCGGAAAACGGGCGTTTCGGAACCGTGGTGGGCCGGTGTCTGGCCGCCGCACGCTCAAATATCATTATGTACTGATTCTTGTCAGCGCCCCTTGGGGTTTTCCTCAAGCACCAGTAGCGGCATGATGGTACACGGCCAGGAATAACCACCATGAACCACACCCTTTCTCTGTTCGACAGCTACTGGAGCGCCTCGCTGATCGAGGTCAACCTGCTGGTGTTCGCCAATCTGGTCGGCGCCCTGCTGCTGGGCCTGCTGGTGGGCTACGAACGCTCCTACCATGGGCGCGCCGCCGGCATGCGCACCTACGGCATCGTCTGCATGGCTTCGGCCGCGCTCACCGTGTTTGCCGGCTACCCCGGCTTCTGGTGGGGCGGCGTGGAGGGCATGGCCCAGGTGCCGGTGGACCCGACGCGGGTGGTGCAGGGCATCGTCACCGGCGTGGGCTTTCTCGGCGCGGGCGTGATCATGAAGGAAGGCATGAACATCAGCGGCCTGACGACAGCCGCCTCGATCTGGGCGTCGTCGGCCATAGGCGTGCTGGTGGGCGTGGGCTTTTACGCGGCGGCCATCCTGCTGAGCCTGCTCTCGGCCTCGCTCATGATGTGGGGCTCGCGCCTGGAAATGCGCCTGCCCTCGCGCCGCGCGCTGGGCGTGAACCTGGGTTTTGCCGCCGGCGTGGAACCCGACGAAGGCCCGATGCGCGACGCCATGCGCGCCTGGGGCTACATGGTGGCCGAGGGCTCGCTGCACATCACCCGCAACCAGCACCACGTCAACTGGCAGTTTGTGATGGTGGCGCTGCGCAGCCGGCCCGAGCCCTCGTCGCTGTTCGAACTTTCGCGCCGGCTGCGCATGCTCGATGGCGTGGACAGCCTGCAGCTGACCCACGCCAGGAATTGACCCTCTCTTTATTCATCACGTGACACCGACAACACCCCTTGCCGCCCAACAGGGCCAGCAACACCTGCGCGAAGGTTTGGCCGCCTACCAGGCCGGCGACCTGGAACGTGCCGAAACGCTGTACCACGCCTGCCTGCAATGGGTGCCCGACCACCCCGAGGCGCTGCACCTGCTGGGCCTGCTGCAGACACAGCGGCAAGACCACGCGGGCGCGGCCCTGTGGATTGAGCGCTCGCTGCGCATCCGGCACAACAACCCGGTGGCCTGGAACAACCTGGGCAACGTCTACCGCTCGCTGGACCGCACGGCCGACGCCCTGCGCTGCTACCAGCAGGCCCTGGCCCAGCGCCCCGACTACGCCATGGCCATGGTCAACCAGGCTGGCACCCTGGCGCCCACCCGCCCCGAAGGCGCGCTGCGCTGCTACCAGGCCGCCGCCGCCATGGCGGGCCAGCCGCTGGCCCATGCCGGCCCCGAACTGGAACTGCGCATGGCCTTGTGCGACTGGACCGGTGTGGACAGCGCGCTGCGGCACGTCCAGTCGCTGACCGAGCCTGGCCACGGTGCCGTCCAGCCCTTCACGGCGCTGGCCATGGCAGACGACCCCGCCTGGCACCTGCGCCTGGCGCAGGCCTATGCCCGGGCCCGCCACCCGAGCGACAAGCGCCTGGGCCCCCTGCCCGCCTGGCCCGCCCACCCACGCATCCGCGTGGGCTATTTTTCGGCCGACTTCCACAACCACGCCACCGCCTGGCTGATGGCCGAGCTGTTCGAGCAACACGACCGCACGCGTTTTGAATGGTGGGCGTTCTCGTTCGGACCCACCAGCGACGACCCGATACGCCGCCGGCTGGAAGCGGCCTTTGACCACTTCGTCGACGTGCGCGGCCAGAGCGACGAGGCGGTGGCACGGCAGGCGCGTTCGCTCGAAATCGACATCGCGGTGGACCTCAAGGGCTTCACGCAGGACCAGCGCGCCGGCATCTTCGCCCAACGCGCCGCCCCGGTGCAGGTCAACTACCTGGGCTACCCGGGCAGCATGGGCATGGCCGAGATGGACTACCTGCTGGCCGACCCCCACGTGCTGCCCGACGAACTCAAGCCGGCCTGCTCCGAACAGGTGGTGCGCCTGCCCCACTGCTACCAGCCCAACGACCGCCAGCGCCGCGCCGCCGCCACGCCCACCCGGGCCAGCCAGGGCCTGCCCGAAGCCGGCACGGTGTTCTGCTGCTTCAACAACAACTACAAGATCACGCCCGAGGTCTTTGGCCTGTGGATGGACATCCTGCGCGAGGTGCCGGGCAGCGTGTTGTGGATGTACTTGCGGCATGCCGCCGCCCAGGACAGGCTGCGGCACGAAGCACAACAGCGCGGCGTGGACCCACAACGCCTGGTGTTTGCCACCACCCTGCCGCACGCCGAACACCTGGCCCGCTACCCGCTGGCCGACCTGTTCCTGGACACCCTGCCCTACAACGCCCACACCACCGCCAGCGACGCCCTGTGGATGGGCCTGCCGGTGCTGACACGGCGCGGCCAAAGCTTTGCCAGCCGGGTGGCGGCCAGCCTGCTGCATGCGGTTGACCTGCCCGAGCTGGTGACCGACTCGCCCGAGGCCTACCGCGCCCTGGCCGTGGCGCTGGCGCAGCAGCCCGAGCGCCTGGCGCGCATGCGGGCGCACCTGCTGAGCCAGCGTGATCGGTTGCCGCTGTTCGACACACCCCGGCTGGCGCGCGCCATCGAACAGGCCTACACCCGCATGCACCTGATACAGCGAGATGGCCAGGCCCCACAGGCCTTCGACGTGGCGGGCTGAACATGGCACGGGGGTAAACCCGGATTCACCCCACCCACACAGGGCTTGCAAAAGCCCGCCGTGGGCCCTAAACTCACGCTCAATTACTTTAAATCTAAACTATTCGACCATGATGGAAATCGCGGTCAACGGATCAACCCAAAGGAGCTGAGATGAAGATTGTGTGCATTGGTGGCGGCCCCGCCGGTCTGTATTTCGGTCTGCTGATGAAGCAACTCGATCCGGCGCACGACATCACGGTGGTCGAGCGCAACAAGCCCTACGACACCTTCGGCTGGGGCGTGGTGTTTTCCGACGCCACCATGGACAACATGCGCCAGTGGGACCCGGCCACCGCGACCGAGATCGAGCAGGCCTTCAACCATTGGGACGACATCGAGCTCCTGTTCAAGGGCCGCACCATCCGTTCGGGGGGCCACGGTTTTGTGGGCATTGGCCGCAAAAAGCTGCTCAACATCCTGCAGGCGCGTTGTGAAGACCTGGGCGTGAAGCTGGTGTTCGAGACCAACGCCGACTCCGACCTGGCCTACGCCGACGCCGACCTGATCATCGCCAGCGACGGCATCAACTCGCAGATCCGCACCCGCTACGCCGACACCTTCAAGCCCGACATCGTCACCCGCCCCAACCGCTACATCTGGCTGGGCACACACAAGCTGTACGACGCCTTCACCTTCGATTTCGTGCGCACCGAACACGGCTGGTTCCAGGCTCACATCTACAAGTTCGACGAGAACACCACCACCTTCATCGTCGAGTGCCCGGAAGAGGTGTTCCTGGCACACGGCCTGGACCAGGCCGACCAGGAACAGTCCATCGCCTTCTGCGAAAACATCTTCGCCGACAACCTGCAAGGCGCCAAGCTCATGACCAACGCGCGCCACCTGCGCGGCTCGGCCTGGCTGAACTTCCAGCGTGTGGTGTGCGAGCAGTGGTGGCTCAAGAACGAACACAACAGCCACGTGGTGCTGATGGGCGACGCGGTGCACACGGCCCACTTCGCCATCGGTTCGGGCACCAAGCTGGCCATCGAGGACGCGATCGAACTCACCCGCCAGTTCAAGCTGCTGGGCGACAGCCCCGACAAGATCAGCGAGGTGCTGACCACCTACCAGGAGCTGCGCCGCGTGGAGACCCTGCGCTTGCAGAACGCGGCCTGGAACGCCATGGAGTGGTTCGAGGTGTGTGGCAAGCGCTACTGCGACCAATTGCCGCCCGAGCAGTTCATGTACTCCATGCTCACGCGCAGCCAGCGCATCAGCCACGAAAACCTGCGCCTGCGCGACAAGGGCTGGCTGGACAGCTACGAGCAGTGGTTTGCGAAGCAGGCCGGTGTGGACAGCCCCGTGCCGGTGCCACCCATGTTCACGCCCTACACGGTGCGCGGTGTCACGCTGAAGAACCGCGTGGTGGTCTCGCCCATGGCGCAGTACAGCGCCGTGGACGGCGTGGCCGGCGACTACCACCTGGTGCACCTGGGCGCACGCGCCATGGGCGGCGCCGGCCTGGTGTTTGCCGAGATGAGCTGCGTGAGCGCCGAGGGCCGCATCACCCCCGGCTGCCCGGGCCTGTACAAGCCCGAGCACACCACCGCCTTCAAACGCATCGCCGACTGGATCCACACCAACACCGACGCCAAGTTCGCCATCCAGATTGGCCACGCCGGCGCCAAGGCGTCCACCCGCCTGGCCTGGGAAGGCATCGACCAGCCGCTGGCCGAGGGCAACTGGCCGGTCATGTCGGCCTCCGCGCAGCAGTACCTCGAAGGCGTGAGCCAGGTCTCCAAGGCCATGACCCGCGCCGACATGGACACGGTGCTGGCCCAGTTCGTCGCCTCCACAAAGGCGGCCCAGGAAGCCGGCGCCGATTGGCTGGAACTGCACTGCGCCCACGGCTACCTGCTCTCCAGCTTCATCTCGCCGCTGACCAACCACCGCTCTGACGAATACGGCGGCAGCCTTGAGAACCGCCTGCGTTACCCGCTGGAAGTCTTCAAGGCCGTGCGCGCCACTTGGCCGGCAGACAAGCCGATGTCGGTGCGCATTTCCGCCCACGACTGGGTCGAAGGCGGCATCACGCCCGACGATGCGGTGGAAATTGCCAAGGCCTTCAAGGCCGCTGGCGCCGACATGATCGACTGCTCCTCGGGCCAGGTCAGCAAGAAGGAAAAGCCGGTCTACGGCCGCATGTTCCAGACGCCGTTTGCCGACCGCATCCGCCAGGAAGCCGGCATCCCCACCATCGCGGTGGGCGCCATCAGCGAGGCCGACCACGCCAACTCCATCCTGGCGGCCGGCCGCGCCGACCTCTGTGCCGTGGCGCGTCCGCACCTCGCCAACCCGGCCTGGACGCTGACCGAAGCGGCCAAGATCGGCTTCACCCCGGTGAGCTGGCCCAAACAGTACCGCTCGGCCAAGGGCCAGATGGAATCCATCTTCGCCCGCGAGAAATCGATGGCGGCTGCGGGGGGCAAATGAGCACGGCGCGCCGTCATGCGCTGGTGACAGGCGGTGGCCAAGGCATCGGTGCCGCTGTCGCCCGCGCCCTGGTGGCGCGTGGCCTGAACGTGACCGTGCTGGGCCGCCGGCTCGACGTGGTCCAGGTCCTGGCCGACACCGACCCACAACACCTGTTTGCGGTGCGCGCCGACGTGGCCGACCCGGCCCAGGTGGCCGGGGCCGTGGCGCTGGCCGAGGCGAAGTTTGGCCCGGTCGATGTGCTGGTGAACAACGCAGGCCAGGCCCAGACCGCGCCCTTTCTCAAGATGGACCTGGCGCTGTGGAACCAGATGCTCAGCGTCAACCTCACCGGCACCCTGGTCTGCACCCAGGCCGTGTTGCCCGGCATGGTGGCGCGCGGCTGGGGCCGTGTGGTCAACGTCGCCAGCACGGCAGGCCAGGTGGGCTACGCCTACGTGTCGGCCTATTGCGCGGCCAAACACGGCGTGGTGGGACTGACCAAATCGCTGGCGTTGGAGATGGCCAAAAAGGGTGTCACCGTCAACGCGGTGTGCCCCGGCTACACCGAAACCGACATCGTGCGCGAGAGCATTGAACGTGTGGTGGCCAAGACCGGCCGCAGCGCCGAAGAAGCCCGCGCCGAATTCGTCAAATCCAACCCGCAGGGCCAGCTGGTCCAGCCCGAACAGGTGGCCGACGCGGTGGCCTGGTTGTGCGGCGATGGCGCCAGCGCCGTGACCGGTCAATCGATTTCGGTGGCCGGCGGCGAAGTGATGTAACCCAAGAGATTCAATATGAACAAAGCTCTCGACCCCTCCCTGCTGGCCGGCAACCACAAGCCCCTGGCCGGCTACCAGGCCCAACACTTCCTGTGGGAAGTGAAAGACGGCGTGGGCACCATCACGCTCAACCGCCCCGAGCGCAAGAACCCGCTGACCTTCGACAGCTACGCCGAACTGCGCGACCTGTTCCACAACTTGAAGTGGGCCAGCGACGTCAAGACCGTGGTGGTCAGTGGCGCCGGCGGCAACTTCTGCTCCGGCGGCGACGTGCACGAAATCATCGGCCCGTTGATCGACCTGAAAGCCCCCGAGCTGCTGATGTTCACCCGCATGACGGGTGAGCTGGTCAAGATGATGCGGGTGTGCCCGCAGCCCATCGTGGCCGCCATCGACGGTGTGTGTGCCGGCGCCGGCGCCATCATTGCCATGGCCTCCGACCTGCGCCTGGGCACGGCGCGCAGCAAGACCGCCTTCCTGTTCAACCGCGTCGGCCTGGCCGGCTGCGACATGGGCGCCTGCGCCATGCTGCCGCGCATCGTTGGCCAGGGCCGCGCCAGCGAGCTGCTCTACACCGGCCGCAGCCTGGGCGGCGAAGAGGGTGAGCGCTGGGGTTTCTTCAACCGCCTGTGCGAGCCCGACGCCCTGCTGGCCGAGGCGAAGAAGCTGGCCGCCGACCTGACCGCCGGCCCGAGTTTTGCCAACGGCATCACCAAGACCATGCTGCACCAGGAGTGGGCCATGACCATCGAGCAAGCCATCGAAGCCGAAGCCCAGGCCCAGGCCATCTGCATGCTGACCGAGGACTACGGGCGCGCCTACCACGCGTTTGTGGCCAAACAAAAGCCCGTCTTCCAAGGGAACTGACATGGCCGACACCACCTACCTCGACTGGCCCTTCTTCGAGCCGCGCCACGCTGAACTGGCGCGCAGCCTGGACGCCTGGGCGACCGAGAACATCCCGCACGGCCACGGCCCCGATGTGGACGCCGAATGCAAGGCCCTGGTCAAGTCGCTGGGGGCGGCCGGCTGGCTGCGCCACGCGGTGGGCGAGTCATCGCAGACCATGGACGCACGCGCCATCTGCGTGATCCGCGAGACCCTGGCCCGCCACAGCGGCCTGGCCGATTTCGCCTTTGCCATGCAAGGCCTGGGCTCGGGCGCCATCTCCTTGCACGGCACGCCCGAGCAGCGCCAGAAATACCTGAGCAAGGTCGCCACCGGCGAGGCCATTTCGGCCTTTGCCCTGTCCGAACCCGAGGCCGGCTCCGACGTGGCCGCCATGGCCTGCGCGGCCTTGGCCGACGGCAGCGACTACGTGCTCAACGGCGAGAAGACATGGATTTCCAACGGCGGCATTGCCGACTTCTACGTGGTGTTCGCCCGCACCGGCGAAGCGCCTGGCGCACGTGGCATCAGCGCCTTCATCGTCGAGGCCGGCACGCCGGGTTTCGAGATCGCCGAGCGCATCAACGTCATCGCCCCGCACCCGCTGGCGCGCCTGCGTTTCACCAACTGCCGCATCCCCGCCACGCAGCGTGTGGGCGCGGCCGGCGAAGGCTTCAAGGTGGCCATGCGCACGCTGGACGTGTTCCGCACCTCGGTGGCCGCCGCCTCGCTGGGTTTTGCCCGCCGTGCATTGGATGAAGCCCTGAGCCGCGCCACCAGCCGCAAGATGTTTGGTGGTGTGCTGGCCGACTTCCAGCTCACCCAGGCCAAGCTGGCGCAGATGGCGACCAAGATCGACAGCGCCGCCCTGCTGACCTACCGCGCCGCCTGGAGGCGCGACCAGGGCCACAGCGTGACCAAGGAAGCCGCCATGGCCAAACTCACCGCCACCGAAAACGCGCAGCAGGTCATCGACGACGCGGTGCAGATCTTCGGCGGTCTGGGTGTGGTCAGCGAGCAGCCGGTGGAACGCCTCTACCGCGAGATCCGCTCGCTGCGCATCTACGAAGGTGCGACCGAAGTGCAGCAACTCATCATCGGCCGCGAACTGCTCAAAGAAGCGGCACGCTGACACCCTGGGAGACCACGCCATGACCACCGCCCACGTTGACACCTTTGCCCGCGACAACCTGCCGCCGGCCGACCAACAGCCCGAGTTCCTCTTCGATCTGCCCGCGCTGCGGTTTCCCGAGCGCCTCAACTGCGCCACCGAACTGCTGGACAGGCATGTGGCCGCCGGCCGTGGCGACCGCGTCTGCATACGGGCACCGGGCCTGACCTGGACCTACGCCGATCTGCAGGACAAGGCCAACCGCATTGCCAACGTGCTGGTGCAGGACATGGGCCTGGTGCCGGGCAACCGCGTTCTGCTGCGCGCGCCCAACAACCCCATGCTGGTGGCCTGCTGGTTTGCGGTGATGAAGGCCGGCGGCATCGCGGTGGCCACCATGCCACTGCTGCGAGCCAAGGAGTTGTGGGCGATTGTGGAGATCGGCAAGGTGTCGCATGCGCTGTGCGACGCCCATCTGGCCGAAGAAATGCGGCTGACCGCGCTGGAAAACCCCCAGCTGCGCCACCTGCGCCACTTCAACTACACCGGCCCCGACAGCCTGGAAGCGGCCATGGAGCGCGCCTCGCCCCACTTTGTGAACGTGGACACGGCCAGCGACGACACCTGCCTGCTGGGCTTCACCTCGGGCACCACCGGTGTGCCCAAGGCCACCATGCACTTCCACCGCGACATCATGGCCATCTGCCAGTGCTGGCCGCCACACGTGCTCAAGCCCACCAAAGACGATGTGTTCATCGGCAGCCCGCCGCTGGCCTTCACCTTCGGCCTCGGCGGTCTGGTGCTGTTCCCCATGTCGGTGGGCGCCTCCACCGTGCTGCTGGAAAAAGCCAGCCCGCCGCAGCTGCTCGACGGCATCAAGGAATTCCACGCCACGGTGCTGTTCACCGCGCCCACCTCGTACCGCACACTGGCCGCGCGTGGCATCGAGCTGCGCCGTACGCCGCTGCGCAAGTGTGTGTCGGCCGGTGAGGCCCTGCCGGCATCGACCCGCGCGCTGTGGAAAGAGGCCACCGGCATCGAGCTGATCGACGGCATTGGCGCCACCGAGCTGCTGCACATCTTCATCTCGCACGACGAGAGCAACGCCCGCCCCGGCGCCACCGGCAAACCCGTGCCCGGCTACCAGGCCAAGGTGGTGGACGACAACGGCCACGAGGTGCCGCCCGGCACCATTGGCAAGCTGGCCGTCAAGGGCCCCACGGGCTGCCGCTACCTGGCCGACGAGCGCCAGAAAACCTATGTGAAAGACGGCTGGAACCTCACCGGCGACGCCTACGTGATGGACGCCGACGGCTACTTTTTCTACCAGGCGCGCACCGACGACATGATCATCTCGGCCGGCTACAACATCGCCGCGCCCGAGGTGGAAGACGCACTGATGGCCCACCCGGCGGTGGCCGAGTGTGCGGTGATCGGTGTGCCCGACGAGGAACGCGGCCAGATCGTCAAGGCCTATGTGGTGCTGCGCCCCGGACAGGAGCAGGACGCCGCCATGGTCAAGACGCTGCAGGACTTCGTCAAGCAGACCGTGGCGCCCTACAAGTACCCACGCGCCGTTGAATTTGTCGACAAGCTGCCCCGCACCCAGACCGGCAAGCTGCAGCGCTTCAAGCTGCATGAGACGCCATGAACCCGCGCTTTGAAAAGCCCCTGCGCATCCGCTTTGGGCATTGCGACCCGGCCGGCATCGTCTATTTTCCGCAGTACCTGGTGATGCTCAACGGCCACCTGGAGGACTGGTTCACCGAAGGCCTGGGCGTGAGCTACGCCGAGCTGCTGGGGCCGCGCCGCGTGGGCACGCCCACGGTGCGGCTGGAATGCGACTTCACCGCCATCAGCCGCCCCGGTGACGAGGTGCGCATCGGCCTGCAGCTCAAGCACCTGGGCCGCAGTTCGTTTTCGCTCGATTTCGACATCCGCGCCGGCGACGAGCTGCGCATGAAGGCGCACAAGGTGCTGGTCTTCACCAGCCTGGACACGCACAAGCCCATACCCGCCCCCGACGATGTGCGCCAGGCCATCGAATCCCGTTTTTTGAACCTTCCCTGACTGGAGACAACATGCAAGTTCTGCTTCCCCCCGGCTGGCCCCGCCCCCGTGGTTATGCCAATGGCGTCACCGCCCGTGGCCGCATGGTGTTTGTGGCCGGCATGATCGGCTGGGACGCCCAAGGCGTGTTCCACACCGACGACATGGCCGGCCAGGTGCGCCAGGCGCTGCAAAACATCGTTGACGTGCTGACCGCTGGCGGCGCCAAGCCCGAACACATCGTGCGCATGACCTGGTACGTCACCGACAAACAGGAATACGTGGCCGCCTACCCCGAGATCGGACGGGCCTTCAAGGAGCTGATCGGCAGCTTCAACGCCGCCATGACCGCCGTGGAAGTGGCCGCCCTGGTGGAAGACCGCGCCAAGGTGGAAATCGAGGTCACGGCCGTGGTGCCAGACTGAAACAGCGCGCCGCGACACCTGATCTGCGCGACCGCGTCTGACACCCCTCAAACGGCGCCGTCAACCGGCTGTGTACGGCACCGTACGCTGACCGATTCCGGCCCTTTTCCTCCGCAGAATGCCCTTGGGCAGCGCACCCATTGCCGGGCGCCTGTCCCGCCCCGCCCCGGGGCAGGCCCAAGGACATGCGAATGCAACACCCACCCGCCATCGCGCGCGCCGCTGCGCCGATGTGTGCCGGCCGCCGCGCCACAGGCTTCCACACCCACCACCTGACGGCCCCCTCCCCCACGGGCCGCCAGGCCGGTTGAGAAAGCCTGTATCAACCACGCCCTGGGCAACCGACTGCTGAAACGGCTGGCGCCACACGACCGGCAGGGCCTGCTCACCCAGGCCGAGCTGGTGGAGCTGAGCCCGTCCACCGTGCTGGGCGACAGCGGCGCGCCACAAACCCACGCCTACTTTCCGACCAGCTGCATGATCTCGCTGCTGGCGCCCACGCTGGACGGCAAGCGCCTCAACCTGGGCCTGACCGGGCACGAAGGCGTGTACGGCGGCGCCTGCGCGCTGGGCATTTTTGTGTCGGCCTGCGGCGCCGAGGTGAGTGCCGGCGGCATGGCCTGGAAAATCGAGGCCACCCGGCTGGCGCGCCATGGCCGCGACCACCCGCAGCTGCTGCGGCTGGTGGGCCACTACCTGTACGTGGAGCTGCGCCAGCTGGCCCTGCAGTCTGTGTGCAGCCACTTCCACGCCCTGCCCAACCGGCCGGCGCGTTGCCTGCTCATGAGCCAGGACCGCCTGCGCTCGCGCGACCTGTGGCTGACCCACGAGCACCTGGCCCAGATGCTGGGCGCGCGGCGCGCCGGCGTCACCGAAGCGGCCGGCCAGCTGCAGGCGCAAGGCCTGATCACCTACCACCGCGGGCACATCTACATTGCCGACCGGCCCGCGCTGCAGAAAGCCAGCTGCAGCTGCTACCCGCAGGGGCGTGCCATCTACCACCATGCGATGGACCACGCGGGCTGAGCTGGGGCCCGCACCGCATCTGACCCGGTGGTGACAGACGGCGGCTGGCGGCCAAACCGATACTCGCGGCCTCAGCCTCCCACCGCCGCGCCACCATGGACTTCAGCCTCAGCCCCGCACAGACCGACCTGCAGGAGCGCACCCGCCGCTTCATCGCCGATGAGGTCATCCCGATGGAGCGCGACCCGCGCCAGGACAGCCACGGGCCCCACGAAGCCCTGCGCCGCGACCTGGTGGAAAAGGCCCGCGCGGCCGGTCTGCTCACCCCCCACGCGTCCACCGAACTCGGCGGCCTGGGGCTTTCGCACATCGACAAGGCCATCGTCTTCGAGGAGGCCGGCTATTCGCCGCTGGGCCCGGTGGCACTCAACATCCACGCGCCCGACGAAGGCAACATCCACCTGATGGAGGTGGTGGCCACCCCCGCGCAAAAAGAGCGCTGGCTGCGCCCGCTGGTGCAAGGCCACATCCGCTCGTGTTTCTGCATGACCGAACCGGCGCCGGGCTCGGGCTCCGACCCATCGATGCTGCAGACCACCGCTGTACGAGACACGGACGGCGACGGCGACCACTACCTCATCAACGGACTCAAATGGTTCATCACCGGCGCCACCGGGGCCAGCTTCGCCATCATCATGGCGCGCATGGAAGACGGAAGCGCCACCATGTTCCTGAGCGACATGGACCGGGACGGCATCGTCATCGAACGCCAGATCGACGCGCTGGACAGCTGCTTCACCGGCGGCCACGGCGTGGTGCGTTTCACCAACCTGCGGGTTCCGGCCAGCGACGTGTTGGGCCAGATCGGCGAAGGTTTCCGTTATGCCCAGGTGCGCCTGGCGCCGGCCCGCCTGACGCACTGCATGCGCTGGCAAGGCCAGGCGCGGCGCGCACACGACGTGGCCACCGCCTACGCGCGCACACGCCAGGCCTTCGGCAAGCCGCTGATTGAACACGAAGGTGTGGGCTTCATGCTGGCCGACAACGACATGGACCTGCACAGCGCCCGCCTGGCCATCTGGCACTGCGCCTGGGTGCTGGACCAGGGCCACAAGGGACGCCACGAATCGAGCCTGACCAAGGTGCTGTGTTCCGAGGCGCAGTGGCGCGTGGTGGACCGCTCGGTGCAGGTGCTGGGCGCCAGCGGCGTGTCGGACGAAACCATCGTCGCCCGCATCTTCAAGGACATCCGCGCCTTCCGCGTCTACGACGGCCCGTCCGAGGTGCACCGCTGGAGCATGGCCAACCGGCTGGGCCGCGGCTGAAAAAAGCCAACCGCGCGCTGAAGCCGGGGCAGCGCCCTTATCGGCTGCGGCTCACAGCCCCCAGTACAGCGCCAGGGGGTTGTCCCGCAGCACCTTCTCGGCCACGGCATCGCCGACCCAATGGCGCAGCGCGTTCAGCAGGCCCGCATAGTTGACCTCGGCCTCGTGGTTGGTCCACGGCCAGTCGCTGCCCCACACCAGACGGTCCTCACCGAGCAGCGACAGCCAAAGCCGGGCCACATCGCGGGCGGGGCGCCCACCCAGCCGGTAGGGCCCGCTGAGTTTGACGTGGACCGAGGACCTGTGGCGGCGTTGCAGCACGCATTGGAATGTGGGGTCGTCGGCGGCCGCGCGGTCGGGCTTGCCCATGTGGTCGATCACCAGCGGTAGATCACCGGGCAGCTGGCTCAACACATCCGACAAAGCCCCCACATCGGTGTGCAACTCCAGATGCCAGCCCAACTCGGCCATCACCGACCACAAGCGGTCGGCCTGGCGCCATTGCGGGATCTGATGTGCAACGCCCGCAAGGTTGATGCGGATGCCCCGCACGCCACCCACATGCCATTGCCGCAGCAACGCCGGATCGACATCCGGCGCCACCACCACCACCCCCCGCAGGCGGTCCTGCTCGGCCGCCAGTTCGTGCAAGAGGCGGCTGTTGTCCGTGCCCATGAAGCTGGTTTGCACCAGCACACCACGCCCCACGCCAGCGGCCTGGCTCAGCCCTTGCCAGTCGCTGAGCGAGGCAGGATAGGCCGGCTTGTAGCGCGCACCGGGCAGGCCATCGCCCGCGTTGAACACGTGGAAGTGGGTATCGACAACTGGTTTTGACAGGTTGCTGTTCATGTCGTATATTCTAGTCATCTAGAGGACTAAATCAATGAAAATCACACCGACCAGCCTGCCGGTGGCACCAGAAAGCGAACCCGAACCAGGCCAGAGCCGCTACGGCTGGCTGGCGGCCGGCATGCGGTCGCGCATCGTCCAGGGCGAGTGGCCGCCCGGCGAGCCGATTCCACCTGAGGCCCTGCTGGCCAAGACCCATGGGGTGGCGCTGGGGACGATACGCCAGGCACTGGCCCTGCTGGTGGCAGAAGGCCTGCTCGAACGGCAACACGGCAAAGGCACCTATGTCAAGGCCGGCCTGGGTGGTGCGTCGATGATGAGATTCTTCCGGTTTCGCCACGGCAGTGAAGACCAGCCCGTGCCGCAATCGCGCATCTTGCGCGTCAAACGACGTCTGGCTGATGCCGACGAGTCCGACGCGCTGGGCCTGCCCACAGGTGGCAGCGTGCTGCAGGTGGAGCGCATGCGCTCACTGCACGGCCGGCCCTGTCTGCTGGAGCACCTGGTACTGGGCCTGCCACGCTTTGACGCCCTGGCCGAATCCAACCCCAAGGACTGGGACGACCTGCTCTACCCGATGTACCAGCGGGTCTGTGGCGTGGTGATCTTGCGCGCGCAGGACGAGCTGAGTTTTGAACTGCTCAACAGCGCCGACGCCAGACGGCTTGAGCTGGACACCGCACACCCCTGCGTTCGGGTGCAGCGCAAGGCCTTCGACATGAGCAACCAGTGCGTTGAGTTGCGCACCACACTGGGTGACGCCTTTGCCTTTCAGTACACCGCGCAGGTTCGGTAATTCCATACCGCCAGTTTCAACACCCCGGAGACATCCATGAAAACATCCGCATCCCGTCTGCCCACCCGCCGCCGCCTGCTGCCCCTGGTGGCGCTGGGTCTGTGTTACCTCAATACCCCCGGCTGGGCACAAGGCGCCTGGCCCAGCAAACCCATCACGCTGGTGGTGACCTATCCGCCTGGGGGTGGTGCAGATGCCATGGCCCGCCTGTTGGCACCCAAGTTGGGTGAGGCCCTGGGCCAGAGCGTGGTGGTGGAAAACCGTCCCGGGGCGGGTGGACAAATCGGTGCGGGCGCGGTGGCCCGGTCCCCGTCTGACGGGCACACACTGCTGTTCGATGCATCGTCGTTTGCGGTCAACCCATCGCTCTACCCCAAACTGCCCTACGACACCAGCAAAGCCTTCCAGACCATTGGCGTCGTCGCACTCTTCCCGAATGTGGTGCTGGTCAACGCACAGTTTCCTGCCAAAAACATCGCTGAGCTGACGGCGCTTGCAAAGACCAAAAAAGACACTGTCTCCTACGCTTCGTCGGGCAATGGTTCTGCGCAGCATCTGGCCGGCGCCCTGTTCGAATCGGCGGCAGCGGTCGACATGGTGCATGTGCCCTACAAAGGCGGTGGTCCCGCACTCAACGACGTCATCGGTGGTCAGGTGCCGCTGTTCTTCGGCAACCTGGCCTCCACCTTGCAGCATGTGCAATCCGGAAAGTTGCGCGCCCTGGCAGTCACTTCCAACAAACGGGCGTCGGCGCTGCCGGACGTGCCCACACTCGCCGAGGCCGGGGTGCCAGGCGCCGAGATCCACGAGTGGAATGCCCTGTTCGCGCCTGCGGGCACGCCCGCTCCCGTCATCGCCAAGTTGTCCGAGGCCATGCAGAAAGCCCTCGATGCGCCCGAGGTGAAGGCACGCATTGCCCAACTCGGCGGTATGGTTCAGTCCGGTGGCCCAGGGGCATCCCACGAGTTTGTGCAGGCCCAGATGACACAGTGGGCCAAACTGATCAAGGCCAAAAACATCACCGTCGAGTGATGCGTGACGTGTGGCCGCTGGCTAGCGGCTTGACAGAGCGTGAAAACAAGTCGCAAGGTGTGTGACTGCGCTAGGATGACATCCGAGACAGCCTCCACAAAAAGCGCGCCATGCACCACGCCACCACCGCCACCGAAGGCGCCTCCACCCTGGCCCTGCGCCGCGTGGCCATCGACACCCACCACGAAAACGTGGCCTACCTGCACCGCGACTGCGCGGTCTACCGGGCCGAGGGCTTCAAGGCGCTGGCCAAGGTGGAGGTGCGGGCCAATGGCCGGCGCATCCTGGCGGTGCTCAACGTCACCAGCGACCCCCGCATCGTGCAGTGCCACGAGCTGGGTTTGTCGCAGGATGCGTTCGAGCGCCTGGGCGTTGACAAGGGGCACCCGGTCACGGTGTCACAGGCCGAACCGCCCGAGTCCATCCCGGCCCTGTTCCGCAAGATCGAGGGCGAACGCCTGGGCCGCGAGGACTTCCTGGCCATCGTGCGCGACATCGCCGAGCACCGCTACTCCAAGATCGAGCTGACCGCTTTTGTGGTGGCCTGCAACCGCGCCGAGCTGGACCGCGAGGAGGTGTATTTCCTCACGGAAGCCATGGTGGCCACCGGCCGCCGGCTGGACTGGCACGCCCCGCTGGTGTTGGACAAACACTGCATCGGGGGCATACCGGGCAACCGCACGTCCATGCTGGTGGTGCCCATCGTGGCCGCCGCCGGCCTGGTGTTTCCCAAAACCTCGTCGCGCGCCATCACCTCGCCAGCCGGCACGGCCGACACCATGGAAGTGATGGCGCGGGTGGAGCTGCCGTTTGACGAACTCACCGCCATCGTGCAGCGCCACAAGGCCTGCCTGGCCTGGGGCGGCACGGCCGACCTGTCACCGGCCGACGACGTGTTGATCTCGGTCGAGCGCCCACTGTCCATCGACTCGCCCGGCCAGATGGTGGCGTCCATCCTGTCCAAGAAGATCGCCGCCGGCGCCACCCACCTGGTGCTCGACATCCCCATCGGTCCCACCGCCAAGGTGCGCTCCATGCCCGAGGCGCAGCGCCTGCGCCGCCTGTTCGAGTACGTGGCGCAGCGCCTGCACCTCTCGCTCGATGTGGTCATCACCGACGGCCGCCAGCCCATCGGCCAGGGCATCGGCCCGGTGCTGGAAGCGCGCGACGTGATGCGCGTGCTGGAGAACGACCCGCTGGCGCCCAACGACCTGCGGCAGAAGTCGCTGCGCCTGGCCGGCCGACTGATCGAATGCAACCCCGACGTGCGCGGCGGCGACGGCTTCGGAATAGCCCGCGACATCCTCGATTCAGGCCGCGCGCTGGCGCAGATGAACGCGCTGATCGAAGCCCAGGGCTCGCGCCATTTCGACCACCACCAACCGCCGCTGGGCAGGCTCCACTTCGATGTGCTGGCCCCTGCCGATGGCATGGTGATCGGCATCGACAACCTGCAGATCGCCCGCATCGCCCGCCTGGCCGGCGCGCCCAAGGTGCCCAGCGCCGGGGTGGACCTGTTCCACAAACTCGGCGACACGGTGTTGACCGGCCAGCCGCTGTACCGCGTGTACGCCGACTTCCCCGCCGACCTTGAATTTGCCCGCCAGGCCACGCAACGCAGCAACGCCTATGCATTGGGCGAGGCCGGCCAGATGCCGCACGTGTTTGTGGAGTTTTGAGCATGAGCCCAACCCCTTGCCTGCTGTGCCTGGAAGACGAAGCCGACATCGCCGGCCGCGCCGCCGTGGCGGCCGGTTGGACGCTGAGCGTGGTGGAGCGCCACCACTTTCCCGATGGCGAACTGCGCCTGCGCCTGCCGCCTGCGCTGCCGCCGCGCGTGGTGGTGTGGCGTGGCCTGCACCAGCCCAATGAAAAACTGGTGGAGTTGCTGCTGATCGCACGCGGCGCGCGCAGCCTGGGGGCGCAGTGGCTGGGCCTGGTCACGCCTTACCTGGCCTACATGCGCCAGGACATCGCCTTCCACCCCGGCGAGATCGTGAGCCAGCGTGTGGTGGGCGGTTTTCTGGCCGAGCTCTTCGACGCCGTGTTGACCGTGGACCCGCACCTGCACCGCGTGGCCACGCTGCAAGAGGCCGTGCCGCTGCGCGACGCGCGCCTGGCCGTGGTGCTCAGCGGCGCGCCGCTGCTGGCCGACCTGATCGCGCAACACCCCCACGCCCCGCTGCTGCTGGGGCCCGACGAAGAATCGCTGCAGTGGGTGGCCAGCGCAGCGCTGGCCCACGGCTGGGACCATGCGGTGTGTGTCAAACAGCGCCACGGCGACCGCCACGTGAGCATTGCCCTGCCTGCAGCCGCCGATGTGCCCGTGGCCGGCCGCGCCGTGGTGCTGCTCGACGACGTGGCCAGCTCCGGTCAGACGCTGGTGGAAGCCGCGCGCCTGCTGCTGGCGGCGGGCGCCGCCAGCGTGGACGTGGCCGTGACCCACGCCCTGTTCGCAGGCGACGCCATCGAGCGGGTGCGCGCCGCCGGAGCCCGCCATGTGTGGAGCAGCGACTGCATCCCCCACCCCAGCAACGCGGTCAGCATCGTGCCCGCAGTGGCCGGCGTGTTGCAGAACTGGGCGGCGGCCGGCTGAGCAACCGCCCACCCCTCAAACGCCCCCGCTCCCGGCCGCCGATGCGCGGTATTCGGTGCGGTGCGCCATGAAACGCATGTAGGCCATGCGCAGGTGCAGTTGCATCACCTGACGGGCCAGCTCGCCATCACGCGCGGCCACCGCCTGGGTCAGGTCCTCGTGGTGGTGCAGGCTTTGCCGGTGTTCGGCGGGCGTGGCGATGTAGAACGAGCGCACGATGATGGGCATGTCGATCATGGTCTCCAGCATGCCCCGCAGCCGGGGCGCACCACAGGCGCCGACCAGCGCCCGGTGAAAGTCGCTGTTGGCGGCCTGTATGCCGGCAATGTCGCCGGCCGCAATGGCTTGTGCCATGCGCGTGTTGCTGTCGCGCAAGGCCTGGGTCAGCTCGTGACCACCGCGCACCGCCGCCAGGCTGGCGGCAAAAGGCTCCAGCAGCAGGCGCAGCTGAAAGGTCTCGTCGATGTCGGCTTCGGTCCATTGCGAGGCGTGCACGCCCTGCCCGGCGTCGGCCGTGGCCAGGCCATCGTCCACCAGCCGCTTCAAGGCCGCGCGCACCGGTGTGCGGCTGAGATTGAGCTCACGCGCCAGCGGTTCTTCCTTCAGCTGGGTGCCGGGCTTGTAATGCCCGCCCACCAAACGCTCGCGAATGATCTCGTAGGCCTTGTCTGATCCCTTCATCGCCACGTGCCCGCCTGTCGTTGGAATGCCGCATTCTAGGTTCAATGCCCTCGACGGGCACACCACCACGGGTTTCATGTTCTTTTAATGTTCTTTAATTGGCGATTTTTAGGGGTTTACCCGCGATTTTGTTTTATTTTTGTTCTTGTTTTGTTTTTTATTTGTACACTTCGCCACCAACACAGGAAACACGGCAATGAAACTCGCACTCATAGGCGGCGGCATGGTGGGCAGGTGCTACGGCCAGGCCTTTGCCGCCCAGGGCATGGCCCTCTGCGGCATCTGGGACGCCCAGCCCAGCGACGACCTGCGGGCCTTTGCCCAACAACACGGCACACCCTTGCACACCGGCGCGGGTGACTGGCTGGGCGAGGCCGACGTGGTGATCAGCGCGGTCTTCGGCTCGGCGGCGCGGGACGTGGCCACCGCCGCACTGCCCCACCTGCGCGCCGGTGCGCTCTACATCGACATGACCACCGCCGACCCCGAGGACATGCGCCGGGCGCAGGCGCTGGCATCGCGGGCCGGGCACCACTTCGTCGATGTCGCCATCACCGGCGCGGTGAACCTGCACGGCGCCAAAACGCCCCTGCTGTGCGCCGGCGCACACGCGCCGCAGGCGGCCGAGCTGTTCCGCACGCTGGGCGCTCCCGTCCAGGTGGTGGGCACACAGCCGGGCGACGCGGCCTCGCTCAAGCTGTTGCGCAGCATCTTCACCAAAGGCCTGGAAGCGCTGTCGGTCGAATGCCTGCTGACCGCAGAGCGCCAGGGCCTGCGCGCCCAGCTCCACGACATCCTGGGCGACATCGACCAAACCAGCCTGAGGCTGCTGATGGAGTCCATGGTCCAGACACACATCGAACACGCGGCGCGGCGCCAGAAGGAAGTGGCCGAGGCGCAGCGCCAGATGCAACAGGTGGGCATTCGCCCGCTGGTGCTGCCCGCCGTCGAGGCGCTGTTCCAGCGCACCGCCGAGCGCCAGGCCCACACACCGTTCAAGGGCCAGGGCACAGACGCCGCGCTTGAATGGCTGGATGCCTCCGCCCGCTGAAAACCCCTTTCCAAAAACCCATCCACAGGAGACACACCCATGAAATTCATCAGCACTTGCCTCGTCGCAGCCACGGCGATCGCAGCCGTCTGGCCCGCCGCCGCCCAGACCTACCCCGAGCGCCCCATCCGCATCGTCGTGCCCTTTCCCGCCGGCGGCGGCACGGACAGCCTGACCCGCCTGATCGCCAACGCGGCCAACACCAAATACGGCTGGACCATCGTGGTGGAAAACAAACCCGGCGCCGGTGGCAACCTGGCGCTGGAGACGGTCGCCAAATCCAAACCCGACGGCTACACCCTGGTCATGGCGCAGACCGACAACGTGGTGCTCAACCCGCTGCTCTACAAGAAGCTGAGCTACGACGCCGTCAACGGGTTCGAGCCCCTGGGCATGATCGCCAAGGGCGCCGCCGTGCTGACGGTGAAGGCCGACTCGCCCTACAAAACCCTGGGCGACGTGGTGGCCGCCGCCAAGGGCAAACCGGGCGGCGTGACCTTCGCCACGCCTGGCACGGGCACCGTGGCCCACATGATCCTGCAGCTGTGGGAAGGCGCCTCGGGCGTGCAGTTCACGCACGTGCCCTACCGCGGCGTGGCGCAGGCGCTGCCCGATCTGATCGGCGGCCAGGTCGAGCTCTACATGGGGTCGGTGCCCACCATGCAGGGCCACATCGACGGCGGCAAGGTGCGTGGCCTGGGCGTGACCTCGGGCCAGCGCTCGGGCGTGCTCAAGAACGTGCCCACCTTCACCGAGGCCGGCATCAAGGGCGTGGAGCTGGCCAGCGTGTGGGGCCTGATGGCACCGGCCGGCACGCCGGCGCCGGTGGTGGAGAAATGGAACAGCGTGATCAATGAGCTGATTGCCCAACCCGATGTACGCCAGAAGATCCTGGACACCGGCGGTGAGATCGTGGGCGGCAGCGCCAAGCAGATGAAAGAGGCCTACACAGCCGACCGCGCACGCCTGGCACCGCTGATCCAGAAATCCAACATCACCCTCGACTGACCACCATGACCCACGGACTTCGCATCCTCAAACGCCAGCGCGCGGTGGACCTCGCCCTCGCCCGCCGTTTTCTGGACGTGCCGGTGGCCAACGTGAGCGACTGCATGGCGCGCATGACAGCCGGCGGCGCGCGCCTGCGCCCCATGCACGCCGGTGGCCGCATGGCCGGCCCGGCGCTGACCGTCAAGGCCCGCCCCGGTGACAACCTCATGGTCCACAAGGCGCTGATGCTGGCCCAACCGGGCGACGTGATCGTGGTGGACGCGGGCGGCGACCTCACCAACGCACTCATCGGCGAGATCATGGTCGGCGACGCGGTGCTCAAGCGGCTGGGCGGCATCGTCATCAACGGCGCCATCCGCGACGCCGACGAACTCCGGCGTTTGAACTTTCCCGTTTTCGCCGCCGGCATCACCCACCGCGGCCCTTACAAGGACGGCCCCGGCGAGATCAACGTGCCCATCGCCATCGACGGCATGGTGATCCACCCGGGCGACCTCGTCATCGGCGACGGTGATGGCCTGCTGTGTGTGCCTTTCGACGACGTCGAAGCCTTGCTGCGCGCCGCCCAGCAGAAACAGGCCGTGGAGGCCCACATGGTGGCCGGCATCGCCGACGGCAGCTACGACCGCAGCTGGGTCGACGCCACGCTCACCCGGCTGGGGTGCCACATCGAAAGCTAGGCGGCCGAGGCCAGCGTGTTCTCGCGCGCCAGGGCAATGGCCTCGCTCAGGACGGCGCGGTCGCCCACGTGGTTGGCCAGGATGAGCACCAGCTTGGCCAGCACCCGGTCGGCCTGCTCGTCGCTGAGCTCGCGTTGGGCGTTGATGAGTTCGGCGTAGAACACGTCGGGGTCGGCGATGTTGGGTTGTCGGTTGAGTGCCATGGTCGTCTCGTTTTTCATTTCAAGGCCAGTGCGCGCGCCAGCGCGGCCTGGACCTGGGTGTCGTCGAACTGGCGCCAGCGTGCCGCCACATGCTGGTCGGGGCGGATCAGGTAGACCGTGCCGGGCAACGCGTCGTAGCGTTCGGTCAGCACCCCTTCGCGGTCCATGATGTCCTTGCCCACTTCGAGCACCTGGGCGGTGACGCCGCCCACGCGCACGGGCTCAGCCGGGCCAAAGCTCAGCAGCACAAAACCCTGGCCCAGCTGGTTGAGCAGCCAGGCGGGCTGGCCGTTGCGTGCGATGGGTGCGTCGGCGCAGTTGGTGCCGGGGCACATGCTGCCCGCGAACGGCGCGGTGTCGGGCGTGTTCAAGGACGACGCCACATAGGGCGTGGGCGTGGACAGCCGGCCGCTGTTGACCAGCGGGCGCGCGAAGGGCTCGGTGCGGGCCAGCTCCAGCACCGCGTTGCGCAAGCGCAGCGAGCTGCGGCTCTTGGGGCTGATGAAGTCGGTGGCGCGGGTGGAGTGGCCGATGTTGTCGTCGGCCGCGAAGGCACGTTCCTCATGGTAGGTGTCGAGCAAGGCCAGCGGGGCGTTGCCGGCCAGCACGGCCTGCAGCTTCCAGCCCAGGTTATCGCAGTCCTGCACGCCGGTGTTGGCACCACGCGCGCCAAAGGGCGAGACCTGATGCGCGGCGTCGCCAATGAAGATCACGCGGCCGTGGCGGAACTGGTCGATGCGGCGGCAGGCGAACTGGTAGACCGACACCCACTCCAGCTCGAATTCCACATCGGGGCCCAGCATGGCCTGGATGCGCGGGATCACGTTCTCGGGTTTCTTCTCTTCCACCGGGTCGGCGTCCCAGCCGAGCTGGAAGTCGATGCGCCAGACGTTGTCGCATTCCTTGTGCAGCAACACGCTCTGGTTGCGGTGGAACGGCGGGTCGAACCAGAACCAGCGTTCGGTCGGGAAGTCGGCCTTCATCACCACGTCGGCGATCAGGAAACGGTCCTGGAAAAACTGGCCGCTGAAGTCGGCACCGATCATGCGGCGTGTGTCGCTGTTGGCGCCGTCGGCGGCCACCACCCAGTCGGCTTGCAGCTTGAAGATGCCGTCGGGTGTTTCCACCGTGAGGGTGGCGTGGTCGGCGTGCTGCTCGACGGCCAGCAGCTTGTGTTTCCAGCGCAGGTCCACCAGCGGCGATTCATCACAAGCCCGCACCAGGCGCTCTTCCAGGTGGTACTGCTGGTAGTTGATCATGGCGGGCATCTTGTGCTGCGCCTCGGGCAACAGGTCGAAGCCGTAGGCCAGCTCGTTACGGAAGAAGACCTTGCCAACCTTCCACTGCACACCGGCGGCGGCAAAGTCCTCGCCCACGCCCAGGCGGTCCCAGATCTCCAGCGGGCGCTTGGCGTAGCACACGGCGCGCGAGCCCACGCTGACGGTGTTGTTGTCGTCCAGCACGACGCTG
>JAUYSB010000098.1 GCA_030696525.1 Hydrogenophaga sp. | reverse complement strand
CATTTTGCGGCGTTTGGCCAGGTCTTCGTCGTCTTCAAATTCATTGCGCGAATGCAGCACCGCGTAGTTGTTGGCGAACTGGATGTCGCCGGGTTGCAGCATCATGTCCAGCCGGATGGCGGGGTCGTGCATGACCTCGTCGAACAGGTCGAGTGCTGCGATCTCGACCCGCGAGAGTGGCTGATTCATGATCTCGTGGCCCAGCTCCAGATATTGCCGCAGGTAGCGGCAGCTCAGCTTGCCCTGGTGGAAGCTGAAGATGGGCGAGAGGCTGGGTTGTGGCTCGCACAGGTGTTCGAAGTACATGGGCCGGTAGTAGAGGCCAATGAATTCGGGCCGACGCGCCAGGATCTCGTTGTAGATCGCGGCCACGCTGACCAGGCTGCTCAGGCCGCCCTGTTGGGCCTTGCGTATGCACAACAGGCCCACCACGTCGGAGGGGTCGGAGTGGTAGGGCAGGTAGAGGTTGGTCTCGTAGACGCGGGTGCTTTTCTTGGTCACGTCGCCCACGTTCATCACCGCGCCCAGCAGCTCGCCACGCGGGTTCTGGCGCACCGGCGTGCCCATGTGCAGGCCCAGGCCGTAGTAGAGGCAGTTGATTTCTTCCTCGGTGTAGCGCTCAACCGGCAGGCCGCGCAGCAGCAGGAAGCCACGGCCGTTTTCCAGCTCGTCGGCGTAGCGCGCGAAATCGGCCGCCAGCGCGTGCAGCGGGAAGTCGTCCTTGCCGAAGTTGGGGAAGGTGAGGCCACGGGCCTTGAGCTGCGCCAGCGCGGCGTCGAACACGGCAATGGTCGCGGGCGTGAGGTGGTGAACCCAGGCGGTGTCGTTGGCGATGGCCGGGCCTTTCCAGACCGCCGGCCCGGTGATAGGCGTGGCTTGGATGATGTTGTCCATGTGATGTGTCTCCTGGTGCAAAGGCGCCCGCGCACGCCGCGCGGGCGCCGTGGGGCTTATTGCGGCTTGTAGCCGGCGTTCTTGACCATGTTGGCCGAGAAGTCTTGTGTGGCCTTGAGGCGCGCGTTGAGTTCGGCGGCGCTGCCGGCCTGGGCGTTGATGCCGAGGTTGGCGAGTTTCTCCACGAATTCGGCCGACTTGACCACCTTGGTGATGGCCGCGCTGTAGCCGTCAATCACCGCCGTGGGCGTGCCGGCGGGCGCGAACACGCCGTTGAAGATCATGTCTTCGTAGCCCTTGATGCCCAGTTCGGCGTAGGTGGGCACGTCGGGCAACAGCGACAGGCGGCTGGTGCCGTTGACCGCCACGATGCGCAGCTTGCCGGCCTTGGCGGGCGGCGACATGGCGCCGACCGAACCGATGCCGGCCGGGATCTGGCCGGCCATCACGTCTTGCACGATGGGGGCATCGCCCCGGTAGGGCGCTGCCTTGAGGTCCAGGCCCAGGGCCTTGGCCACCACACCCACCGCAAAGTCGGGCGCGCTGGCGGGGGCGGGCACACCCACGTTGCCCTTGCCGGGGTTGGCCTTGACCCAGGCCGCGAATTCCTTCATGCCCGCGTTGGGGTTGCCCACCAGCGTGGTGTTGATCACAAACACGTCGGGGTTGACTGCCACCATGGCCACGGGAATGAAGTCCTTGGCGGTGTCGAAGCCCGGGTTGTTGATGGTCAGCGGGATCATGGCCACGGTGTGGCTGTTGGACAGGAACAGCGTGGTGCCGTCGGGCTTGGCGCCTTTGAGGGTTTGTGCCGCGATCTGGCCGCCGGCGCCGGGCTTGTTCTCAACCACCACACTGCGGCCCAGCTCCTGCTGCAGACCTTGCGCCAGCTGGCGGGCGATGGCGTCGCTGCTGCCACCGGCGGGAAAACCCACCAGCAGTTTGATGGGCGGGCCGTCGGCCTGGGCCGGGCCGTGGGCCAGCGTCAGCGCAGCGGTGGCCATCAGGGCGAGGAGAGCGGGGCGTCGTTTCATGGTGAGAACTCCTGGGAGGGTGGTGGAAAGGGGAATCTGTTGCAAGCGGCGTGCCCGCGGACGGACAGGGGTTCAGCTCATGTCGAACACCTTGCCCGGGTTGAGCAGGTTCAGCGGGTCCAGCGCCTGTTTGATGGCGCGCATGGCGGCCAGCTCGGCCGGGCTGCGGCTGGCGCCCAGGTAGGGCTTTTTGTGCAGGCCGATGCCGTGTTCGGCCGACACGCTGCCGCCGGCTTCGGCCACCAGGCCATAGACGATGGCTTCGACCGCGTGTTCGGCCTCGGCAAAGCTCAGGCCGCCCAGCGAACGCGCGTCGGTGCTGAGGTGCAGGTTGCCGTCGCCCAGGTGGCCAAAACGCAGCGAACGGTGGCCGGGAAAGCGGCTTGACAGCGCGGCCACGCAGCGCTCGGCAAACGCGCCTATGGCCGCCTGCGGCAGGCTGATGTCGAAGTTGATGGGCGACAGGCGCGACGGGAACTCGGCCGTGATCTCGCGCAGCCGCCACAGGCCGGCGGCCTGCGTTTGCGACTGCGCCAGCACGGCGTCCGCCACCAGGCCGTCTTCCATGGCCTGGCCCAGCACGTCTTCCAGCACTTGCGCCAGCGCGGGCAGGTCGTTGCCGCTGAGGTCGGTCAGCACCGTCAATGGGTGGTCCTGGTCGAACGGCCTCGCCTGGCCGGTCCAGTCCAGGGCGTGGTCCAGAAAATCTTTCCACATGAGTTCAAAGGCCGCCACGCCGCCGGGGCAGCGCGCCTGCAGGCGGCCCAGCAGGGCCAGGGCGCTGTCCACGTTGGGCACGGCGGCCAGGGCGGTGGCGCGTGCGGGCTGCGCCGGGTGCAGGCGCAACTGGGCGCGGGTGATGATGCCCAGCGTGCCCTCGGCACCAATGAAAAACTGCTTGAGGTCGTAGCCGGTGTTGTTCTTCACCATGGGCCGCAGCATGTCCAGCACCGTGCCGTCGGCCAGCACCACCTCCAGGCCCAGGGTCTGTTCGCGCATCATGCCGAACAACACCACGCCGTTGCCGCCCGCGTTGGTGGCCAGGTTGCCGCCGATCTGGCAGCTGCCGCGCGCGCCCAGGTCCACGCCAAACAGGCAGCCGGCGGCCTGCGCCGCCTCCTGCACCGCCTGCAGTGTGGCGCCGGCCTGCACCGTGATGACGCGGGCCACCGGGTCCAGCGCTTCGATGGTGTGCATACGCTCCAGCGAGAGCACCACACAGCCCGGCGTGGGCACCGCGCCGCCGGCCAGGCCGGTGAGGCCGCCCTGGGGCACCACCGGCACGCGGTGGGCGTGGCAGATGCGCAGCGCGGCCGACACCTGGGCGGTGCTGGCCGGGCGCAGCCAGGCCAGTGGCGCGCAGGGGCTGGTGCCGCTCCAGTCGGTGTGGCGTTCGGTGGGGATGGCGTCGCCGGTGCGCACGGCGTCGGCGCCGAGTGTCTCGGTCAGCGCCGCCAGGCAGTGTGAGAGGGAGGTGTTCTGTGACAAAGGCATGAAGCGCAGTATGAAAGCTGCGCCCGCGCACCGCCAATACGACCTGCTCCCTCAATCCATAGGTTCTTCCCTATGGCTCGCGGTTCGGGGCAAACGCCCTTGCAGCACGCCCTGTGTCATCAGCTCGGCCACGGTGTCCTGCAGGCACTGGCGGGTGGCGTCGGCGGCGGGCGTGAGTGGCGTGCCGGCCGGCCAGGCGATGGACTGGATGCGGGTGAGTGCGGGCTCCACGATGTCCAGCGCCCGCACCGATTGCGCGCCATCGGTGGCGGCAAAGGCGTTCACCGGCAGCAGGGCCTGGGCCAGGCCGTCACGCACCAGGGCGCGGGTGAGTTCGGCGTCGTTGATTTCGTAACGCACATTCAGGCTGCGCTTGCGTGCGTTGGCCACGCGTTCGATGAGCTTGCGCTGGTCGTGCTGGCGGTCGGCGGCCACCAGGGGGCGGTCGCCGATGTCGTCGAAGCGGATGCGGCGCTGGCGGGCTGGCCAGGTGCCCTTGGCGCCGAACAGGCAGAAGTGTTCTTCGTACACCGGCTCGCTGAGCAGGCTGGGCAGCTCGAATGCGTTGGGCATCAAGGCCAGGTCCACGCTGCGGCCCTCCACCAGTTGGCGCATCTGGTGTGAGAGGCCGGTGGTGACGAACACCCGCACGTCGGGGTAGCGGGCCTCCATGGCGCGGTAGAGCGGTGCGATCACCACGGCGGCGATCGAGCCGTCCATGGCCAGGCGCACTTCGCCGCGCGGCAGGCCTTTGACGGCGGCCACTTCGTCGGGCAGGTGGTCGAGCTGGCGCAGGATGGCGCTGGCGCGGTCGAACAGGCGCTGGCCGGCCGGGGTGAGGGTGACGCCACGCGCGTGCCGCTTGAGCAAGGTCACGCCCAGCTCCTCTTCGATGGCCGCCATGTGCTGGCTCAGCGAGGGCTGGGCGATGTGCAGCGCCAAGGCGGCCTGGCTGATGCTGCCGGCCTTGGCGATGGCCACGAAGTAGCGCAGCTGGCGCGGGCTCACGCCGGGCTCTCCATCAAAGCGCGGTGCGCAGGGTCCAGATCTCGGGGAACAGCACAACGTCGAGCATCTTGCGCAGGTAGCTCACTCCGCCGGTGCCCCCCGTGCCGCGCTTGAAGCCGATCACCCGCTCCACCGTGGTCACATGCCGAAAGCGCCACAGCCGGAACGCGTCTTCCAGGTCGGTCAGTTCTTCGCCCAGCTGGTACAGGTCCCAGTG
>JAUYSB010000081.1 GCA_030696525.1 Hydrogenophaga sp. | reverse complement strand
AGGGCTCGCGCCTGACGGTGGCCACCAAGTACACGGCGATTGCGCGCGAGTTTTTTTCGGCCAAGGGCGTGCACGTGGACCTCATCAAGCTCTACGGCAGCATGGAGCTGGCGCCGCTGACCGGTCTGGCCGACGCCATCGTCGATCTGGTGTCCACCGGCAACACCCTCAAGGCCAACCACCTGGTCGAGGTCGAGCGCATCATGGACATCAGCTCGCGCCTGGTGGTCAACCAGGCCGCGCTCAAGCTCAAGCGCGCCACCATCAAACCCATCATCGAAGCCTTTGCCACGGCGGCCCAGCCCGCCTGAAAGTGTGCCCGCCATGCCCGCCCAGCCCGTTCGCCTGTCCACCGCCCAACCCGACTTCGAGGCCCGCTTCAAGGCCTTGTTGCATTGGTCGGCCGACACCGACGCCAGCATCGAGCAGCGCGTGGCCGACATCCTGGCCGACGTGAAGGCGCGTGGCGACGCGGCGGTGCTGGACTACACCGCACGTTTTGACGGTTTGCAGGCCGACAGCGTGGCCGCGCTGGAAATCACCCAGGCCGAATTGTTGGCTGCACTGGCCGCGATTCCGGCCGATCAGCGCCAAGCACTCGAATCCGCTGCCGCCCGCGTCCGCAGCTACCACGAGGCGCAGAAAAAGGCCTGTGGCGAAAGCTGGCAGTACCGCGACGCCGATGGCACCTTGCTGGGCCAGAAGGTCACGCCGCTGGACCGTGTGGGCATCTACGTGCCCGGCGGCAAGGCGGCTTACCCGTCCAGCGTGTTGATGAACGCCGTGCCCGCCCACGTGGCCGGCGTGCCCGAAATCATCATGGTGGTGCCCACGCCCAAGGGCGAACGCAACGCCCTGGTGCTGGCCGCCGCTGCCGTGGCTGGTGTGAGCCGCGCCTTCACCATCGGTGGCGCCCAGGCCGTGGCCGCGCTGGCCTACGGCACCGACACCGTGCCGGCGGTGGACAAGATCACCGGCCCCGGCAACGCCTACGTGGCCAGCGCCAAGCGCCGCGTGTTCGGCACCGTGGGCATCGACATGATCGCCGGCCCCAGCGAAATCCTGGTGCTGGCCGACGGCACGACCCCGCCCGATTGGGTGGCCATGGATTTGTTCAGCCAGGCCGAACACGACGAGCTGGCGCAAAGCATCCTGCTGTGCCCCGATGCGGCCTACCTCGACGCCGTGCAACGCGAAATCGACCGCCTGCTGCCCACCATGCCACGCGCGGCCATCATTGAAAAAAGCCTCAACGACCGGGGCGCGCTCATCCTGACCCGCAGCATGGAAGAGGCTTGTGCCATCAGCAACCGCATCGCGCCCGAGCACCTGGAGGTGAGCAGCCGCGACCCACACCGCTGGGAGCCGCTGCTCAGACACGCGGGCGCCATCTTTCTGGGCGCCTACACCAGCGAAAGCCTGGGCGACTACTGCGCCGGCCCCAACCACGTGCTGCCCACCAGTGGCACGGCGCGTTTCAGTTCGCCGCTGGGTGTGTACGACTTCCAGAAACGCAGCAGCCTGATCGAGGTCAGTGAAGCGGGCGCGCAGGTGCTGGGCCGCACCGCCAGCGTGCTGGCGCACGGTGAAGGCCTGACCGCCCACGCCCGCGCGGCCGAGATGCGCTTGAAATGAACCTGGCGATGTGGCGCTTGCTGATGTTGTGTGTGGCTTTGTTGGCTACCCAGGCCAGCGCCATGAGCATCCGCGAGCTGCGTGCCATCGAGCAGCTGCAGGCGAATGGCGAGCTGCACGCTCAGTACTACCTGATCGGCGTCATGGAGGGTGCGCTGGAGGCCAACGCCATGGCGCAGCGGATGGGCCGCAAGCCTGTGTTCTGTGTGTCGGGCCGGCGCCTGACGCCCCCCATGGCCCAGTCCCTCTACCGCGCCGAACTGCAACGCAACGAAGGCGTTTACGAAGCCGACATGCCGGTGGAGCTGGTGATGACCAACGCCCTGGCCAGCAGCTACCGCTGCGCCGATTGATCGAAATCCTATGACCGCCACCCTGCCACCCGCGCTGGCCCAGCGCATCCGCTCCGACATCCAGTCCATGCACGCCTACGCGGTGCAGGACGCCACCGGTCTGCTCAAGCTCGACGCGATGGAAAACCCGCACCGGCTGTCGCCCGCGCTGCAGGCCGAGTTGGGCGCGCGCCTGGGCGCGGTGGCCATCAACCGCTACCCCGGCGCGCGGGTGGACGAACTCAAGGCGGCCCTGGCCCGCTACGTAGATCTGCCCGCCGGTCACGCTTTGATGCTGGGCAACGGCTCCGACGAGTTGATTTCGCTGCTGGCCATGGCCTGCGATGTGCCAGGTGCTGGCATCGTGGCGCCGCTGCCCGGCTTCGTGATGTACGCCATGAGCGCGCAGCTGCAGGGTCTGGCCTTCCATGGTGTGGACCTGACGCCGGACTTCGAACTCGACGAAGCGGCCATGACCACCGCCATCCGCACGCACAAGCCGGCCATCACCTACCTGGCCTACCCCAACAACCCCACCGCCAACCTGTGGGACGCGGGCGTGATGCGCCGCCTGATTGCCGAAGCGGCCGCCATCGGCGGCCTGGTGGTCATCGACGAGGCCTACCAGCCGTTTTCCAGCGCGAGCTGGCTGGACGAAATCAAGCGCGACCCCGCTGCCAACGCCCATGTGTTGCTGATGCGCACCCTGTCCAAGTTCGGCCTGGCCGGTGTGCGCCTGGGCTACATGGTGGGCCCGCAGGCCCTGTTGCAGGAAGTCGACAAGGTGCGCCCGCCCTACAACATCAGCGTGCTCAACGCCGAGTGCGCGTTGTTCGCGCTGGAACACGCCGAGGTGTTCGCCGCACAGGCCGCCGACATCCGCGCCCAGCGCGAGCGTCTGCTGGTTGAACTGGCCCAGCTGCCCGGTGCAAAAGCCTTCCCCAGTCAGGCCAACATGGTGCTGCTGCGTGTGCCCGATGCCCCGCGCGCCTTCGAGGGCCTCAAGGCCGCTGGCGTGCTGGTGAAGAATGTTTCTAAAATGCACCCGTTGCTGGCCAATTGCCTGCGTCTGACCGTGGGCACCGCCGACGAGAACACGCAGATGCTGTCTGCCCTGCGCCACCTCCTATGACTTCCAACCTCATCGTCCCCCAACCCGACCGCGTCGCGGCCGTTGACCGCCAGACCAGCGAGACCCGCATCCGTGTGGCCATCAACCTCGACGGCAGCGGTGCCGCGCGCCTGTCCACCGGCATCGGTTTCTTCGACCACATGCTCGACCAGATCGCCCGCCACGGACTGATCGACCTCGATGTGGCCTGCGAAGGCGACCTGCACATCGACGGCCACCACACGGTGGAAGACGTGGGCATCACCATTGGCCAGGCCTTTGCGCGCGCCGTGGGCGACAAAAAGGGCATACGCCGCTATGGCCACGCCTACGTGCCGCTGGACGAGGCGCTGAGCCGCGTGGTGGTGGACTTTTCGGGCCGCCCCGGCCTGCACATGGACGTGGCCTTCACCAGTGGCATGATCGGCCAGCTCGACACCCAGCTGGTGTTCGAGTTTTTCCAGGGCTTCGTCAACCACGCCGGCGTCAGCCTGCACATCGACAACCTCAAGGGCGTCAACGCCCACCACCAGTGCGAAACCATTTTCAAGGCGTTTGCGCGTGCGCTGCGAATGGCGCTCGAACGCGACCCGCGCCTGGGCGACGTCATTCCCTCCACCAAAGGCTCGCTCTGAGTTGTCGCTCCCGATGAAACGCAAGACAGTCGCCGTGGTGGACTACGGCAGCGGCAACCTGCGCTCGGTCTCGCAGGCGGTGCAACACGTGGCCGCCGCCGCCGATGTGGACGTGCGCGTCACGCAAAACGCGCAGGACGTGCTGGACGCCGAGCGTGTGGTGCTGCCCGGCCAGGGCCACATGGGCGACTGCATGCGCGAGCTGGCCGCCTCCGGCCTGCTCGATGCGGTGTTGCACGCGGCGGCCCACAAGCCGCTGTTTGGCGTCTGTGTGGGCATGCAGATGTTGCTCACCCGCAGCGAAGAAGGCCCGACCGACGGCCTGAACCTGATTCCCGGCCAGGTGGCGCGCTTTCGCCTCGAAGGCCAGAAACAGCCCGACGGCAGCCGCTACAAGGTGCCGCAGATGGGCTGGAACCGCGTCTTCCAGCGCCCGCACCCGGTGTGGGCCGGCGTTGAGGACGGGGCGTATTTCTATTTCGTGCACAGCTACTTCGCCCGGCCTGACGACCCCGCCCACACCGTGGGCGAAACCGAGTACGGCCAGCGCTTTACCGCCGCCGTGGCGCGCGATAACATTTTTGCTACCCAGTTTCACCCCGAGAAGAGCGCCGACCAAGGGCTGGCGCTTTACCGCAACTTCCTCCACTGGAACCCCTGACGCGCGCGTCGCGTCACACCACCTGCCATGCTGCTGATACCTGCCATTGACTTGAAAGACGGCCAATGCGTGCGCCTCAAACAGGGCGACATGGACCAGACCACCGTGTTTGGTGAAGACCCCGCAGCCGTGGCTCGCGGCTGGGTGGACAAGGGCGCGCGCCGCGTGCACCTGGTCGATCTCAACGGCGCCTTCGCCGGCAAGCCCAAAAACGAGCAGGCCATCCGCAAGATCCTCAAGGAGGTGGGCTCCGAGGTCGATGTGCAGCTCGGCGGCGGCATCCGCGACCTCGACACCATCGAGCGCTACCTCGATGCCGGCCTGCGCTACGTCATCATCGGCACCGCCGCCGTGAAGAACCCCGGCTTCCTGCAAGACGCCTGCACCGCGTTTGGCGGCCACATCATCGTGGGCCTGGACGCGAAGGATGGCAAGGTGGCCACCGACGGCTGGAGCAAGCTCACCGGCCACGAGGTGGTGGACCTCGCCAAGAAGTTCGAGGACTATGGCGTCGAGTCGGTGATCTACACCGACATCGGCCGCGACGGCATGCTGACCGGCATCAACATCGAGGCCACGGTCAAGCTCGCGCAGGCCCTGAGCATCCCGGTCATCGCCTCCGGTGGCCTGCACAACATCGAAGACATCCGCAAGCTCTGCGACGTCGAGAGCGAGGGCGTGGAAGGTGTGATCTGCGGTCGCTCCATCTACACCGGCGACCTCGACTTTGAAGCCGGCCAGCGCTTGGCCGACGAACTCAACGGCTGAGGCCGTGCCCACCGCGCGCGCCGCCTGCCACGCCGACGTGTGGCGTGGCCTGCCTTGCTGGCGCATTGCGCTGCCGCAAGGCGACAGCGTGTTGTTGGCCGAGCAAGGCGCTCAAGTCCTGTCCTGGACCGCTGGCGGCCGTGAGCGGCTGTTCCTGAGCCCAGGCAGCGCGGCCGATGGCCAGACCGCCATCCGTGGCGGTGTGCCCATCTGCTGGCCCCAGTTCAACCAGCGGGGCCCGCTGCCCAAACACGGTTTTGCGCGCAACCTGGCGTGGCAGAAGGGCGCGTTTTTTGCCGCCGAAGACAGTGCCGAGTTGCGCATGCACCTGGCGGCCGACGCGCACAGCCTGGCGCTCTGGCCTCACCCCTTTGAGCTCACGCTGCTGCTGCGCCTGAGCGAAGGGCGCCTTCAGGTTTTGCTGGACGTGTTCAACCCCAGCGAGACCGACTGGGCGTTCACCGGCGCGCTGCACAGCTACCTGCGGGTGGACGATGTGCGCCAGGCGCACTTGTGCGGTTTGGGTGGGCAGGCCGAGTGGGACGCGCTGAGCGACAGAACGGGGCGGGGTGCGGCGGCCATTGCGCTGGACGGGCCCTTCGACCACCCCTTCGACCGTGTGTACGCGGCCGCGTCGCAGGCCTTGCGCCTGGCCGGTGGCGCCCAAGAATTGACGGTGTCGCAAAGCCCCACCTGGGGCCACACCGTGGTCTGGAACCCAGGGGCGGCCATGCCCGATCTGCCCGATGACACGTTTCGGCACATGCTGTGCGTGGAGGCGGCGCAGGTGTTGTCGCCGGTGACGGTGGCGGCTGGCGAGCGCTGGGTGGGCTGGCAACAATTCGATGTCGCATCTGACGCGGTGGCCCGGGTGAGACAATAGCGCCATGCTGGCCAAACGCATCATTCCCTGCCTCGACGTGACCGGTGGTCGTGTCGTCAAAGGCGTCAATTTTGTCGAACTGCGCGACGCAGGCGACCCGGTCGAAATCGCTGCCCGTTACAACGAGCAAGGCGCCGACGAACTCACCTTTCTGGACATCACCGCCACCAGCGATGGGCGCGGCCTGATCCTGCACATCATCGCGGCCGTGGCCTCGCAGGTTTTCATCCCGCTGACGGTGGGTGGCGGCGTGCGCACGGTGGAAGATGTGCGCCGCCTGCTCAACGCCGGCGCCGACAAGACCAGCTTCAACTCGGCGGCCATCGCCAACCCGCAGGTGATTCGCGACGCCTCCGACAAGTACGGCGCGCAGTGCATCGTGGTCGCCATCGACGCCAAGCGCCGCTTTGGCACCGATGTGATGGACCGTGGCGAGGGCTGGGACGTCTACAGCCACGGCGGGCGCAAAAACACCGGGCTGGACGCCATCGCCTGGGCCAAACAGATGGCCGACTTCGGCGCCGGCGAAATCCTGCTCACGAGCATGGACCGCGACGGCACCAAGGCCGGCTTCGACCTGGAGCTGACCCGCAGCGTGAGCGACGCGGTGGACGTGCCGGTGATCGCCTCGGGTGGCGTGGGCAACCTCGACCACCTGGCCGCAGGCATACAGGCCGGTGGCGCCGACGCGGTGCTGGCCGCCAGCATCTTCCACTACGGCGAATACACCGTCGGCCAGGCCAAGCGCCACATGGCCGAGCGTGGCATCCCCGTGAGGCTGTGACAATGAATTGGCTCGATCAGATCAAGTGGGACGCCCAGGGCCTGGTGCCGGTGATCGCCCAGGAGCAGGGCAGCAAGGACGTGCTGATGTTCGCCTGGATGAACCGCGAGGCGCTGGGCAAAACCGCCGAGCTGGGTCGGGCGGTCTACTTCAGCCGCTCGCGCAACAAGCTCTGGTTCAAGGGCGAGGAATCGGGCCACGTGCAGACGGTGCACGCCATCCGCATCGATTGCGACAACGACGTGGTGCTGCTGAGCGTGACACAGACCGGCCACGAGCCCGGCATTGCCTGCCACACCGGCCGCCACAGCTGCTTCTACAGCGTGCTCAAGGACGGTGTGTGGACGCCGGTCGATCCGGTCCTCAAAGACCCCGAATCCATCTACAAGTGACCATGTCTTCGACCGATTCCCTGGACCACCATCTTGAACGTTTGGCTGCGGTGATAGAAAGCCGCAAGCCCGCCCACGGCGGCGACCCCGACAAAAGTTACGTGGCGCGCCTGCTGCACAAGGGGCCCGATGCGTTCCTCAAGAAGATCGGCGAAGAGGCCACCGAAGCCGTGATGGCCGCCAAGGACTGCGATCACGGCGGCGACCCCGCCAAACTGGTGGGCGAGGTGGCCGACCTGTGGTTCCATTCCATGATCGCCCTGGCCCACTACGGCCTGTCGCCTGCCGATGTGGTGGCCGAACTGGTGCGCCGCGAGGGCCTGAGTGGCCTGGAAGAAAAGGCCTTGCGCAAGGCCCAGGCCCGCGAAGCCGGCGATTGAATATTTTTCAAGGGAGCCCCGCCATGGAAGACCAGACCGAACGCCTGCGCAGCCTCAACACCGTGGGCACCATCAGCTATGTGCTGCACCTCATCGTGGCGGTCAGCGCCGTGGTGCCTGGCGGGCAGTGGGGGCCGACGCTGCTGATCGTGGCCCTGGTGATCGACCTGGTCAAACGCAGCGAGGCCGAGGGCACCTGGCACGCCAGCCATTTCAGTTGGCGGCTGCGCAGCGTGTTGTGGGCGGCGGTGCTCTACCTCGTCACCGTGCCGCTGTGGCTGCTGTTTTTCCTGCCGGGCTGGATCGCGTGGGCCGTGATCTCGGTCTGGTTCCTCTACCGCATCGTCAAAGGCATGGCCCGCATGAACGCCGGCCAGCCCATGGAGACTCCCGCATGAGCGTCGACAACTGCCTGTTCTGCAAAATCATCGCCGGTCAGATCCCGAGCAAAAAAGTCCATGAGGACGAACACGTGTTCGTCTTCCACGACATCCATCCTTGGGCGCCGGTGCACTTTTTGATGGTGCCCAAGCGCCATATCGCGTCCATGGCCCAGGTCACGGGCGACGACGCCGGTTTGCTGGGCCACATGATGACGCTGGCGCCACGCCTGGCGCTGGAGCAGGGCTGCCGCCCCTACCCGGAAGGGGGCTTTCGCATCGTGACCAACACCGGCACCGAGGGTGGCCAGGAAATCCACCACCTGCACATCCATGTGATGGGCGGCCCCAGGCCCTGGCTGAAAGGTTGAGCTTGACGCCACCCTTGGGGGTTCGGGCGGTATTTGCCCCTTGTCATTGAACCGACCACCCCAAGCTTTAGAATCCGAGACAGTTCGGGGCACTTCCCCCACAGGAGATATTTCATGGGTTCCCTTTCCATTTGGCACTGGCTGATCGTTCTGTTGATCGTGGTCATGGTGTTCGGCACCAAAAAGCTCAAGAACATCGGCTCCGACCTGGGCGGCGCCGTCAAGGGCTTCAAGGATGGCATCAAGGAAGGTGGCCAGCCACCCGCCGATACCAACGCACCTGCGGCCGGTCAGGTGGCGCAGGACACCACCAAGACGACCATCGACGTCGAAGCGAAGCAGAAAAGCTGAGCCCGCACGGGTGGCCTGTGGTCACCCGCTTTGTCTGACGCCGTTACCAGTGCCCCTTCCGCATGATTGACCTGGGTATTTCCAAGATCGCCCTCATCGGGGCGGTGGCTCTGATCGTGATCGGACCCGAAAAGCTGCCGCGCGTGGCGCGCACCGTGGGTGCGCTGCTGGGCAAGGCGCAGCGTTATGTCGCCGATGTCAAGGCCGAGGTCAACCGCTCGATGGACCTCGAAGAGCTCAAGAAGATGAAGGACACGGTCGAGTCCGCCGCGCGCGATGTCCAGAGCGGTGTGCAGACCAGCGCCAGCGATTTCGAGAAGTCGTGGTCGGAAGCGACCGCAGGGCTGGAGAACAGCGTCAAGAGCGATGACCACGGCCTGACCGAGAGCGACGGCCTGGGCGGCTGGACGCCCCCGCCGCCCGAGTACCGCCACCCCAAAAAGAACTTCCGCCTCAAACAAAAGGCCGTGCCGCAGTGGTTCAAGGCCCGCACGGGCACCCGCACCCGGGCACAGTCAGGCGCTGCGCGGGTGGCGCGTTACCGCCCCCGCAGCCGCCCCGTTTCATAAACCCGCATGTCCAACAAAACCGATCCGACCGATGAACTGGCCGGCACCGAACAGCCGTTCGTGCAGCACCTCATGGAGCTGCGCGACCGCCTGCTTTACTGCGTTTATGGCCTGGCGGTGTGCATGGCCTTGCTGGCGCTTTGGCCCGGCCCCAGCGGCCTGATCGACCTGATCGCCGTGCCCATCCGGGCCCACATGCCGCCCGACGCCAAACTGATCGCGGTGGGTGTGTTCTCGCCGTTTTTTGTGCCCATCAAGGTGCTGGGGATGGCGGCGGTGCTGATGTCGCTGCCCTGGCTGATGTACCAGATGTGGGCTTTTGTGGCGCCCGGTCTCTACAGCCACGAGAAAAAATTCGCCATGCCGCTGATCGTGCTGGGCAGCCTGCTGGCCTACATCGGCATCGCTTTTGTGCAGTTTTTTGTGCTCGACAAGATGTTCGGTTTCATCCAGCAGTTCACGCCCGCCAGCGTGGCCGCCACGCCTGATATCGCTTCCTACGTCGAAGCCATTCTGTCGCTTTACCTGGCCTTTGGCCTGGCCTTCCAGGTGCCCATCGTGGTCATTCTGCTGGTGCGCCTGAACATGGTGACGATCGAGAAGCTCAAGGAATTCCGCGGCTACTTCATCGTGCTGGCTTTTGTCATCGCCGCCGTGGTCACGCCGCCCGACGTGATTTCGCAGCTGGCCCTGGCCGTGCCCATGTGCATCCTGTACGAGCTGGGCATCATCGGTGCGCGCTGGTTCGTCAAGGCCAGCGTCGCGCCCGAGCCGGACGCCGAGCGCACCGATCCGAGCTGACGCCCTCCATCAGGCCTTTCAGCGCCCGGCGCGCCGCGCCGGCACACGCTGTGCCGGCGTGATTTGCACCTGCTGGCGCGCCTCGCGTCGGGTCACGTCCAGCGGCGCCGGCTGACCCGGTTTGAGGGCGGCAACCGCACCCAGCAGTTCCGGCACGGTGTTCACCTTGGTGCCATTGACAGCGGTGATCACGTCGCCTGGGCGTATGCCTGCTTGCGCTGCCGGGCCGTTTTGCAGCACGCCGGTGATGATCACGCCTTCGTCGCCCTTGATGCCAAAACTCTGGGCCAGCTCGGGGCTGAGGTTCTGGGGCTCCACACCGATCCAGCCGCGAATCACCTGGCCATCGCGCACGATGGCGTCGAGCACGCTGCGCGCGGTGGCCGAAGGAATCGCAAAACCGATGCCCATGGAGCCGCCCGAGCGCGAATAAATCGCGGTGTTGATGCCCATGAGGTGGCCTGCGCCGTCCACCAGCGCGCCGCCCGAGTTGCCGGGGTTGATGGCGGCGTCGGTCTGGATGAAGTTCTCGAAGGTGTTGATGCCCAGCTGGGTGCGACCCAGCGCACCCACGATGCCGCTTGTCACGGTCTGGC
>JAUYSB010000057.1 GCA_030696525.1 Hydrogenophaga sp. | reverse complement strand
CACGTGGGCGTGCTCTCGGCCAACACCGGCCACAGCGACGTGGACGCGCTGCTGGAGCGTGCCGGCGTCCAGCGCAAGATCCGCCTGCGCGTGCCGCACTTCATTGCCGTGGGCCCCATCCTGCAAAGCACCGACCTGATCGCCACCGTGCCCCAGCGCCTGGCCGACCGCATCCAGGAGCCCTTTGGCCTGGCCACCTCACCCCACCCCGCGCGCCTGCCCGACATCGCCATCAACCTGTTCTGGCACGCCAAGTTCAACCGCGACCCGGGCAGCCTGTGGCTGCGGCAGTTGCTGGTAGAACTGTTTTCGGACGCTTCGGCCCGCCCGCGCAAAACCGACGGCGGGGCAACATGAAGGCGGTCCACACATCGCACAATTGCCTTCTTTATGCATAAAATCGAGGCATGCAAGAAAACAGCAACACCTCCTCTTCTCCCATCCGCCCCCTCCGCTGGGTCGGCCTGTGTGGCAGCCTGCGCGCCGGCTCACTGAACCGCGCCGCCTTGAACGCCGCCGCCGAGCTCATGCCAGCCGGCGTGTCGCTGCAGCTGCTCGCCTACCGCGATGTCCCCTTCTTCGATGCCGATGACCAGGCGCGTGGCTGGCCGCCCAGCGTCTTGGCCGTGGCCGATGCCATACGCGCGGCAGACGGCGTCCTGATCGCCTGCCCCGAATACAACTTCAGCATCCCCGGCGGTTTCAAGAACCTGCTGGACTGGCTGTCGCGCCTGCCCGAGCAACCGCTCAAACACAAGCCGGTGGCCATCATGGGCGCGGGCACGGGCCCGCTGGGCACGGCGCGCATGCAGTACGAGCTGCGCCGTGTGCTGCACTGCCTGGAGGCCAAGGTGCTGCTCAAACCCGAAATTTTCATCACCCACGCCAACACCAAATTCGATGCGGCCGGGCAACTGACCGACGAACCCACGCGCCAGGTGCTCAAAGTGCAGCTGGCGGCGTTCCAGACTTTGTGCACCTGAAGGAGCGTCCCCATGGCTGAAGTCCCCTTGGTCGAACAGGCGTTCACGCGCTTGCGCAAAGACGTGCTGATCGGCACGTTTGCCGCAGGCACCAAGCTGAAGGTGGAAGAGCTGCAGCAGGCCTACGGCTTCTCCAGCAGCCCGCTGCGCGAGGCGCTGAGCCGCCTGGCGCAAGAGGGCCTGGTGCGGGCGGACGAGCGCCGCGGCTTTCGTGTGGCGCCGCTGTCGGGCGACGACCTCGCAGACATCACCCGCATGCGGCTGATGCTGGACGTGCAGGCCCTGGAGGATGCGATCCGCGAAGGCGACGACGCCTGGGAAGCGGCCATCGTGGCGGCCTTCCACCGGCTGGAAAAAGTCGAGTCGCGCCTGAGCGATGGCCCGGTGATTCTGGACGACGAGTGGAGCGCCCTGCACCGCGACTTTCATCTGGCGCTGCTGGCCGCCTGCCCTTCGGAACGCCAACGCGCCTGGAGCGCCAGCCTGTTCGACCAGGCCGAACGCTACCGGCGCTTCTCAGGCCGCTACCGCAAGTCGCTCAAGCGCAAATCGACCGAACACAAGCGCCTGATGGAAGCCACGCTCAAGCGCGACGCGGCCACCGCCTGTGCGCTGCTCACGGAGCACATCCTGGGCACACAGCACAACGTCGAGGCCATACTGCGCGATCAGGCGGCGGCATGAACGGCTGCGCCCCGCAAGCGGGGCGCAGCAGACTCACAAAAGGACTGGCGACGGTCAGCGCTGACCGTCGTGCACCGACACCTGTTCCTTGGTCAGGCCACCCAGCCGGGCGTGCACGCGCGGGCCGGTGCCCATCACCAGCGCAAACAGGATTTCGTCAGGCCGGGGGCCGTCCTGCATGCCCACTTCCATGCTGTTGAAGTGGCTGCGCACATAGGCGGCGTGGATGTGGTGCAGCGGCACCATGAGGCGGTAACCGACGCCCGCCACCGCTTTGGCCGAGGGCACGATGGCCTTGGGCTCGCCCAGCACCTGGCGCATGGCCCAGCCGCCGGCCTCGTGCCACACCGCGCCGTGCTCCAGTTCGCCGTTGACACCCACAATCGCCGCCTTGCCATAGGTTTCCACCTGCTCGCGACCCAGGGTCTCCACCAGCTCGGTGGCCAGCTGCGTGCCCAGGCTGCGCAGCTCGGCCATAAAGGGCAGCAGGTCGGGCTCATAGCGCCCCGCAAACGGGTTGCGGATGACGGCGCAGGCGGCGGCCTGGCGCAGCGGCGTGCCTGCCACCGGCCCGCCCTCGTGGTACTGGGTTTCGATGGTGAGGCAGCGTTTGCGGATTTCGATCAAGGCCATGTCAACAACTCCTGGTGGGTTCACTGTTGGGGGATTTTCGCTTCGGCCACCACCCGGGTCCATTTCTGGGTTTCGGCCGCCACCATGCTGCGCATGTCCTCGGGGCTGCTGCCACGCACCTCGCCGCCCATGTCCTCCAGCCGGCTGCGCACGGCCGGCACCAGCAAGGCCTTTTGCACCTCGGCGTTGAGGCGGTCGATGACCGGGCGCGGCGTGCCTGCAGGCGCCATCATGCCGGCCCAGGAGCGCACGTCGTAACCGGCCACACCCTGTTCGGCCACGGTGGGCACATCGGGCAGGCCCTGCCAACGCTGTGGCCCGGTGGTGGCGATGGCGCGCAGCTTGCCGGCCTTGATGTTGGCCATGACCGCCGTGGGCGGTGCGATGATGAAGGGGATGTCGCCGGCCAGCAAGGCGGTCAGCGAAGCAGCATCGCCCCGGTAGGGCACGTGCAGCAACTGGGTTTGCGACAGGCTGGCCAGCAGTTCGCCGGCCAGGTGGTGGGTGGAGCCTATGCCCGCCGTGCCGTAGCCGATCTTGCCCGGCTGCGCCTTGGCCTGGGCCAGCAGCTCCGGGAAGGTGGCCGGCTTGGCCTCGGCTGTGGTGACCAGCAGAAACGGGAAGAAGGTGATGGTGCTCACCATCTCGAAATCTTCCACCGTCTTGTAGGGCAGGGTCTTGTAGATCGCGCCGGCCACCGCGTGGCCGCCGGTGGCCAGCAGCAGCGTGTGGCCATCGGGCCGGGCGCGGGCCACGGTGTTGGCGGCAATGGTGCCGCCGGCGCCGGCCTGCGCCTCCACCACCACCGCCTGGCCCAGGGTCTTGGTCATCTCGTTGCCCACGGCACGGGCAATCGCATCGGCGTTGCCGCCGGCCGCAAAGCCCTGGTAGACCTTGATCGCCCGGTCGGGGAACGCCTGCGCAAATGCCTGGCCGGGTGCCAGGCCCCAGGCAGAAGCCATGGCAGCACTGGTCTGCAAGAAATGACGACGCAACATGGTTTGTCTCCTATTGTGGTGAAGTGATGCCGGGCCAACGCAGCGCGCCGCGCCTGCCCGGCGGGTGAACTCAAGGGGTCAAAACGATTTTTCCCATCGTGCCGCCCGCATCCAGCACACGGTGCGCGTCACGCACCTGGCCCAGCGGCATGACCGTGGCCTGCGGCGCGCGCACGTGCCCGGCGGCCATCAGCTGCAACGAGCTGTCCATCAGGCTGCGGCGCAAACCGCGGTCGGCATCGAAGCTGTGCATGGAGAAACAGCGCAAGGCCAGGCTGCGCCCGAGCAGCGCCCGCAAGGTGGCGAACACGTCCTCGGCGGGCGGACCGGCCACCACGTTGTAAGACACCGCCGTGCCCAGCGTCGCCAGACAACGCAGACAGTCAATGAGCGACTGCGCGCCGATGGGATCGAACGCGATGTCCACACCGCGGCCACCGGTGGCGGCGCGCACGCGATCGGGCAGGCCGCCCTCACTGCTGTTGAACACCTCGTCAAAACCATTCGCCAGCGCAAAGCGGCGCTTGTCCTCGGAGCGCACGGTGCCGAGCACTTTCAGGCCCTTGTGCCGGGCCAGCTGGGCGAGCATGGTGGCCACACCACCAGCGGCACCCGTGATCAGCACCGACTTCGCGTCTGCGTGGCCCGCCGCCAAAAACAAGGCCTGGGCCAGTTGCAGGTTGGGCGCGCTCACAGCGGCCTCTGGCCCCAAGCCAGCGGGCAGCGCAAAAGGCGCGTCTTCGGGCACCACCATGGCTTCGGCGTAGCAGCCGCCGCGCTCGGGCAGTTCGCGGGCGCTGACCAGCACCGCGTCACCGGCGCGCCAGCGGGTGACGCCCTCGCCCACTGCGTCCACCACACCGGCCAGCTCGGCGCCGGGGATGGCGGGCAGCGGTGGCATCCACTTGTAGGTGCCGTTGCGGATCAGCACGTCGGGCCGGCCCACGCCGATGGCCTGGGCGCGCACCCGCACCTGGCCCGCCGCAGGCTGGGGGTCGGGCAGCGTCACCACCTCCAGCGCATCGGGGCCGCCCGGCGTGTGGACCTGGATCGCACGCATCGCGCTCAGCCCTGCGCCACGATGGGGTTGACCAGGGTGCCAATGCCCTCTATCTCGACCTCGCACACGTCGCCCGGCTTCATGAACCACTGCGGCTTGCGGCTCCAGCCCACACCGGCCGGCGTGCCGGTGATGATGACGTCGCCCGGCACCAGGGTGAAGATGGTGGAGGCGTAGGCGATCAGGCGCGGGATGGAGAAGATCATGTGGCCGGTGTGGCTGTGCTGCACCACGTCGCCATTGAGGCGCGTTTCCAGCTTGAGCTCGCGGCCCGGCGCGATCTCGTCGGCCGTCACCATCCAGGGGCCAAAGCCGCCGGTGGTTTCGAAGTTTTTGCCCGAGGCGATCTGCTTGGCGTGGAACTGCCACTCGCGCACACTGGCGTCGTTGTAGACGCTGTAGCCCGCCACGTGTTCGTAGGCCCGGGCTTCGGGAATGTCGCGACCGCCCTGGCCGATGATGACCGCCAGTTCGCCTTCCCAGTCCAGCGACTCGGACACGCGCGGGCGCACGATGGCCTGGCCATGCGCCACCTGCGAACGCCAGACGCGCAGGAAGATGGGTGGCTCTTCCGACAGCTCGCGGTGCATGCCGGCGGCCAGCACCTCCTGGTGGTGGTCCATGTAGTTGCGCACCGCACAGACGATTTTTTCCGGACGCGGAATCACCGGCAGGTAGCTCAGGCCGGCCAGCGGCGCATCGGCGGCGAGACCGGCCACGTCCTTCGCGGCCTGCAGGTAGCGCCCCGAGCCGATGTAGTCGGCCAGCGTGGCGCATTCGGGGATGCGGCGGCCCAGGTCCACCACACCGTCGCCCACCACGGCGCCCCAGGTCTCGCGACCGTTCAACACAAACGAAAGCAGCTTCATGAAAGTTTCTCCAATGGGTTCAGAAAAGGGACTCAGGCGGCGCTGGGCGCCTGCGCCTGGAAACGCTGGCGCCAGACCTCGATGGGCAAAAACGTTGGGTCGCTGCGGCAGATGGCCTCGGTCTGGGCCAGGATCTCGGCGTCGGGCAAGGACAGGTCCAGCGGATCACCGTGCGGCTGCGCGATGTAGAAGGGCATGTCGATGTAGGTCTCGATGGTGTTGCCCTCGGGGTCGGCGAAGTACACCGACAGCGCGTTGCCGTGGTTGAGCGGCACCAGCCTGGAGGCGCCCAGCGCCAGGGCACGGTCGCGGATGTCGCGCAGCGACTGGATGTCCGGCACGGCAAACGAGATCTGCATCACGGTGCTGAACGTGGCCTCGGCCGGTCGGCCACCGGCGATCACCAGCTGGTGGTGCTGGTCCGCACTTGCGCTCAGAAACACCAGCGGGCTCTTGAAGGTGCGGCCCACGCCACGGTCGGTTTCGGTCAGGCCGAACACCTCTTTGTAGAACGCCACCATGCGCTCGACATCGGTCACGAAGATGCCGAAATGTGATGGGGTCGGCCGGGTCACTTGAAGCATGTGCAGTCTCCTGGGTTGTCACTGTTTTGATCAGCGCTGTGGCGCTGTCAGCACTTGGTTATTTTGTGCTTTTTTTTATTCTAGTTGTGTTTTTCAATTTTTGTGCATATTTTTTCCAAACGAAAAAAGGGAGCCTGCAAGCGCGGGCTCCGGTCGGGGCTCAGTCCTGGAGGTCGTCCAGGCTCAGCTGGTGTTCGGCCATCAAGGCCTTGATCTCGACAATCGCCGCCGCCTTCTCGGCCACCATGTCCCGCTCGGCGCTGTCAAAAAACGCATTGGCCTGGGCCAGCAGGAACTGGAAACGGTCGTCGCCCAAGGCGGCCTGCTGAACGGGCTTGGCGGCGGGTTTGAACGAGCGGTCGGCGGGCCGCTAAGGTTTGTGCGAGCGGTAGGTGCTTCTCATGCCCAGCTTTCCTGCGATGGGGCCGGCGCGCCCGTTGGACGGCCCAAACAGGCGGTGTCTGACGTCAGGGAGATGGTGTTGGCGGTGGGGCTCATGGCTGCGCATGTTACGCCGTCAACGCCGGCAACGATCGACGCTTCAATCGATGCGCAAGGCCACCTTGCCGAACTGCGCACCCGATTCCAGCCGGTCCAGCGCGACGTGCACCTGCTCCAGCGGGTAGTCGCTGTCGATCACGGGCTTGAGGCCGGTGCGCTGCACAAATGCCAGCAGGTCGCGGAACTCGTTGAAGTCGCCCAGCGTGGAGCCCAGGATTTGCAGTTGGCGGATGAAGATGCGGCGCAGGTCGGCCGGGGGTTGATCGCCGGTGGTGGCACCACAAGTGACCAGGCGCCCGCCGCGCACCAGCGACTTCATGGCCGACGACCACACGGCCGCGCCCACGTTTTCGAACACCACGTCCACACCCCGGCCACCGGTGACCGCCAACACCGCCTTGGCCACGTCGGTGGCCTGGCCGTTGATGGCGTGGTCCGCGCCCATGGCCAGCGCACGCGCCAGCTTGCTGTCGTCGCGCGAGGTCACGATCACACGCGCCCCGGCCAGCTTGGCCAATTGCAGGGCCGCCAATGAAACGCCCCCGCCTATGCCAAACACCAGCACGGTTTCCCAGGGCTTGAGTTGCGCCTTGGTGAACAGCATGCGCCAGGCGGTCAGGTGGTTGACGCCCAAGGCGGCGGCCTCGGTGAAGGACAGGCCCGCCGGCATGGCAAACACGTTGCCTGCCGGCACGCAGACGTATTGAGCAAAGGTGCCGTCGCAATGTTCACCGAGCAGGCGCATGTGCACACACAACACGCCCTCGCCGCGCTGGCAGAACTCGCAGCGGCCACAGCCCAGGCCAGGGTGCACCACCACGGCCTGCCCCACCTGCAGCAGGCGCTCGTCGGCATCCACCGCCTCGATGGTGCCGGCGCCGTCCAGCCCCATGATTTGCGGCAGCTGGTGGGTGATGCCCGCACCGCTGTCGCGCATGTACAGATCCACCC
>JAUYSB010000005.1 GCA_030696525.1 Hydrogenophaga sp. | reverse complement strand
GTGGGGGTCGTTGGTTCGAATCCAATCGCGCCTACCAGATACAAACCCTTGCAAGTCCGTGACTTGCAAGGGTTTTTTGCTTTTTCACCGGGCAATCGGCGGTGCCAGACCCGGTGCCGAGGGGCGGATGCTACATTCGTTCATCCCCCGTCCTCGCAGTCCGCTTGCCGCCATGACCACGCACTTGCCAGTTCCCGGCGTCCCATCCGCTTCAAACGGCGTGGCACGCTGCTGCAGGCCGTCCTTGGCCGCATGGATGTGTCTGCCGCTGGTGTGGCTGTTGCTGGCCTGGGTCGGGCCGGTGGCGCGTGCCCAGGCGGTGGTTGGCGCTATGCACGAGGGTGTGCTTGCACTGGGCGGGAGCGCGCAGCTGGTGCTGCCCGAAGGGCGCTGGCGGGTGGCGGCCACGGGCAAGACGCCCAGCCCGCAACCGGGTGGCCCCGAATGGCAGGTGCTGGTGCTGGAGAACCAGCAGGCCGACGCCTTCATCCCCTTGTTGGTGATCCGGCATGTGGCCGAACCGACGCGTTTTGGTCCCACCACCTGCCAGGCCCAGCCCGGTGTGCGCAATGTGTTCATCAGAGACGAATACGGCACCTTGCCCAGCCAGCTGACCAACCACTGCGGGCGCGCCCTCGCGCTGGGCCGCCTGAACCTCTGGCGCGACGGGCCTGCGCAGCAAAATCCTTGGTGGCGTGAGGTGGCCCAATGGCTGCCCTTGAACGAGCGGTCCTATCCCGTCGGCGCGTTGTTGCTGGAAATGAGCGTGCAACGCCACAACGCCCGTGGGCTGCGGGTGGAGGCCTTCGCGCTGCCGCCTGCTGGCAAGAGCAGCAGCGAGTTCCTGGACGCGGTGCAGGGTGCGCAGGGGCAGGCGTGGAAGCGGCAGGTGGCGACCTGGATGGCCCACTACACCAGCCAGATGGAGGCCACGTTTCTGGACCGGCGGCCGCCCGGTTTGGCCAAGCTGGCCGCGCCCTACGACATCCAGCCGGCTGACGCGGTGGCGGTTGCTGCGGTGTCGCCGCCGGTGCCCGTAGTGGCTCCAGCGGCGCTGCCTGCAGCGGTGGCCGCAGCGGTGCCACCGCCGCCGGTGCGCCCCGATCCGGCGCCCGTCGCATCGGGGAACCGCAAGGCCCTGGTGATCGGCAACGATACTTACAGCGATGTGGCGCCGCTGGTCAACGCCCGCGCCGATGCGCTGGCCGTGGGGCAGGCCCTGCGGTCGGTGGGTTTTCAGGTGGCCACCCACCTCAACCTCAACGAGAAGGCCTTCAAGCAGGCGCTGCGCGATTTCCGCCAGCAGTTGCAGGGCGGTGACGAGGTGGTGTTCTTCTATGCCGGTCACGGCGTGCAGTTGGGCAACACCAATTTCCTTTTGCCGATCGACATCCGGGGCGACAACGAGGAGCAGGTGCGCGACGACTCCATCCAGCTGCAACGCGTGCTCGACGACATGCACGAGCGCAAGGTGCGCTTTTCATTGGCGGTGATCGACGCCTGCCGCGACAACCCCTTCCGCACCCAGACACGGGCCCTGGGTGGGCGTGGCCTGGCGCCCACTCAGGCCGCGACCGGGCAGATGATCATTTACTCCGCCGGTTCGGGCCAGCAGGCGCTGGACCGCCTGGGTGCGCAGGACCCGGAAAAAAACGGCCTGTTCACCCGTGTGTTGTTGCGCGAGATGCTCACGCCGCAGTTGCCGGTCGACCGCGTGCTGCGCAACGTGCGCAACGAGGTGGTGCGGCTGGCGCGCACGGTGGGGCATGAGCAGACCCCGGCGCTGTACGACCAAGCCATCGGCGACTTCTACTTCAAGCCCTGAGCCCGGCCTGCCTTCAGGCGTTGGGCTGGGTGACGTGCACCGCCGGTCGCCGACCGTCGTTCCACTTGCCGCCCATAGCGCGCTCGATTTGCGCCGCCAGCTGCAGCAACAAGCCGTCGTTGGCCTGCTTCGCCTGGGCCTGTATGCCAAAGGGCAGGCCGTTCTCCTGGCGGGCCATGGGCAAGGAGATGGCCGGGATGCCACACAGGTTGGACAGTGGGGTGTAGGCGAAAAATTGCCACAGGTGGCCGAACCAGTCCATCACATCCGGGTTGTCGCTGATCGTCAGGTAATCGGTCGTGCCCACGCGCGGCGTCGGCAACGCGGTGATAGGGGTCAGCATGATGTCCCAGTCTTCGAAAAACGCACCAAAGGCGCGTGCCGTGTGGTTGAACACCGCCTGCATCTGGTAGCGCTCGGTGTAGGACATGTCCTTGCCGGCCTCCCAGATGCGGATGTTGATGGGCTCGATCAGATCGGCCGGTGGCCGCGCCAGCCCGCGCGACGCCAGCAGCCCGTTGATGACCTGGGCGAAGTTGCTGATGTAGCAGGTGGTCTGGGCGGCGAAGGCCGCGCGCAGGTCGGTCTGCGGCAGCGCCCATGCCACGTGGTGCCCCAGGCCCTCCAGAAAGCGGCCGGCGCGTTCGAGCTCGGCCACGATGTGTGGTGTGGCGCGGTAGTCGCCCCATTCGTGCGACAGCGCGATGCGCAGGCGGCCGGGGTCCTTCTGGATCAGGGTGGTGTAGGGCTCAGCCGGGCTCCAGTAGGGCATGAACTCGCCTGGCGCACCGCCCCGGCAGGCGTCCACAAAGGCGGCGGTGTCGCGCACCGTGCGGCTCTGGCAGCCCTGGGTGGACACGTAACCGCTGATGTCGGACAGGTGGGGCGCGATCGAGAACACGCCGCGCGAGGCTTTCAGGCCGATGTTGCCGTTGAAGCCGGCGGGGATGCGGATGGAGCCACCGCCGTCGGTGGCGTGCGACAGCGGCACCGCGCCGGCCGCCACCATGGCCGCCGTGCCGGCCGACGAGCCGCAGGTCGTGAAGTCGGTGTTCCAGGGGTTGCGGGTGACGCAGACGGCCGGGTTTTCGGCCGAGCTGCAGACGCCGAATTCGGGTGTGGTGCTGCGGCCCATCAGGTTGATGCCGGCGCGGCGCATCTGGCCGGTCAGCCAGGCGTCTTGTGTGGGGCGGTTGCCGCGCATGAACAGCGAGCCCTGCTCCTGCAGCCGGCCCTTGAGCGTGGGGCCCAAATCTTTCATGAGGAAGGGCACGCCGGCCAGGGGGCCGTTGGGGTTGAGGCCGTCGCGCAGCGGGTCTTCCACCACGTCGTCAAACACCTCCAGCACCGCGTCCAGCGCCGGGTTGGTCTGGGCGATGGCGGCTGCCGCCTGCTGCGCCACCTCGGTGGCGCTGAGGTCGCCTGTGCGCACCCGCTCGGCCAGGCTGCACGCGTCGTGTGCGGCCCACTCATCCCAACTCATTGCCCATGTCATGCGTGGTTTTCCTGTGTGAAACAATGGCCGGGTACATACTGGCGTGGCCACCGCGTGTTGAAAAGCATAACGTGGGCCAGAGCGGCTTCAGGGTAAACCCATGCTGCACCGCACACGGCGGTTTCTAAAATGTCTTTTTACGGTGGTCGCGTTCGCGCGGCGACCGCTCATTCCACAGGAGCCGACCCAGTGCAGAAATCCAAGGCCGACCCCCAGGCCGCCCGCCCGAACGGCGTTCGGGTGATCAAGAAGTACCCCAACCGGCGTCTGTACGACACCGACACGTCGGCCTACATCACGCTGGCCGAGATCAAGCAACTGGTGATGGACGACGAGCGTTTTGTGGTGCGCGACGCCAAGACCAACGAAGACCTCACGCGCAGCATCCTGCTGCAGGTGATTCTGGAAGAGGAAACCGCCGGCGTGCCCATCTTCACCGAACAGGTGCTGGCCAACATCATCCGCTTCTATGGCCACGCCATGCAGGATTTCATGGGCTCCTATCTGGAGAAAAACGTCCAGATCTTCATGGACCTGCAGAAGAAGATGACGGACCAGTCCAAGGTCTTGTCGCCCGACCTGATGCAGCAGTTCCTGAATGTGCAGTCGCCCATGATGCAGGGCATGATGGGCACCTACATGGAGCAGTCCAAGAGCGCCTTTGTGCAGATGCAGGAGCAGCTGCAGCGCAACAGCGAGCAGATGCTGGCGGCCATGGGGCTCAAGCGCTGAACCGCGCGACCTGAGACAATCGGGGGCTATGAACGCTCCCGCCTCCACCGCCGCACCCAAGGTCGGCTTTGTTTCGCTGGGTTGCCCCAAGGCACTCACCGACTCCGAACTCATCCTCACGCAACTCAGCGCCGAGGGCTACCAGACCAGCAAGACCTTTGACGGTGCCGACCTGGTGATCGTCAACACCTGCGGCTTCATCGACGACGCCGTCAAGGAAAGCCTGGACACCATTGGCGAGGCCCTGGCCGAGAACGGCCGCGTCATCGTGACTGGCTGCCTGGGCGCGCGCCAGGGCGAGGGCGGCGGCAACATGGTGCAGAACATCCACCCGTCGGTGTTGGCCGTCACCGGCCCGCACGCCACGCACGAGGTGATGGAGGCGGTGCACAAGCACCTGCCCAAGCCGCACGATCCGTTTGTGGATTTGGTCCCAGCCCAGGGCATCAAGCTCACGCCGCGCCACTACGCCTACCTCAAGATCAGCGAAGGCTGCAACCACCGCTGCACCTTCTGCATCATCCCGTCCATGCGCGGGGACCTCGTCAGCCGCCCGATTGGCGACGTGTTGACCGAGGCGCGCAAGCTGTTCGAGGCCGGCGTCAAGGAGTTGCTGGTCGTGAGCCAGGACACCTCGGCCTACGGGGTCGATGTGAAATACCGCACCGGCTTCTGGGACGGCAAACCGGTCAAGACGCGCATGTTTGACCTGGTGCGCGAACTGGGCGAACTGGCCAAGGGTTTTGGCGCCTGGGTGCGCCTGCACTACGTCTATCCCTACCCGCACGTGGATGAGGTGCTGCCGCTGATGGCCGAAGGCCTGGTGTTGCCGTATCTGGACGTGCCGCTGCAGCACAGCCACCCCGACGTGCTGCGCCGCATGAAGCGACCGGCCAGTGGCGAGCGCAACCTCGAGCGCATCCAGAAATGGCGTGAGGTCTGTCCCGAGCTCGTGGTGCGCAGCACCTTCATCGCCGGCTTTCCTGGCGAGACCGAGGAAGAGTTTGCCCACTTGCTCGACTTCGTGCGCGAAGCGCAGATCGACCGCGCCGGCTGTTTTGCCTATTCGCCGGTGACGGGTGCGGCCGCCAACGAGCTGGCCAACCCGGTGCCCGATGCGCTGCGCGAAGAACGCCGCGCCCGTTTCATGGCGGTGGCCGAAGCCGTGTCGGCCGAGCGCTTGCAGCGCCGCGTGGGTGCCACCATGCAGGTGCTGGTGGACGCCGCGCCGGGCATGGGCAAGAAGGGCGGTGTGGGCCGCAGCTACGCCGATGCGCCCGAAATCGACGGCACCGTGCGCCTGTTGCCGCCACAGAAGATCAGCAAGACCTTGAAGGTCGGCGAATTCACAAAGGCGCGTGTGGTGGCTGCCGAAGGGCACGATCTGGTGGCCATGCCGATCTGACGGCTTGGCCTCAGGCTTGAGGCCAATGAAAAAGGCCTGCGATGGTGACATCGCAGGCCTTTTGAATGTTTGGTGCCCAAGAGAGGACTCGAACCTCCACGCCTCGCAGCGCTAGTACCTGAAACTAGTGCGTCTACCAATTCCGCCACCTGGGCATCTCAGGAAGCCAGCAGTATACACCGGGATTTGGGCGCTTCCGGGTCGGCGGCCAGGGTTTGCGGGCTGGGCCTGGCAGTTTGTCGCTCTGTCGGCAGCGCTGTGCAGGGCGTAAAAGAAAAAAGGCCTGCAACACAAGTTTGCAGACCTTTCAACTTTATGATGGTGCCCAAGAGAGGACTCGAACCTCCACGCCTCTCGGCGCTAGTACCTGAAACTAGTGCGTCTACCAATTCCGCCACCTGGGCATCTCAGGAAACGACTAGTATAACACCAATAAAAACGAGTCTCAAAATACGTGAACGAAAAAAATCAAAACCATTTGCTGGCCGAAATCGAAGGCACCGTCTCTGGTCACCGCGACGGCCACGGCTTTGTGGCCCGCGATGACGGCCAGCCCGACATCTACCTCCCCTCCAACGAAATGCGCGCGGTGCTGCACAAGGACCGCGTCAAGGTCCGCGTGGTGCGCTACGACCGCAAGGGCCGCCCAGAGGGGCGCGTGACCGAAATCATCGAGCGCTCCAGCGCACCACTGATTGGCCGCCTGCTGCAGGAGAGTGGCATATGGCTGGTGGCGCCGGAAGACAAGCGCTACGGTCAGGACGTGCTGATCCCCAAAAGCGCCACCGGTTCGGCCAAGCCTGGGCAGGTGGTGGTGGTCGAACTGACCGAGCCGCCCGCGCTGTACGGCCAGCCCGTTGGGCGCGTGAAAGAGGTGCTGGGCGAGATCGACGACCCCGGCATGGAAATCGAGATCGCGGTGCGCAAGTACGGCGTGCCGCACCAGTTTTCCGACGCGGCCACCGCCCAGGCCCGCGCCTTGCCCGACAAGGTGCGTGCGTCCGATAAAAAAGGCCGCATCGACCTGACCGATGTGCCCCTGGTCACCATCGACGGCGAAGACGCCCGCGACTTCGACGACGCGGTGTACTGCGAACCCGCCAAGGTGGGCCGTGGCAAGGGCTGGCGCCTGCTGGTGGCCATTGCCGACGTGAGCCACTACGTGGAGACCGGCAGCGCCATCGACGTGGACGCTTACGACCGCGCGACCAGCGTGTACTTCCCGCGCCGTGTGATTCCCATGCTGCCCGAAAAGCTGTCCAACGGCCTGTGCTCGCTCAACCCCGACGTGGACCGCCTGTGCATGGTCTGCGACATGCTGATCAACGCCAAGGGCGAGATCCACGCCTACCAGTTTTTCCCTGCGGTGATGCACAGCCATGCCCGCTTCACCTACAACGAGGTGGCGGCCATTTTGCAGAACACGCGTGGCCCCGAGGCGCAGAACCGCAAGCCGCTGGTGCCCTACCTGCTGAACCTGCACGATGTGTACCGCGCCCTGCTGACGGCGCGCAACGCGCGGGGTGCGGTCGATTTCGAGACCACCGAGACGCAGATCGTTTGTGACGAGTCGGGCCGCATCGAAAAAATCGTGCCACGCACCCGCAACGACGCCCACAAGCTGATCGAGGAGGCCATGCTGGCGGCCAACGTCTGCAGCGCCGAGTTCATTGCCCAGGGCAAACAGCCCGGTCTGTTCCGCGTGCACGAAGGCCCCACGCCCGAGAAGCAGGAAACCCTGCGCAATTACCTCAAGGCCATGGGCGTGCCCCATACCCTGAGCGACAACCCGGTGCCGGGCGAGTTCCAGCACATCGCCAACGCCACCAAGGAGCGGCCCGAGGCGCAGCAGATCCACACCATGTTGCTGCGCTCCATGCAGCAGGCCATTTACACGCCCAGCAACAACGGCCACTTTGGCCTGGCGTTTGAGGCCTACACCCACTTCACCAGCCCCATCCGGCGCTACCCCGACCTGCTGGTGCACCGGGTGATCAAGGCCATTCTGGGTGGCAAACGCTACCAGCTGCCCAGCCTGCCCACGCCGGGCGAGGCGCACGCCAAACTGAGCAAACGCCTGGCCGCGCGCGCCGCGCCGCCCACCGACCAGCCGCGCGCCAAACCCTCGGCCGACACCCTGGCCTGGCAGGCCGCTGGCCTGCACTGCAGCGCCAACGAGCGCCGCGCCGACGAGGCCAGCCGCGATGTCGAGGCCTGGCTCAAGTGCAAGTACATGCGCGAGCACCTGGGCGAGGAGTTCAGCGGTGTGGTCACGGCCGTCACCGGCTTCGGGCTGTTCGTCACGCTGGACGCGATGTACGTCGAAGGCCTGGTCCACATCACCGAACTGGGCGGCGAGTACTTCCGCTTTGACGAGGCGCGCCAGGAGCTGCGCGGCGAACGCACGGGCATACGCTACCACCTGGGCTCGCGGGTGCAGGTGCAGGTCAGTCGGGTCGATCTGGACGGCCGGCGCATCGATTTCCGCCTGGTGAACGAGGGCGACGAATTGCTGGCCCGCGCCATGCGCGACAAGGCGGGCGGCGAGAGCGGTGGTGCGGGCGCGTCGCGCAAGCGCTCGGCGTCTGCCGGCGCTGAAGCGCGCCAGGGTGCTGCCGCGCCCAAGGGTGCCCCCCGCGAGCGCGCCGACAAGGGCGGTGCACCGCGCACCGCCGGCAAACGCTCGGGTCGCAGCGGCGGTGGCAGTGGCGGTCGGGGTGGCGCGCCGTCGTCGCGCAAGGGGCCGCGTTGACATGTCGGTGCTGCTGTTCCTGCTTGACACGCTGTTTTTTGCGCTGATCGCGGCCTGTCTGTTGCGCGCCTGGATGAACACCCGGCGCATCCGCATGACTCAGCAACCCGGCCCCTTTGTGATGGCGCTGACCAACTGGCTGGTGGGGCCCTTGCGCCGTGTGCTGCCGCGCCGCCTGGCGCAGCACGACATGGACATGGGCAGCCTGCTGGCGGCGGTGTTGCTGTCTCTGTTGTACGCGGCCGCGGTGCTGGCGCTGGTCGGTGGCTTGTCGGCTTTGATGGGGCTGGTGGGCATACCACTGGTGGCCCTGAAGATGCTGCTGCGCTCGGCCATTCAGCTCATCATGCTGCTGGCGTTTGTGTACGCCATCCTCTCGTGGGTGCAGCCACAGGCGGCGGTCGGGCACATGATGGCCCGTTTGGTGGAGCCCTTGCTGGCGCCGATTCGCCGCGTGCTGCCGCTGATCGGTGGTGTGGACCTGTCGGTGCTGGTGCTGATCCTGCTCATGCAGGTCGGCCTGCTCGTGCTGGGCTGATCAGCGCCGTCCCCGTCAACGTCTCAGGCGGCGCACCAGACCGTTGGCGGTCAGCGTGCCGTCGCGGTCGCTGTCCCAATCGTCTGCCACCTGCCCGTGCCGGTACACGGCCGCGCAGGTGGCGGCGAACGCGTCTTGTGGTGCGGCGGCCAGGCCGGCGCCCAGCAGGCCGGCCAGCACGTCGCCCGTGCCGGCGGTGGCCAGGCGTGCGTTGCCCGTGGGGTTGATGACCGGCGTGTGGCCCGGCGCGGCCACCACGCTGCCCGAACCCTTGAGCACACAGATCACGTTCAGTTGTTGTGCCAGCTGTTGCGCGCAGGCCAGCCGGTCGGCCTGCACGTCCTGGGTGTTCAAACCCAGCAACCGCGCCGCTTCCAGCGGGTGCGGGGTGATGGCGGTGGTGCCCGTGCCGCGGGTCTGGGCGCGTAGGCGCAGCGCGGCTTGAAGCTCAGGCGAGGCGGCCAAGTGGTTGAGCGCGTCGGCGTCCAGCACCAGCACGCGGCTGTGGGCGATCACCAGGGGCAGCCAGGGGGCCACCGCTTCGCCACCGCCACAGCCGCAGACGACGGTGCTGTTCTCCAGCCATTCGGGCGTGAGTTGGGTGGTGGCGCGCACCATCAGTTCGGGGGCGTCGGTGTCCCAGGCCAGTGAGGGTGCGTCTGTCGCGTCCAGCGGCACCAGGTAGACGCGGCCGGCACCGCCGTGCAGCGCCGCGCGCGCGGCCAGCACGGCCGCACCCGTCATGCCGGCGCCATGGACCTGCAATCCCTGGCCGCCGAGCACCAGCACGTCGCCGTGGCTGCCCTTGTGGCTGCTGTGCGGGCGAGGGCTTGTGGGTGCCGTGGTGCCCAGCCAGGCGTCGGGCGCGTCGGTGGTGGCGCAGCCGAGGTCGTCCAGCCACACCTCGCCGGCGGCGTCGCGGCCGTGGGCGGTGAACAGGCCGGGCTTGAGCGTCAGCAGGCTCAGGGTGTGGCGCGGGCCACGGGGCGGTGTGGGTGGGGTTATGGTGCCGGTGTCGGGGTGCAGGCCGCTGGGCAAGTCCACACACAACACGGGGTAGGGTGCGTTGCTCAGGGCGGCAAGCCAAGGCAAGGGGGCGCCGCCGGTGCGCCCGCCCAGCCCCAGCAGGGCATCGATGGCGCAATCGGTGTCGGGCGGTGGGCCATCCACCCAGTTCAGCCCGGCGTTGCGCGCTGTTGCCAGCGCCCAGGCGGCATCGGTTGGCAAGCGCGCCGGGTCGCCCAGCCAGCTCACCGACACGCGTGCGCCCGAAGCCTGAGCCCACTGCGCCAGATGGCAGGCGGCGATGAGGCCGTCGCCACCGTTGTTGCCGGGGCCGCAGGCCACCCACAGGTGGCGGGCGTGCGGGTACAACGCGCGCGCCCATTGCGCCACGGCCAGGCCGGCGCGCGCCATCAGGGTGTGGGGCGGCAGCGCGGCCAGGTTTTGGGCTTCCAGCGCCCGCGTGCTGGCCGCGCTGAACAGGGGCCAGGCGCGGTCGGGGGTGATGCGCTGGATCATGTGAACTCAGGCCGTCAGGCGCGTGGGTGAGAGCGCCGCAGCGTCCAGGCCAGGGTCGCGGCCCCCCAGCTGGTCGGCCAACACGCGTGCGCTGCCGCAGCTCAGGGCCCAGCCGCTGGAGCCGTGGCCCAGGTTCAGCCACAGGCCCGGCACCGTGCTGGCGCCCACCAGCGGCGGGCCGTCGGGCAACATCGGGCGGGCGCCTTTCCAGGTCTGCATCTGGCCGCCGGTGCGGCCGTGGCGGGCCGAGCCGGGGAACCAGTCGTACAAGACCTTGTGCAGGGTGTCGAAGGCACGTTTGCCGTGGCGGTCCACCCGGCCGCCGATCTCGGCGCCGCCGGCCACCCGCACGCGCTGGCCCAGCCGCGAGATGGCGACCTTGTAGCGCTCGTCCATCACGGCCGACACCGGGGCGTCCATGTCTTCGCGCACCGCCATGCTGATGGAGTGGCCGTAGACAGCGGTCAGGGGAATGTGCACGCCCAGGGGTCGCGCCAGCACCGCGCTGTGCACGCCAGCGCTCAACACGATGGCGTCGAAGGCCTGCGCTTCGGCTGGGCCTTCGCCTTGGCGCGGGCGCACCCACACGCGGCTGGGTTGCGCCTCGATGCGCGTGACCTCGGTGCCAAATTCAAAGTGGCAACCCAGCGCCTGCGCTTCGTCTTTCAACTGCAAGGCGAACTGGCGGCAGTTGCCCACCTCGTCGCCGGGCACATGCACGGCGCCCGCCAGCGGCGTGTCGGGGTTGAGGGCCGGCTCCACCACCCGCGCCACGTGGCCGGGCACCTCGTGGAAGGCGATGCCCAGCTCGCGGAGCACCTGCAGGCCCGGCTGCACCATGGCGCTGTCCTGCGCGTCGCGCAGCAGCACCATGAAGCCCTCGCTGCGGTCGTACTGCAACTGCAGGTCGCGCGTGAGGTGGTGCAGGCGTTCGCGGCTGTAGAAGGCCAGCTGCTGCAGCTGGCAGCGGGTGGCCATGTAGGTGTTGGCGTCGCAGGCGCGCCACCAGCGCCACATCCAGGCCAGGTCGCGGGCGCTCAAAGGCCAGGCCAGCTTGACCGGTCCGTGGGCGCTGAACAGGTGCTTGAACACTTTTTGTGGCATGCCCGGCGCGGCCCAGGGTGTGACGTAGCCCGGCGCCACGATGCCGGCGTTGGCAAAACTGGTTTCCTCGGCGGCGGCGGCGCGGCGTTCGAACACCGCGACCTCGTGGCCGTCGCGCGCCAGCTCGTAGGCCGTGGTCACGCCGATGATGCCGGCCCCGATGACGGCGACCTTCATGTGGCCTCCAGGGCGCGTTCGGCCAGCTGGGCCGCGTGCAGCACGCCGTCGTCGCGGCCGTTGCCGTGCCACAGCATCAGGCCCACGGGCAGCTCATCGCCGCGCTGGCAGGGCAGGGACAGGCCACAGCCATCGAGCAGGTTGCCCAAAGCGGTGTTGCGCAGCAGGCGCGCGTTGACGGCAAAAAAGGCCTCGTCGCGCTCGGCCCCGGGGGCCACGTCGGCCAGGGGCGGCGCCACCATGGGCACGGTGGGCGAAAGCAGGGCGTCGAACGAGGCGATGGCGCGGTTGACGCGGCGCATCCAGTCGGCACGCGCACGCTGCAGGTCGATGTAGTCGCCGGCCAGCATGCTGCCACCCCGCGTGATGCGGGCCAGCACGCGGGGGTCGTACAGGCTGCCGTGCGGCTCAAGCCACGCGCGGTGCTGGCTGAAGGCCTCGGCGGCCGGGAAGGTGCAGCGGGACTGCATGTCGGCCGCCTCGCCGAGTTCGGGCAGCGGGATGTCAACGATGTGCGCGCCCGCAGCGGACAGGCGGCTGAGCGAATGCTCGAAGGCGCGCGCCACGGTCGCGTCCAGGCCATCGAGCACGGTGTGTTGTGGCACGGCCAGGCGGCAATCGCGCAGGGTGGCCGGGCTGCGCACCACGCTGCGCGCGGCCAGCACCTCGTGCAACAGCATGGCATCGCGCACGCTCAGCGTCATGGCGGCCACCGTGTCCAGCGTGGTCGAAAGCGGAAACGCCCCTTCGGCGGGCACCAGCTGGGCGCTGCTCTTGAAGCCGACGATGCCACACAACGCGGCCGGAATGCGGATGGAGCCGCCGGTGTCGCTGCCCAGCGCGGCCCAGGCGGCGCCGGCGGCCACCGTGACCGCACCGCCCGACGACGAGCCACCGGGGATGCGGTGCGTGCCGGCATCGCAGGGGTTGCGGGGCGTGCCGTGGTGCGGGTTGACGCCCACCCCCGAAAAGGCGAATTCGCTCATTTGGGTGCGGCCAAATATCACGGCGCCCGCCGCTCGCAGCCGGGCCACGGCCGGCGCATCTGCCGTGGCGGCAGGGCGGTTGACGCCATCCGGGCCGAGCACGCGTGAACCGGCGGTGGTGACCTGGCCCGCCACGTCAAACAGGTCTTTGACCGACACCGCGAGGCCTGCCAGCGGCGTGTTGGGGAGGTGCTGGCCGTGGCGCCGTTCAAGCGCCTGCAGTTGGCTGCGGGCCTCTGCCGCGTCAGGGGGCAACACCCAGGCATGTTGGCAGGCCGGGGCCTGGGCGCGTGCCAAAGCGGTGTCCAGGCAGCCGGCGGCGCTGAGCGTGCCACAGCGCAGGGCGTCGCGCGTGGCGTGAAGGTCGGTCAAGGCGGGGTTCATGTCAGCATTGTGTGCGAGCCAGCGCCCGCATTCGGCCCGCAGGTGGGTATTGGCGCCAAACTGTTGCGTTGCAGCAAACCCGTCTGGCCTGCTATACTCCTTGGGTTTTGCTGATGGCGTGAGCCGTTGGAAAAACAAATCGCAAGCCGGCCCAACCGGGTGTCTCTTGTTCAGATGAGCAGAGATCGGGGCCGGTTTCAGTCACAACCTCTGGAAAGAAATCCTATGTCTATCTCCATGCGCGAAATGCTGGAAGCCGGTGTCCACTTTGGTCACCAAACCCGCTTCTGGAACCCCAAGATGGCGCCGTACATCTTCGGCCATCGCAACAAGATCCACATCGTCAACCTCGAGAAGACGCTGCCCCTGTTCGAAGAGGCTGCCAAGTTCGTGCGCCAGCTGTCCGCCAACCGCGGCACCATCCTGATGGTGGGCACCAAGCGCCAGTCGCGCGACATCGTGGCCCAGGAAGCCCGCCGTGCCGGCGTGCCTTTTGTGGACCAGCGCTGGCTGGGCGGCATGCTGACCAACTTCCAGACCGTCAAGACCTCCATCAAGCGCCTGAAGGAAATGCAGGCCCAGCAGGAAACCGGTCTGGACAGCATGAGCAAAAAAGAACAGCTCATGTTCGCCCGCGAAATGGAGAAGCTGGAAAAAGACATCGGCGGCATTCAGGACATGACCGCCCTGCCGGACGCGATCTTCGTGATCGACGTCGGTTTCCACAAGATTGCCGTGCAGGAAGCTCAAAAGCTGGGCATTCCGCTGGTCGGCGTGGTTGACACCAATCACTCGCCCGTGGGCATCGACTACGTGATCCCCGGCAACGACGACTCGGCCAAGGCCGTGGCGCTGTACGCCCGTGGCATCGCCGACGCCATCCTCGAAGGCCGCGCCAACGCCGTGAACGACGTGGTCAAGGCCGTGGCCGCTGGCAGCGACGAGTTCGTGGAAGTCAAGGAAGAAGCTTCCGCCTGATCGGCTGCAATCGGCCTCGGGCTGGTTCAAAGGGGCTCTTGTGGCCCCTTTTTCGCAACCGGCCTGCCACATTCCCCCTTCAATATTTGTACTGGCCCAAGTGGGCCGATGGAGAACACCAAGATGGCTATCACCGCAAGCATGGTTGCTGAACTGCGCGCCAAGACCGACGCCCCGATGATGGAGTGCAAGAAGGCGCTGACCGAGGCCGATGGCGACATGGCCAAGGCCGAAGAGCTGCTGCGCGTCAAGCTGGGCACCAAGGCCGGCAAGGCCGCCAGCCGCGTGACCGCCGAAGGCGTGGTTGCCAGCTTCATCAACGGCAGCACCGGCGGCCTGATCGAAGTCAACTGCGAAACCGACTTCGTCACCAAGAACGACAGCTTCCTGGCCCTGGCCAATGCCGCCGCCAAGCTGGTGGCCGAGCACAACCCGGCTTCCGTCGAAGCCCTGGGCGCGCTGCCCTACGCGCAAGACAGCTTTGGCCCCACGCTGGAAGACGTGCGCAAGGGCTTGATCGGCAAGATCGGCGAGAACATGAGCTTCCGCCGCTTCAAGCAGTACAGCGCCGGCGCCCAGCTGGCCGGTTACCTGCACGGCACGCGCATCGGCGTGGTGGTGGAGTTTGAAGGCAGCGAGACCGCCGCCAAGGACACCGCCATGCACATCGCCGCCATGAAGCCGGTGTCGCTGTCCAGCGCCGACGTGCCGGCCGACCTGATCGAAAAAGAGCGCGCCGTTGCCACCGGCAAGGCGGACGAGGCCAACAAGGAGTTGGTCGCTGCCGGCAAGCCCGCACAAAGCGCTGAAATCGTGACCAAGCGCATCGAAGGCGCTGTGCAGAAGTACCTGAAAGAAGTCTCGCTGCTCGACCAGGTCTTCGTGAAGGCCGCCGACGGCAAGCAGACCGTGGGCCAGTACCTCAAGTCCACCAACACCACCGTCAAGGGTTTCACCCTGTACGTGGTGGGTGAAGGCATTGAGAAGAAGGTCGACGACTTCGCCGCCGAAGTGGCTGCACAGGTGGCCGCTGCCAAGGGCGCCTGATCCATGCCCCGAAAAGGCGGGCCCGTCGTTGACGGGGCCCGCCTTTTTTTCGCGTGTTCATGGGAGGCGCACGCCGGCCGACGCCGGGCGGCGGCGATACACTCCACGGGCACCGCAGGATTCCAATATCTCTTGAAACCCAAAGGTTGTACATGCCAGCACACAAGCGCATTCTCTTGAAATTGTCGGGCGAGGCCCTGATGGGCGACGATGCCTTCGGCATCAACCGCGCCACCATCGTTCGCATGGTCGAAGAGATTGCCGAGGTGACGCGTCTGGGTGTGCAGGTGGCCGTGGTGATCGGCGGCGGCAACATTTTCCGCGGTGTGGCGGGCGGCTCGGTCGGCATGGACCGTGCCACGGCCGACTACATGGGCATGTTGGCCACGGTGATGAACTCGCTGGCGCTGGCCGACACCATGGACAAGGCCGGCCTGGTGGCGCGCGTGATGTCCGCCATCTCCATCGAGCAGGTGGTCGAGCCCTATGTGCGGCCCAAGGCGTTGCAGTACCTCGAAGAAGGCAAGGTGGTGATTTTTGCCGCCGGTACCGGCAACCCGTTTTTCACCACCGACACCGCCGCCGCCTTGCGTGGCGCCGAAATTGGCGCCGAGATCGTGCTCAAGGCCACCAAGGTCGATGGTGTGTATTCGGCCGACCCCAACAAGGACCCGACGGCCACCCGTTACACCTCCATCAGTTTCGACGAGGCCATGGGCAAGAACCTGCAGGTGATGGACGCCACCGCCTTTGCGTTGTGCCGCGACCAGAAGCTGCCGGTGAAGGTGTTCAGCATTTTCAAGCACGGCGCCCTGCGCCGTGTGGTGATGGGCGAAGACGAAGGCACGCTGGTGCACGTCTGAGGCCCACGCCGTTCCTGAAGCAACGTGAGAGGATGAGCCATGACGATTGACGAAATCAAGAAAAACACCGACCACAAGATGCAGCAGTCCATCGAGGCGTTCAAGAACGCCTTGAGCCGTGTGCGCACCGGCCGCGCCAACCCGCAGCTGCTCGACACCGTGCACGTGGACTACTACGGCTCCATGGTGCCGCTGTCGCAGGTGGCCAACCTGACCCTGATCGACGCCCGCACCATCGGCGTGGCGCCGTGGGAAAAGGGCATGGGCGCCAAGATCGAGAAAGCCATTCGCGAGTCCGACCTGGGCCTGAACCCGTCCAGCCAGGGCGACCTGATCCGCGTGCCCATGCCGCCCATGAGCGAAGAGCGCCGCAAGGAGCTGACCAAGGTGGTGCGCAACGAAGGCGAGAACGCCAAGATCGCCGTGCGCAACCTGCGCCGCGACGCCAACGAAGCGGTCAAGAAGCTGGTCAAGGACAAGCTGGCCTCGGAAGACGACCAGAAGCGTGCCGAAGCCGACATCCAGAAGGCCACCGACAAGCGCATCGTCGAAATCGACCACCTGGTGTCGAGCAAAGAGCAGGACATCCTCGCTGTTTGACCCTTGCCTGAACGCCTGCCACCTATGACACCCCACCACATCGCCATCGTCATGGATGGCAACGGCCGCTGGGCCAACAAGCGCTTTCTGCCGCGCGTGGCCGGGCACCGTCAGGGGCTGGAGGCCTTGCGCCGCTGCATCCGGCTGTGCCTGGACCGGGGTGTCGGCGTGTTGACCGTGTTCGCCTTCTCGTCCGAGAACTGGGCGCGGCCGGCCGACGAGGTGTCGGGCCTGATGGAGCTGCTGGCCGGGGCGCTGGCGCGCGAAGTGCCCTCGCTCAAGACCAACGGTGTGCAGCTGCATTTTGTGGGCGACCGCCGCGGCCTGTCCGACAAGGTCTGCCAGGGTTTTGACCAGGCCCAGCGCGAGACCACCCAGAACCGGGATCTGGTGCTCAACATCTGCTTCAACTACGGTGGCCGCTGGGACATTGCCCAGGCGGCGGCACGCGTGGCGGGCCGGGGCGACGAGATCACGCCCGAGCGGCTGTCGGAGAACCTGGCCCTGGCCCATGTGGCCGACCCCGACCTGCTGATCCGCACCGGTGGCGAGCTGCGCATCAGCAACTTCCTGCTTTGGCAGCTGGCCTACACCGAAATGCATTTCAGCGACGTGCTGTGGCCCGACTTCGACGCCGTCCACCTGGACGAAGCACTGGCCGCCTTTGCCGCGCGCGAGCGCCGCTTCGGCAAGACCTCGGCCCAGGTGGCGCAGGACGCGCGCCACACCGCCGCGGCCTGAGCGGCGGTCTCCCCCAACCGGCCGCCCCATGCTCAAGCAACGCGTGATCACCGCCCTGCTGTTGCTGGCGGTTCTGCTGCCGGCGCTGTTCCACAGCGATCCGCGCGCTTTCATCGTGCTGATGCTGGTGTTCATTGCCGCCGGTGGCTGGGAGTGGGGCCGGCTCAATGGACTGGGGCAGGGCGCGTCCGTTGTGCTGGGCGGCGTGACGCTGGCCGTCTGCGTGGCCAGCTGGGCCCTGGGCTGGCACAGGGACCCGCAGTCCGTGGTGTGGTTGCCTGCGGGTGTGGCCTGGGTGCTGTGTGGCGCCTGGCTGCTGCGCGCCGGTGTGCCAGGCTGGCCTCAGATTGCTGCGCCGCTGCGCATCGTGGGCGGTGTGCTCGCGCTGTGGCTCACCTGGCTGGCGGTGGCGCAGGCGCGTGTCATCGGCATCAATTTCCTGCTGTCGGCGCTGGTGCTGGTCTGGGTGGCCGACATCTTTGCCTACTTCGCCGGCCGCGCTTTTGGTACCCGCCTGGTGGCGCGCAAGCTGGCACCGTCCATCAGCCCCGGCAAAAGTTGGGAAGGCGTGATGGGCGGCATGTTCGGCGTGGTCGCCCTGGCGGTGGCCTGGGTCTGGGCCGATGCCCACTTTGGCGCCACCGTGCCGAGCCTCTACACCTTGCTGGCGGGCGCCGGTTGGCCGCTGCTGCTGCTGGTGGCGCTGGGGCTGGCCGGCATGAGTGTGGTGGGTGACCTGGTCGAATCGCTGATCAAACGCAGCGCGGGCGCCAAGGACAGCAGCGGCCTGCTGCCCGGCCACGGCGGCGTGCTCGACCGTGTGGACGCCTTGTTGCCCACCTTGCCCCTGGCCTTGATGCTGTACTCCCTGCTTTCCCGATGAAACAACGACTGGCCATCCTGGGCTCCACCGGTTCGATTGGCACCAGCACGCTGGACGTGGTGGCGCGCCACCCGGAGCGCTTTGAGGTCTTTGCCCTCACCGCTGCGTCGCGTGTTGATGAATTGCTGCAACAGTGCCTGCGTTTCCAGCCCCGCTTCGCTGTGATGGTTGACGCCACCCGCGCGGCCGACTTGGCGCAGCGGCTCGCGTCCCACGGCTCGGCCACACGCGTGTTGTCCTCAGCGTCCGATCTGGAATGGGTGGCCGCTCATGAGGACGTGGACGCGGTGATGGCCGCCATCGTGGGTGCGGCCGGCCTGGCCCCTTGCATTGCCGCCGCGCGCGCCGGCAAGCGGCTGCTGCTGGCCAACAAGGAAGCCCTGGTGGTGGGCGGTGAGCTGTTCATGGCCGCCGTGCGCGAAGGCGGCGCGGTGCTGTTGCCCATCGACAGCGAGCATTCCGCCGTGTTCCAGTCGCTGCCCGACGACCCGGCCACCTGGGCCCAGCGCATCGACCGCATCATCCTGACCGCCTCCGGCGGCCCGTTTCGCACCCGCGACCCGGCCACGCTGCACAACGTCACGCCCGAAGAAGCCGTGGCCCACCCCAACTGGGTGATGGGGCGCAAGATTTCGGTCGACTCGGCCACCATGATGAACAAGGCGCTCGAGGTGATCGAGGCGCGTTACCTGTTCAACGTCGCACCCGAGCAGATCGAGGTGGTGATCCACCCACAAAGCGTGGTGCACTCCATGGTGCTGTACCGCGACGCGTCGGTGGTGGCGCAAATGGGCACGCCCGACATGCGCGTGCCCATTGCCTACGGCCTGTCGTGGCCAGAGCGGATCGAGAGCGGTGCCGAGCGCCTGGACTTTCACCGACTGGTGGCCATGACGTTTGAAGCGCCAGACGCCAGCCGATTCCCCGGTCTGGCCCTGGCCTGGGACAGCCTGCGCGCCACGCCGGGCACAACGGCGGTGCTCAATGCCGCCAACGAGGTGGCGGTAGCGGCCTTTCTCGACCGCCGTTTGCGTTTTGACCAGATTCATGTGGTCAACCTGGAAACTTTGTCAGCACTGAGCTTCTCTGAACCCCATTCCCTGGCCGACTTGCTGGCACTTGACAGCCAAGCGCGTGCCGCCGCCGAACGGGTGGTGGCGCGCTTGTCGGCCTGACGTTTTTTCGGAGAATCCATGATCCTCACGGTGCTGTCCTTTGTGGTGGCCCTCGGGCTGCTGATCGCGGTGCATGAATACGGCCACTACCGCGTGGCCGTGGCCTGTGGCGTCAAGGTGCTGCGGTTCTCGGTCGGTTTTGGCAAACCCCTGCTGCGCTGGAAGCCCCAGCGCCAGCGCCCGGGGCAAGACACCGAATTCGTTTTGTGTGCCGTTCCGCTGGGTGGCTACGTGCGCATGCTCGACGAACGCGAGGCGCCGGTGCCTGCAGAAGAGCGCCACCTGGCCTTCAACACCCAGCCGCTGCGTTCTCGCGCCGCCATCGTGGCGGCCGGCCCGCTGGCCAACCTCGGCCTGGCGGTGCTGCTCTACGCGCTGGTGTCGTGGGTGGGCGTGATGGCGCCCCAGCCGGTCTTGTCCACGCCCGTGGCCGCGTCGCTGGCCGAACGCGCCGGCCTGACGGCTGGCCAGTGGGTGACCCAGGTCTCGGTGGGCACGGAGTCGCCGGCCACCGTGCGTTCCTTCGACGAATTGCGTTGGCAACTGACCCAGGCCGCGCTGGACGGCCAGGATATGCAGCTGTGGGTGAGCGAAGGCGAGGGCGGTACGCCGCGCCCGGTGCTGCTGCCGCTCTCCGGCCTGGCCCAGCGCGAGGCCGACGCCGCCATGTTCCAGCAGATCGGCATCGTCTCGCCCTGGTCGGCGCCGGTGATGGGCGAGGTGATGCCCGACGGTGCGGCCCTGGCCGCCGGTTTGCGCGCCGGCGATGTGGTGCGTTCGGTGGACGGACAAGCCGTGAACGACGCGCAAACGCTGCGCGCCCGGATCCGCGCTGCCACCACGGCGCAGGGGCAGGGCGTCACGCAGCGCTGGGTGCTGGAGCGAGACGGCGCGCGCGTGGAGCTGGCGGTCACGCCTCGCCCGGAGCAACAGGATGGCCAGTGGGTGGGCCGCGTGGGCGCCTTTGTGGGTGCGCCGCCGGCCATGGTGGAGGTCAGCGAAGGCCCGTTCGATGGCCTGCAGCACGCCGTGGTGCGCACGGCCGAGGTGTCGTGGCTCACGCTCAAGATGATGGGCCGCATGCTGATCGGCGAGGCCTCGCTCAAGAACATCAGCGGGCCCATCACCATCGCCGATTACGCCGGCAAATCGGCCAGCATGGGTTTCACCGCCTACCTGACCTTCATGGCCTTGATCAGCGTCAGCCTGGGGGTGCTGAACCTGCTGCCGCTGCCCGTTTTGGACGGTGGACACCTGATGTATTATCTTTGGGAGGGGGTGTCGGGTCGCGCCATATCCGACGCCTGGATGGAGCGCTTGCAGCGCGGTGGCGTGGCGGTGCTGATGATGCTGATGTCGCTCGCCTTGTTCAATGATGTGGCCCGACTGCTGGGCTGATGCTGACCAATACATGAAACAACTGAAAAAGGGCCTGCGTGGCCTGGCGCACGGCGTGCTCGTCGCCTCCCTGCTGGCCGCCTTGCCCGCCTGGGCCGTCGATCCGTTCACCCTGCGCGACATCCGCGTCGAAGGCCTGCAGCGTGTGGAGCCCGGCACGGTGTTCGGGTCGCTGCCTTTCCGCATCGGCGAGACCTACAACGACGAAAAGGGATCGAGCGCGATCCGCGCACTGTTCGGCCTGGGCCTGTTCTCCGACGTGCGTCTGCAGGTCAATGGCAACGAGCTGGTGGTGATCGTCGAAGAGCGGCCTACCGTGGCCGACGTGTCCTTCAGCGGCATCCGCGAGTTCGACAACGACACCCTGCGCAAGGCCATGCGCGATGTGGGCCTGTCCGAAGGCCGGCCGTTCGACCGCAGCCTGGCCGACCGCGCCGAGCAGGAGCTCAAGCGCCAGTACATCAACAAGAGCCTGTACGCGGTGCAGGTGGTGGCCACGGTCACGCCGATGGAGCGCAACCGGGTCAACATCAATTTCAGCGTGGTCGAAGGCGATGTGGCCAAGATCAAGGACATCCGCATCGTGGGCAACCAGGCCTTCAGCGAAGGCACGCTGCGCGACCTGTTCGACCTGGACACCGGCGGCTGGCTGAGCTGGTACACCAAGTCCGACCGATACACCCGCGCCAAGCTCAACGCCGACATCGAGTCGCTGCGCTCCTACTACCTGTCGCGCGGCTACCTCGAATTCCGCATCGATTCGACCCAGGTGGCGATTTCGCCCGAAAAGGACGACATCACCATCACCATCAACATCACCGAAGGCAAGCGCTTCGTGGTGTCGTCGGTGAAGCTCGAAGGCGACTACCTCGGGCGCGAAGACGAGTTCAAGAAGCTGATCCGATTCGACGCCGGCGAAGCCTTCAACTCGGTGCTGCTGGCCGACACCGTCAAGGCCTTCACCGACCGTTTTGGCGAGTTCGGCTACGCGTTCGCCCGCGTTGATGCCGTGCCGCAGATCGACCGCGACAACGGCCGCGTGGCCTTCGTGATGCAGGCCGACCCGTCGCGCCGTGCCTACGTGCGCCGCATCAATGTCGAAGGCAACGTGCGCAGCCGCGACGAGGTGGTGCGCCGCGAATTCCGCCAGTTCGAGTCGGCCTGGTACGACGGCGAGCGCATCAAGCTCTCGCGCGACCGGGTGGACCGCCTGGGCTTCTTCACCGAAGTGCGGGTGGACACCCAGGAGGTGCCGAATGCGCCTGATCAGGTCGACCTCAACGTCACCGTGGTCGAGAAGCCCACAGGCAACATCTCGCTGGGTTTCGGTTACTCGCAGTCCGAGAAGCTGTCGTTGCTGGCCGGCATTCAGCAGGAAAACGTGTTCGGCTCCGGCAACTACCTGGGCCTGAACGTCAACACCAGCAGCTACAACCGCCAGGTGGTGCTGACCACGGTCAACCCGTATTTCACCAGCGACGGCATCTCGCGCAGCCTGGACGTCTACTACAAGACCACCCGGCCGCTGGACGCCCAGGGCGGCGACTACAGCCTGATCACGCCAGGCGCCAGCGTGCGATTCGGCGTGCCCTTCACCGAAAGCGACACGGTGTATTTCGGCATCGGTGTGGAGTCCACCCGCATCGAAGCCGGCAAACAGCTGCCGCTGGCCTACCAGCAATACGCCGACGTGTTTGGCACGAGTTCGTCGTCCCTGCCGCTGACGGTGGGCTGGACCCGCGACCGCCGCGACAGCGCCCTGGTGCCCAACGATGGCCGCTACCAGCGCTTCAACGCCGAGGTGGGTGTGGGTGGCGACACCCGCTACGTCAAGGCCAACTACCAGTTCCAGCAGTACATCCCGCTGAACAAGCAGTACACCCTGGCGTTCAACACCGAACTGGGCTGGGGCAAGGGCATGAGCGGGCGTCCGTTCCCGCTGTTCAAGAACTTCTTTGGCGGTGGCCTGGGCTCGGTGCGCGGCTTCGATCAGGGCACCCTGGGCGGACGCTCCACGCTGGTGGACGACGCCACCCGCACGGTGTATGTCGGCGGCTCCAAAATGGCCGTGCTCAACACCGAAGTGCTGGCGCCCTTCCCCGGTGCGGGCAACGACCGCACCCTGCGCCTGTTCGGTTTCTTCGACATCGGCAACGTCTACACCGAAGACCAGAAGTTCGACGCGGGCGAGCTGCGCGCGTCTGTCGGTGTGGGCTTGAGCTGGATTTCACCCATCGGTCCGCTGCGCCTGGCGTTTGCCAAACCCGTCCGGAAAAAAGCCGGCGATAAAATGCAGTCCATTCAGTTCCAGATCGGTACATCGTTTTGATGAAACACTTCTCCCGTCACCTAGTTCGCCGCGCCGTGGTGGGCGCCTTTGCTGGCGTGTTCGCGCTGTCGGCTTTCGCGCAGGATTTCCGCATCGGTTTTGTCAACACCGACCGCATCTTCCGCGAAGCATCGATCGCCAAGTTGGCCCAGACCAAGCTGGAAGCCGAATTCTCCAAGCGTGAAAAAGAGATCGAAGCGATTGGCACCCAGCTCAAGACGGCGTCCGAGCGTTTCGAGCGCGATGCGCCCACGCTGTCGGAAACGCAGCGTGGCACGCGCCAGCGCCAGCTCGTCGAGCAGGACCGCGAATTCCAGCGCAAGCGCCGTGAGTTCCAGGAAGACCTCAACGTGCGCAAAAACGAGGAGCTGCAAGCCGTGTTGGAGCGCGCCAACCGCGTGATCAAGCAAGTGGCCGAAGCCGAAAAATACGACCTCGTGATCCAGGAAGCGGTCTATATCAACCCCAAACACGACATCACTGAAAAAGTGATCACCGGGTTGAACAACGCCACCAAGTGACGCCCAGATGACCCCAGGCGCCCGACTCGACGCCATCGTCGCGGCGCTCGGAGGTGAACTTGTTGGCCCGGGCGAGACGCTGATCACGCGGCTCGCCCCACTCGAAACCGCCACCGACAGCGCACTCGCTTTTGTGGCGCATGTGCGTTACGCGGCCCACATAGAAAGCACCCAGGCCGCCGCCCTCATCGTGTCGCCAGCGCTGCGCGAGCGGGCCGCTGCACGCGGCGCCTGCATCGTCAGCGACAACCCCTACCTGTATTTCGCCCGCCTCACCCAGTGGTGGCGTGCCCACCACGACCCGCTGCCGCCTGCCGCCGTGCACCCCAGCGCCTGGGTAGATCCTTCGGCCGAGCTGGCGCCCGATGTGTCCGTGGGTCCGTTTGCGGTGGTGGAGGCCGGCGCGCGCATTGGCGCCGGCACTCGCATCGGTGCCCATGTGACGGTGGGCCGTGGCTGCCGCATCGGTGCGCGCTGCATCCTGCACCCGGGTGTGGTCATCGGCGCCGACGGTTTTGGTTTTGCGCCGCACGAGGGGCAGTGGGTCAAGATCGAACAGCTGGGCGCGGTGCGCATCGGTGACGATGTGGAAATCGGCGCCAACAGCTGTGTGGACCGGGGCGCACTGGACGACACCGTGATCGAAGACGGCGTGAAGATCGACAACCTGGTCCAGATTGGCCACAACGTCCACATCGGCGCCCACACCGCTCTGGCTGGCTGTGCAGGGGTGGCTGGCAGCGCGCGCATCGGGCGCGGTTGCACCGTGGGCGGCGGCGCCATCGTGCTGGGCCATTTGAGCCTGGCCGATGGTGTGCACATTTCCGCCGCATCGGTGGTCATGCGCTCCCTCCACCAACCGGGCCAGTACAGCGGTGTGTTCCCGCTCGACGACAATGTGTCCTGGGAAAAGAACGCAGCCACGCTCAGGCAACTGCACCGCCTGCGCGACCGCATCAAAACACTCGAAAAGACAGTCGAAAAGACAGAACGACCATGATGGACATCCACCAGATCCTCAAGCAGCTGCCGCACCGTTACCCCATCCTCCTGGTCGACCGCGTGTTGTCCCTCGAGAAGGGCAAGACCATCCAGGCGCTGAAGAACGTCACCATCAACGAGCCGTTTTTCACCGGCCACTTTCCGCACCGCCCCGTGATGCCGGGTGTGCTGATGCTCGAGGCCATGGCACAGGCCGCCGCGTTGCTGGCTTTTGACACCGTGGGTGTGACGCCCGACGACAAGACGGTGTACTACTTTGCCGGCATCGACGGTGCGCGCTTCAAGCGCCCGGTCGAGCCGGGCGATCAGCTCATCATGGACGTGAGCCTGGAGCGCATGAAGGCAGGCATCTTCAAGTTCAAGGGCGTCACCCGGGTGGGCGGCGACATCGCCTGCGAAGCCGAGCTGATGTGCACCATGCGCACCATTGCCTGAGGGCGTGGCCATGTCGGGCAACTCCCCTGCCTTGATCCACCCCACGGCCGTCATTGACCCCGCGGCCGAGCTGGACAGCAGCGTGGCCGTTGGGCCGTATTCGGTCATTGGCCCGCACGTGAACATTGGCGCTGGCACCACGGTGGGCCCGCATGTGGTGATCGAAGGCCACACCACGATCGGGCGCGACAACCGCATCTTCCAGTTCACTTCGCTGGGCGCCATCAACCAGGACAAGAAATACAAAGGTGAGCCCTGCGAGCTCATCGTCGGTGACCGCAACACCATCCGTGAGTTCAGCACCTACCACATCGGCACAGTGCAGGGTGGTGGCATCACGCGCCTGGGCCACGACAACTGGATGATGGCCTACACCCACCTGGCGCATGACTGCGTGGTGGGCAACCACACCATTTTTGCCAACAACGCGCAGATCGCCGGCCACGTGGTGGTGGACGACTGGGTGATCCTGGGCGCCTACACCTGCGTGCACCAGTTTGTGCGTATCGGCGCCCACGGCATGACCGGCATGGGCTCGGTGTTGCTGGCCGACCAGCCGCCATTTGTGATGAGCGAAGGCCACCCCGCCGCGGCACGTTCGATGAACTTTGAAGGCTTGCGCCGCCGCGGCTTTTCGCCGGAGCGCATCTCGGCCGTGAAGGCCATGCACAAGGCCTTGTACCGCGACGGTCTGACGCTGGAGCAGGCCAAGGCGCGCATCGCCGAGATCGCCACCAGCCACCCCGAGGCCGGCGCCGACGTGGCCATGATGCTGGACTTTCTGGCCGCCACCACGCCGCAGCGCGGCATCGTGCGCTGACTGTGGGTGCACCTAACTTTGCCTTGGTCGCCGGCGAAACGTCCGGCGATCTGCTCGCGGGTTTGTTGTTGCAGGGCTGTCGCGCGCGCTGGCCTGATCTGCGCTCTGCCGGCATTGGCGGCCCCGCCATGGCGGCCCAGGGTTTTGATGCCTGGTGGTCGAGCGAAAAGCTGGCCGTGCGCGGCTACGTGGAGGTGTTGCGCCATTACCGAGAGATTGTGGGCATCCGCGAACAGCTCAAGCAGCGCTTGCTGAAGGCACCGCCCGATCTGTTTGTGGGTGTGGACGCACCCGATTTCAACCTCGACCTCGAAGCCGGCCTCAAGGCACGTGGCATCAAGACGCTGCACTTCGTCTGCCCGGCCATCTGGGCCTGGCGCGCCGAGCGGGTGCACACAATCCGCAACAGCGTGGACCACGTGCTGTGCATTTTCCCCATGGAGCCCGCGCTGCTGGCCCAGCACGGCATAGCGTCCACCTATGTGGGCCACCCGCTGGCCAACGTGATTCCTTTGGTGCCCGACAAGGCCGCCGCGCGTGCGCGGCTGGGCCTGCGCGATGAGGACACCGTGGTGGCCTTGCTGCCCGGCAGCCGCCGCGCCGAAATCGCCCACCTGGCCGAGCGTTTTTTGAAGGCGGGCGCCTTGCTGCAGCGCGAAAAGCCGGGCCTCAAGCTGGTGTTGCCGGCGGTGCCCACGCTGCGCGCGCAGATTGACGAGGTGGTGGCGCGCTGTGGCATGCGCAACGCGGTGCAAGTGGTCCATGGCCAGTCGCATGACGTGATGGCGGCTTGTGACGCCACGCTGATTGCCAGCGGCACCGCCACGCTGGAGGCCGCGCTGTTCAAGCGCCCCATGGTCATCGCGTACCACATGCCCTGGTTGTCGTGGCAGATCACGCAGCGAAAACGCCTGCAGCCCTGGGTGGGTCTGCCCAACATCTTGTGTGGCGATTTTGTGGTGCCCGAGCGCCTGCAAGACCAGGGCCGGCCCGAACGGTTGGCGCGCGATGTGCTGGACTGGCTGGACGCACCTGCGAAAATCGCGACACTGCAACAACGCTTCACCACGCTGCACCACGAACTGCGGCGCGACACCGCGCAACTGGCCACCGATGCGATCCAAGACATTCTTGAAGGCTGAACAGGCACCGCTGCCCTGGGACGTGCCAGGCTTGATCGCCGGCGTGGACGAGGCCGGGCGTGGCCCGCTGGCCGGCCCGGTGGTGGCCGCAGCGGTGATCCTGGACGATCTTCGGCCCATCGCCGGTCTGGCCGACTCCAAGAAGCTCAGCCCCGCCAAACGCGAACGCCTTTACGACGAAATCCGCGCCAAGGCCTTGTGCTGTTCGGTGGCCGAGGCCTCGGTTGAGGAGATCGACCGCCTCAACATCCTGCAGGCCACCCTGTTGGCCATGCGCCGGGCGGTGGAAGGCCTGCGGCTGACGCCAGCCAAGGTGCTGGTGGACGGCAACCGCCTGCCGCCGCTGCCCATGCTGGCCGAAGCCATCGTCAAGGGCGACAGCAAGGTGGCCGCCATCTCGGCCGCGTCCATCCTGGCCAAAGTCACGCGCGACCGCTGGTGCGCGCAGTACCACGCCGAGTTTCCGGCCTATGGTTTTGAAGGCCACAAAGGTTACGGCACGGCCGAACACCTGGCGGCGCTGCGCGAACACGGGCCCTGCCCGCAGCACCGCAAAACATTTGCGCCGGTGGCCGAATCGTTGAGGATGCAGGCGTGAGCGCCGCGCCGGGCCGCCCCAAGCAAGCTCGCACCCCTCGGGGAGCGTGGGGGCAATGACATGACAGAAGCGGTCCACATCTCATCGAGAGACAACGCCCTGGTCAAGGAACTCAAACGCCTGGCCGGTGACAACGCGGCCTACCGCCGGCTCGGGCGGGTGTGGCTGGAAGGCGACCACCTGTGCCGCGCAGCGCTGGCACGCGGTGTCAAGCCGGCACTGGCGGTGTTCAGCGAAAGCCTGTGGCCCACCGCACCGGCCGAATGGCGCAGCGCCGCCACGCGCAACGTCGTGTTGGCCGACACCTTGTTTGCCGACATCAGCGCGCTGGAGTCGCCCGCTGCCATGGGTTTTGTGTTGGATCTGCCCACCGCACCCGAGCTGCAGCCCGATGTGCCCACGGTGGTGCTGGACCGTGTGCAGGACGCTGGCAACGTCGGCTCCATCCTGCGCAGCGCGGGGGCCTTTGGCTTCCGGCAGGTCATTGCCATCAAAGGGGCGGCGGCGCTGTGGTCGCCCAAGGTGCTGCGCGCCGGCATGGGCGCGCACTTTGGTTTGCGGCTCATCGAGTCGGCCGACGAGAGCCTTCTCGATCACTTGTCGGTGCCGCTGGTGGTGACCAGCTCACACCAAGGCCAGGACATCCACCGCAGCCGCGTGCCCATGCCCTGCGCGTGGGTGATGGGTCACGAAGGACAAGGCGTGTCGCCGGCACTGGCAGCGCGTGCGGCCTTGGCCGTGCGCATTCCGCAGCCCGGTGGCGAGGAGTCGCTCAATGTGGCGGCGGCGGCGGCCATCTGCCTTTACGCGAGCATTGCCCAGCCATGACGCCGCAACTCGCCCTGGCTGTTTTCACCGCTCTGCTGCCCATCGGGGTGGCCGCTCAGGCAGAAGCCCCACGTTTTGCGCTGTCGGAAGACGGCGATCACGTGATCGACCTCAAGGCCAAGCTGGCCTGGCCGCGCTGTGTGGAGGGCATGGTGTGGGACGGCAAGACCTGCACCGGCAAACCCCAGTTGTTCGACCACGCCCAGGCCAGCGCCCACGCGCTGGCGCGCTGGAAGGCCGAGGGCATACGCTGGCGCCTGCCCCACACCACCGAACTCAAGCGCCTGGTCGATGCGCGCCTGTCGCCGCCGGGGCTGGACCCGGCGCTGTTCCCCGCCGCACCGCGCGAATGGCACTGGTCGGGCACGGCCAACATCCGTGCTGCCGGCCAGGTCAACCAGTACAGTTACGACAACATCCAGCAGGGCCGCACCAACGACAACGCCGACCGCATGGCCTACCTGCACGGCTGGGCGGTCAACCTCGTCAGCGGCGAGGCCCGTGGCGATGTGAGCAAACGCACCGCCTTGCCGCTGCGCCTGGTGCGCCCCGCCTTCTGAGGCGGTGCCCGGGTCAGCCGCCCGGTTTTTTCACCGACAGCAATTCGGCGTCCAGCACGCCCGCGCCTTGCGGATAGGCAGCCGAGCGCTCCACGTGGCGCTTGACCAGGAGCAGGTTGTTGGCCGGGCTGACCCAGCGGACCTCGGTCTCGCCCAGCTGGTTGGTGGTGACGATCTTGTAGGCCTTGAAGGTGCCGGCCGGCACGGTCACATCGCCCCAGGATTCGACCTTCCACTGAACGGTCAGGTCCACCGTGCGGCTGCTGGCGTGTACCGTGACCTTGTGCTGGGTGGTGGCCGTTTTGCCCACTTGCAGCGGCCAGGGCAGGCCCAGCGGCGGTTCGAAAGTTTGTGCAGGTTTGCCGTCGCGAGACAGAACCGACAGGATGGCGTGGGTCTGCGGATCGTGCAGCGTGGTGCCTGCCTGCGGCGCGGCCACCGCCACCACGGTCTTGCCGTTCCATGGCATGGATTTTTGGGTCCACACCACCGGGCCGTCAAAGGCGCCAAGGCTGCCCGAACTCTTGCGGTGGAAGGTGGTGACCGTGCCGTCGGGGTTGGACGCCATGCCGCTGGCGACTGGCGGCACGGTGCTGCAAGCGCCGAGCAGGCCGGCCGAGAGGGCGAGGCACATCAAGGCGCGGCGCGAGGCTTGTGTCGGGTGCTGTTGTGTCATGTGGATCTCCTGGGGTGGTGGGGGAAAGGATCTGAAACCCGTTGTCTGGTCATGATTTGACAATTCACTGTAGTCCTGTGGCCTGGCACACGCCCTGATCTGGATCAATCTGCAACAGCGTGCAACGGTGCGCTTTTTTGAGGTGCTGGCGCTGTGGCCTCAGAGGGAAAACCCGTGGCCGGCGTATAATTCGAAGGTTTACCCGCAACCTGCGCGCACCCGCAGCGAGTCCCCTTCGCGACGCCCTCCCTCCACCACTGCCGCTGGCTGCTTTGCCGGCTCGCGTCTGGCTGAGAGCGGCTGAAAAAACGGGTGCGCCTCCCAAGGAGTTACCCGTGTTTCCCGTACTGCCCCCCGCCATCCTCGCGCTTGCAGACGGCACGGTCTTTGTTGGTCACTCGATCGGAGCCACCGGCTCCACGGTCGGCGAGGTGGTGTTCAACACCGCCCTCACCGGCTACCAGGAAATCCTCACCGACCCCAGCTACTGCCGGCAGATCGTGACGCTCACGTACCCGCACATCGGCAACTACGGGATCAACCTGGAAGACATCGAAGCCAACAAGGTCCATGCCGCTGGCCTGATCATCAAGAACCTGCCCCTGCTGGCGTCCAATTTCCGCTCGTCCATGACGCTGTCGGACTACCTGGTGCGCGAGAACACGGTGGCGATTGCCGACATCGACACGCGCAAGCTGACCCGCCTGCTGCGCACCAAGGGCGCCCAGAACGGCTGCATCCTGGCGCTGGCTGCCGGCGAGGTGGTCACGCCTGAGGTGACGGCTAAGGCGGTTGCTGCTGCCCAGGCCGCGCCCAGCATGGCGGGCCTGGACCTCGCGAAAGTGGTCTCGTCCGACACCGCCTACCCCTGGACCCAGAACGAGTGGAAGCTCGGCTCGGGTTACGGTGAGTTGACGGCGCCGCGTTTCCATGTGGTGGCTTACGATTTCGGTGTCAAGAAAAACATCCTGCGCATGCTGGCCGAGCGCGGCTGCAAGGTCACGGTGGTGCCGGCGCAGACCCCGGCCGCCGAGGTGCTCAAGCTCCAGCCCAATGGCATCTTCCTGTCCAATGGCCCCGGCGACCCGGAGCCCTGCGACTACGCGATCGACGCGGCCAAGACCCTGATCGAGACCGGCATTCCCACCTTCGGCATCTGCCTGGGCCACCAGATCATGGCCCTGGCCTCGGGCGCCAAGACCTTCAAGATGAAGTTCGGTCACCACGGTGCCAACCACCCGGTGAAAGACCTCGACACCGGCCGCGTCAGCATCACCAGCCAGAACCACGGTTTTGCGGTCGATGAAAAGACCCTGCCCGCCAACCTGCGCGCGACCCACATCAGCCTGTTCGACAACACGCTGCAGGGCCTGGCCCGCACCGACAAGCCGGCGTTCTGCTTCCAGGGGCACCCGGAAGCCTCGCACGGTCCGCACGATATTTCGTATTTGTTTGACCGTTTCACGGCATTGATGGAGAAACACAAGAATGCCTAAACGCACAGACATCAAAAGCGTCCTCATCATTGGCGCCGGCCCTATCATCATCGGCCAGGCCTGCGAGTTTGATTACTCCGGTGTGCAGGCCTGCAAGGCGCTGCGTGAGGAAGGCTACAAGGTCATCCTGATCAACAGCAACCCGGCGACCATCATGACCGACCCGGCCACGGCCGACGTCACCTACATCGAGCCCATCACCTGGCAGACGGTCGA
>JAUYSB010000295.1 GCA_030696525.1 Hydrogenophaga sp. | reverse complement strand
GTGGGCCTTGAGTTCCACCAGCGCAGGGCACACGTAGTACGCCTCGGCACCGCCAATGTCCTCCACGCGGCTGCCGCCGTGCACGGTGGCGCCCAGCTCGCGGCATTGGCCCAGGGCGCGCTGCATGCCGTCAAAGGCCTGGCGGTCGATCAACGGGCCCACCAGGGTGCCGGGGGCGCGCGGATCGCCCACCAACACCTTGGCGTAGACCTTGGCAAGCTGGGGCACGAGCTGGTCGTACACGCTCTCGTGCACAAACAGGCGGCGCAGCGTGGTGCAGCGCTGGCCGGCCGTGCCCATGGCCGCAAACGCGATGCCGCGCAGGGCCAGGTCGAGGTCGGCCGAGGGCGCGACGATGGCCGCGTTGTTGCCGCCCAGCTCCAGGATGCCGCGCGCAAAACGGGCGGCCAGGCGCGGCCCGACGGCGCGGCCCATGGCGGTGGAACCGGTGGCCGACAGCACGGCCACACGGGGGTCGTCCACCAGCACCTCGCCGATGTCACGCTGGCCGATGACCAGCGCCAGCAGCCCGTCGGGGGCGCCGCCACCCGCGGCGTTGAAACGGGCCACGGCGCGCTGCGCGATGGCGTGGGTCGCCAGCGCGGTGAGCGGGGTTTTTTCCGACGGTTTCCACACCACCGGGTCACCACACACCAGCGCCAGCGCCGCATTCCACGACCACACGGCCACCGGAAAGTTGAAGGCCGAGATGACGCCACACACGCCCAGCGGGAGCCAGGTTTCCATCATGCGGTGGCCGGGGCGCTCGGTGGCGATCGTCAGGCCGTAGAGCTGGCGCGACAGGCCCACCGCGAAATCGCAGATGTCAATCATTTCCTGCACCTCGCCCAGGCCTTCGGACGGGATCTTGCCCGCCTCCAGCGTGACGAGCAGGCCCAGATCGGCCTTGGCCGCGCGCAGCTCTTCGCCCAGCAGGCGCACCAGCTCACCACGACGTGGGGCCGGCACGTTGCGCCACATCTCAAAGGCCGCATGCGCCTGGGCGATGGCGGCGGTGGCGGCGGCCGGCGTGGCCTGCGGCACCGCGCCGATGGACTCGCCCGTGATGGGCGACCGCACCGGCAGGCTGCCACCGGTGTAGGCCGTGCGCGACACGCCCAGGCGTTGCAACAGGGCATCAACTTCGGAGATCAGTGAGGGTGTAGCGGCAGTGGGCATGGTGGCTTTGTAGTGACAGACAAAAAAATAGACCTAGCGGCGGACAGCACGCCGGCTCCAAGCGCCAATATCCCGCAAACCGTTGCCGGCGCATAACAAAATATTCGAACCAGTTAATCGCAAAATGGAATGAATTCTTCCAAAATGGAGGAATGCAGATACCGCCGCTACTTTGGTGACGTGCCGTTTCGCTGGAAGCCACCTCTTCATCATTCCTTTTGTGTATGACAACCCTGCGCCGCAGTTTTCTCCCTCAGGTGGCCGATTTGCTGGCGTTTGAAGCGGCGGCGCGGCACCAGAACGTCTCGCGCGCGGCCGAGGAGTTGCACCTCACCCAGAGTGCGGTGTCGCGCCAGATTCGCCAGCTGGAAGCGCAGCTGGGCACGGCCCTGTTTCACCGCGTGCGCCAGCGTGTGGTGCTCACCGATGCCGGCCGCGTCTACGCCGCCGACGTCTCGGCCGTGTTGCAACAGCTCTCGGCCAGCACCCAGAAGGCCATGGCATTTGCCAGCAGCGACGGCCTGCTCAACCTGGCCGTCTTACCCACCCTGGGCACGCGCTGGCTGATCCCGCGCCTGGGTCGCTTCATGGCGCAACACCCCGAGGCCCTGGTCAACTTTTCAGCCCGCACCGAGCCTTTTGACTTTGCGGGCACACCGTTCGACGCCGCCATCCACTTCGGGGCGCCCCACTGGGCCGGCGCGGTGTGCGAGTACCTGATGCACGAAGACACCGTGGCCGTGTGCAGCCCCGTCTACCGCAGGCGTCACCACATCCACAGTGCCGAAGACATCGCTCGCGTGGTGCTGCTGCAGCAAAGCACGCGCCCCACCCAGTGGGCCGAGTGGTTTGAGCTGGCTGGCGTGCCCAACCCCCTGGCCATGCGCGGCCCACGCCACGATCACTTCGCCATGATCGCCCAGGCCGCCGCCTCCCACCTGGGCGCGGCGCTGCTGCCGCGATTTCTCATCGAGCAGGAACTGGCCGCTGGCCAACTGGTGGTCTTGTCCGACACCGTGCTCACGAGCACCGACGCCTACCACCTCGTCTACCCCGAAGCGCGGGCACAAACGCCGTTGGTAAAGGCGTTCAGGGACTGGGTGGTGGTGGAGTGCCGGGGGGCGGTGGGGGATTGAAACGCAAGTGCGGTCGCCCCCTCTGGCTCAATTGGCGCTTCGTGGGCGTGAGGTGAATTTTTTGGCACCCGCTGAATAGGCGCCTGTCGCAAAGTTGGTGGCGTGTCCACTGCGTGCGGCTGCACAAGCTTTTGCAAACAAGTCGTCACCCATTTCCCGCCACCATGCTTTGGTGATTGCCACAGATGTCGTCGGCCAGCCGGCGACCAAGCTGCAGATTTCGGTCATCCGGGCGTCGAGTTGCGCGTCATCCACCACCTCATGGACCAGCCCCAAATCGAGCGCTTGTTCGGCCGAGGCGATCTCTGCGAGCAACACCATGCGTTTCATCGCCGCCTCGCCGATGATCGGCCACAACAATGCGCTGCCCACGATCGCCGCCGAGCCGACCTTGAACTCGGTCATCCCGAGGCGAGCATTCGTCGACGCGATGCGGAGGTCAGAAAGCAGCGCGATCTGCAAGCCAGCGCCAGCCGCCACGCCGTTGATGCGCGAGATGATCGGCTTCTTGACAGCGCGAAATACCTCGTACAGATCCAGATAGCCGTCGATGCGCGCGGCCGATCCAGCGGCATCCATCGCAGCGCTTTCGTGTTGGTCCTGCCCCGCGCAAAAAGCCTTGCCCTTGCCGGTGATGACGATGACACGAACGGACTCGCTCGCATCCGCTGTCAGCAACGCCTCACGGAACTGGCGCCGCTGTTCGCGGTTGAACGCATTCATCACCTGCGGTCGATCGAGTGTGATCAGCGCAGTGGCGTTGTCAATACTGAGGGTGACGCATGGGGTCACAGCGTTTGCATCGGTCATTGTTGGTCTCGGTCAAGTTCGTTTTATCGTGTTGCTGCCCTGATCGGCTTCACCACAAGCTCCCACTTGGCCGATTCGCTTTGAAGCCTTTCCCGCGCCTGCAATGGCGTGCTGCGCACGACTTGGACCCCGAGTTGCGCAAACCGGCGTTGTGTCGCTTCGTCACTCAACGCTTGGTTGAGTGCCGTGTTCAGCGTGGTGATGACGGCATCGGGTGTGCCTTTTGGGGCCAGCACGGAATACACCGATGCGGCAATGAACTGTGGCAGGCCTTGCTCCGCGAACGTGGGGACGTCCGGCATGACAGACAAGCGCTGGGCGCTGGCTACCCCAACCGCTGTGACACGACCGGTGGCGAGATTTGTCAGCGCCGTCGGCGACGTTGTCACCAGGATTTGAATCTGGTCGGCGAACAGATCGGCGATTGCCGGCGCAGAACCCCGGTAGGGCACGTGCAGCAACTCCAATGTGCTTTGCTGCCTGAACCATTCGGTGACGATGTGCTCGGTCGATCCATTCCCAGACGATCCGTAGGCCAGCTTGCCCGGGTTCTTGCGTGCCAGTGCGGTCACATCGGCATACGAAGCAATGGCACTTGACTTCGATGACAACATCACCAACGGCAGTTCCCCGACCGTGGCAACCGGACTGAAGTCCTTCGCCATTTCATAGCCTGTGACCTCAGGTCCCACCATTTTTTCGGTCATCACATAGGAGGTGGTTGGCGCCATCAGCAGGGTGTAGCCGTCTGGCGCAGCCCGCTTCACGTGCTGGGCCGCGATAGCGCCCGAAGCCCCCGTCTTGTTGTCGACCACGACGGATGTCTTCAGTTGCACAGACAAGCCCTGCGCGATGGTTCTTCCGACCACGTCAACGCCACCACCCGCCGAAAATCCGACGATCAGGTTGAGCGGCTTGTCCGGGAACTCCGCGTTTGCGCATGTGCCCAGCAAAATGGCTGCGCTCGCCGCAACCGCTTTGCACCAGGAATTCAAATTTGCTCGGATCATGTTTTTTCCTATCAAATGAAAAAGGGAAAGTGACGGAGGTGACGGTGGGTGTGGCGCTGAGCCTCAGTGTTTGTTGGGGCGAAAGTCCGTGGCAGCGACGTCCCAGACTCCGGCCACGTGGCGCGAGAGGTCTTTCTTCTGTATCCGCTGGGTCGGCGTCTTGGGGAATTGGTCGATGAACTCGACGTAGCGTGGAATTTGGAAATAGGGCAGCCGCTGGCTCGACCAACGAATCAGGTCCAGGGGATCGACACGCGCTCCTTCGCGCACCCGAACGAACAACTTGAGTTCGTCTTCACCCAAATCGCTGGGCACACCCACCAGCGCGACTTCGGCGATGGCCTCGTGCTCCGCAAAGACACTTTCCACGTCCCAGGCGGAAATGTTGATTCCCCTTCGGCGCAACATGTCCTTCTTCCTACCGGCATAGAAAAGGTTGCCGTGGACGTCGGCATGCGCGAGGTCACCGGTCATGAAGCTCCCTGCGCGCCGTGCGGCGGCGTCGGCCTTGGGATTTCTGAAGTAGCCCAGGAAGCCCAACCGCGCGTCGTGCGCCTGCACCACAACCTCGCCTGTCTGGCCCACGGGAACCGGAGCGCCATCGTCGCCAACCAGGGAAATATCGTAGTAAGACAACGGCTTGCCGATGGACCCCGGGGTTCCGTCGACATTGGCCGTGACAAACGTGATGAGCTCCGAGAGTCCATACCCCTCACGCATCGTGACGCCGAAGCGCTCTGCAAACGCCTGCCAGACGTGCGCAGGGCATCCGCCTCCCCAGGCGACCCGCACACCGTGCTGCCGGTCATCGACGCGGGCCGGCTGCTTCAACAGCATCGGCAACACGCTGCCAAGGTAGTGGATATGTGTTGCCTGGTGCTCGCGCGCGTCATCCCAAAACCGCGACGCGCTGAAGCGTTCCACCATCGCCAGCTGGAAGCGTCCCATCAGCGCCGCAATCGCTACCGCTACCCCGGACCCGTGGTGCAGGGCCTCCCAGAACAAAAAGACGTCGCCGTGTCTGGCCTCGGTCAGTCGCAATACCGCCAAGGGTCCTGCGCGAAGATGGCGATCCGTCTTCAGCACGCCCTTGGGGGCGCCTGTGGTGCCCGAGCTCGGGCTCAGCGCAATGACGTCATCCGCGCGAACGTCGGTTGCGTCGTGGTCCTCGGCGCAGTGGGCGAATCCATCAAACACCCCGTCCACGCCGTTGCGCCAGATGACAGTGGACCGGAGCCCATCCGCTTCCTCGATGGCCGCCCGATACGCGACTTCTGCCACGAGCGCCTTTGGATCCAGTTCAGTCAACAAGTGCTTCAACGGCGCGCCGATCAGATGCACGTTGATGGGTACCCTCACCATGCCCAGCCGCGCCAGCGCGAAGATCAGGTAGAGGTGTTCGGGATGCCCTTGCAACATGACGGCGACACGGTCCCCGCGCGCCAGGCCCTGTGCTTTGAGCATCGTCGCCACCTGATTGACCCGGCGTTCGAGCAACCGGAACGTGATGCGCTCTTGGTTGAACGTGCAGTAGGTCTCGTCGGGATGAACGCGGGCGCGGCGCGCGAGCAACGCGCTGATGGTTTCATCGCTCACGTCATCCATCACCACTTGCGCGCTCACATCGTTCTGAAAAAACATTTTGGCGTCCATGACAGGCATTGAAAATTGTTATTCAATTTTTATAATTGAATAGCAATGACTCAAGCTTCTGGCTTTGTCATGTTTTTGTCAAGAGGGGCATCTACGCAGATCTGCGCAGACGGTCGAGCGCCACACGCGCTCGCACGGGCGCAGCGGCTCAGATGGACGCTTCGCGCGCCGCCTTCTCAAGCTTGGGAAGGATCAGTTTGCGGGCTTTGGCAAGGTCAAAGCGCGTGTGAACGGTCGAAACGTTGATGGCAGCGACGATACGGCCGGCATCAGTCACCGGCACGGAAACGGAGACGCCGTCTTCGCCGAAGTTCTTCTCGGTGAACGAGTGCCCTTCTTCGGACGCTTTGCGGAAAATCGCCAGCACGTCGTCGGGGTCACGTGAGCCGAAGCGCGCCCGCACTTCAGGCGCCAAGGCATCCAGCATGGCCAATAAACGCGACTCGGGCGCTTGGGACAGCAGCACCTGACCGGAGGACGAGGTCAGCGCAGGAAACCGGCTGCCCACTGGCAGGTTGATGGCGGTGATGTGCGCCCCGGGAATGTTCTGTAGCACCACGACGTCGTCACCATCCAGCTCTACCCACGACACGGTTTCGAGTGTGTCGGCGGCCAATGCCTGTAGCAACGGATAGGCGAGATCTCTCTGCGAATGATGTCGGTGGATGCCACGCACCAAGCCGAGCAGCTTCAACGCAGGGAAATATTTCTTGGACGCTTCGTCCTTGTTCAAGTAGCCCAACTGATGCAGGGTGTAGACGTAGCGCTGCGCCGCACTGCGCCCCATCTGCGTTTCTTCGGCGATGTCGCCAATCGACAGTGGGACGGCGTGCTGGTTGAACAACTCGAAAACCCGCATGCCCTTTTCCATGGAGCCGATAAAAAGCCGCGCATCCGGTTCAAGTTGTCCTGCCATCGTTCTGATCGTGTGGGTTTGCGAGTGAGGTGGCCGGCCAAACGGGTCGCGTGCGGTCGCGACAGGCCAGCTGAACTGGGCATTGGCTCTGCATTGACCCGGTTCGGGGCGGGATTTGGATTGATTATGAAACCGTTTCAGGCGCTGTCTCGCGCCAGGCTCTGCGCCGGCCGCCGCAGCGTCACGTCAAACGGGTTGATCCTGGGCCCGATGGCGGCGGCCTCGCGTTTGAGCAGCTCCACCACCGTGGGCATGCGGTCGGCGTTGAGCCGGTCGGCGATGGTGCCCACGCTGAGGGCGGCCACGGCGCGGCCTTCGCTGTCGAGGATGGGCACGGCCACGCCGGCCATGCCTTCGAGCAATCCGGTGTTGCGGCCGGCGTAACCCTGCTGCCGCACACGCTCGATTTCGGTGCGCAGGTAGACCTCGTCGAACACACCGTATTCGCGCACCCGGGAGAGGTTGAAGCGGATGACTTCTTCGCGCTCGGCCTCGGGCAGAAAGGCCAGGATGGCGAGCGCGCCCTGCCCCACGCCCAGGGCCACGCGCCCGCCGATGTCGCCAGTGAAGGAGCGGATGGGGAAGGGGCCTTCGCTGCGGTCCAGGCAGATGGCGTCGAAGCCGCTGCGGGCCAGCAGGAAGATGCTGTCGCCCAGGCTGCCACACAGGCGCAGCAAGGCCGGGCGGCACAGGCTGCGCAGGTCGCCGGGGTTGCCGGCCTGCGCGGCCAGCGCGAAGAAGTTGACGCTCAGCCGGTACAGCTTGCTGCGCTCGTCCTGTTCAACCATGCCCTCGCCCACCAGCGATTGCAGCAAACGGTGCGTGGTGCCCTGCGTGAGGCCCACCGCGCGCGCCAATTGGGTGACCCGCCCGCCCGATTCCTGCACCGCCACCAGGGCCCGTATGAGTGCAAAGACGCGGGGAACACCGCCGGTGGCGGTCGATGTGGCTTCCATGTGTCGCTCCTGTGGAATGGATGGCACCTATCTTATCTTTTAAATTCCATTGAACGGAATAACTTTCATAAATATTCTGTTTAATGGAATACCCGAGTGCAGCTGGTTCACTAATTGCAATAGAGTGAATTGAACGTCCAGCATCCATCCATTGAATGGAATGCCACGGCACCAGAGGGGTGCATTGGACCCAGCCACCGAAAGTCCCGCCATGTCCTTTCTCCAGCTCACCGACGTGACCAAGTTCTACGGCAGCACCTGCGCCGTGCAGGCGATGAACCTGTCGGTGGAAAAAGGCGAATTCGTCTCGCTGCTCGGCCCGTCGGGCTGCGGCAAAACCACCACCTTGCAGATGGTGGCGGGCTTTGAAGCGGTGAGCAGCGGCCGCATCGAGCTGGCCGGGCGCGACATCACCCACGCCAAGGCCAACACGCGCGGGCTGGGCATCGTGTTCCAGAGCTACGCGCTGTTTCCGCACATGACGGTGGTCGACAACGTGAGTTTTGGCCTGGAAATGCGCAAGGTGCCCCAGGCCGAGCGCCGCGAGCGTGTGGCCCAGGCCCTGGCGTTGGTGCACCTGGAGCCACACGCCACGCGCTACCCGCGCGAACTGTCGGGCGGCCAGCGCCA
>JAUYSB010000189.1 GCA_030696525.1 Hydrogenophaga sp. | reverse complement strand
ACCACGGTTTGACGCCACGAATCGCAGATTTGAAAGTGAACAGGAAAGTCAATGAAATCAACGATCTACCAACACCACCTCCGCGCCAGTGCTAGCTTTTCGTACCGTCACTTATTGCACTGAAAACGAGGAGACCCCGGGTTGACGATGCGGGCGGCCTGCAAGCGGCCGGTGCGCACATCCTCGGCAATCGAAAACGGGCCCAGCAGCGAATACACATGGCTGGTGTGGGCCACCAACTCCCGCTGCAGCCGCAGCGAGTCGGCCTCCATTTCCGCCAGCAAGGCAAAGCCCTTGCCACGGGCGGTTTCATCGAGCACGGCACGCCAGTGGGCCGGCCGGCGAGGCAGGACCAGCCGCAGCCCCTCCAGCCGGGCAAAGTCCACCGTTTCGCCTTTGGTGAGCGCATCGCCCGGGCGTGACACCAGGTAGGTGCCCACGGTGGACAAGAGCTTTTCATCGGGGCTGCTGGGCTTGCTGTAGCGGAACAGCACGGCCATGTCCACGCTGCCGGTGTCCAGCAGCGCGTCCAGCTCCGCACCTTGCCCCTCGCGGAGGTTGAGGCGGATCTTGGGGTAATCGGCCTGCAGGCGCAGGTAGACCTGGGTCATGAGCGGGTGGGCGGCCGAGGGCAAGATGCCCAGCCTCACCTCGCCCATGGGCACGCCAGCATCGGCCCGTATGTCGGCCAGCAGCCGATCGGTGTCGCGCAACCAGCCGCGCACGCGGGTCTCGATGTGCTGGCCCAGATCGGTCAGCACCACACCCCGCCCCGTGCGTTTGAACAGGGCGCCACCGCAGGCCGCTTCCAGCTCCCCGATCTGGCGGCTGATGTGGGACTGGACGGTGCGGCGGTGGGCGGCGACCTTGGTGAAGCTGCCGAGCTCGACCACTTCAAGAAACAGGCGGAAGTCGTTTGGATTCATGGATGCACCTTCCGAAATGACATGCCTTTCTTGGCATGTCTGAAATCTTGGATTCGATTCTATGCAGATATCGGTCCGCTCCCTAGACTCCAGCCCCATCGACACCGTGCCGCTGGGCACACCACCGGAGAACACCCAGATGCGTTTTGCAAGTTTTGAAATCAAGGGCCAGGCCAGCTACGGCCTCGTGGACAGTGAAGGCCGCTGCACGCCCGCACCGGCGGCGTTCCAGGCACGTTTTCCCGACCTCAAATCGGTGATCGCAGCGAACGCGCTGGGCGAACTGGCACAAGCCGCGCACACGTCGGGCACGGCACTGCCGCTGAATCAAGTGCGCCTGCTCCCGGTGCTGCCCAACCCCGGCAAGCTGATCTGCGTGGGCCTGAACTACAAGAGCCACGTGGCCGAGACCAAACGCGCCGACAGCGACTACCCCTCGCTGTTCCTGCGCTTCAACGACAGCCTGGCCGCCCATGGCGACGCCGTGCTGCGCCCCGCCTTCTCCGAGCGTTTCGACTGGGAAGGCGAGCTCGCCTTTGTCATCGGCACCGGCGGTCGCCACATCACCAAAGAAAAGGCCTTCGACCACATCGCCGGCTACGCCTGCTTCAACGACGTCAGCGTGCGCGACTGGCAGCGCCACACCCACCAGTTCACGCCGGGCAAAAACTTCCCCGGCACGGCGCCTTTTGGCCCGGTGCTGGTCACCACCGACGAGGTGCCCGACGTGACCACGCTCACGCTGGAAACCCGGGTCAACGGCCAGGTCATGCAGCACGCCAGCCTGGGTGACCTGATTTTCGACATCCCCACCATCGTGGCCTACGTCTCGCGTTTCACACCGCTGTCGCCCGGCGACGTGATCGCGACCGGCACACCCGGCGGCGTGGGCGACCGCCGCGAGCCGCCGCTCTACATGAAGGACGGCGACGTGGTGGAGGTGGAGATCACCGGCCTGGGCGTGCTGCGCAACACCATCGGCAGCGACAGCACTTCGGCCTAAGCGGCCTGACACGGAGACACCCCCATGGCACAAACACCCCAACTCCGCATCGCCGTTGACATCGGTGGCACCTTCACCGACATGGCCGCCTTCGACGAGGCGACCGGCCAGCTGTTGTTTGGCAAGGCCCTGTCCACCCACGGCGAACTTGTCAAAGGCATCCAGTCCACCATCGACAGCGCCGGCATCGACTGGCGCGATGGCAACCTGTTCCTGCACGGCTCCACCATCGCCATCAACACGCTGCTGGAGCGCAACGGCGCGAACACCGCGCTGTTGATCACCGAAGGTTTCCGCGACATCTACGAAATTGGCCGCGTCAACCGGCCCGACGCCTACAACCTGTTCTTCAACAAACACCAGCCGCTGGTCAAACGTTCGCTGCGTTTTGAGGTGGCCGAACGCCTGCGCGCCGATGGCAGCCTGCACAAGCCGCTGGACGAGGGCGCCGTGCGCGAACTGGCCAAGGACCTGCGCGGCCAGGGCATTGAAGCGGTGGCCGTGCTGCTGCTGCACAGCTACCGCAACCCGGCACACGAACAGCGCGTCAAGCAGATCCTGCAGGAAGAGATTCCCGGCGCCTTCGTCTGCGCGTCTCACGAGCTGAGCCAGGAGTACCGCGAGTTCGAGCGCGTCTCCACCGCCGTGGCCAACGCCTACGTGGGCCCGCGTGTGTCCCAATACCTGGGTCAGCTGGAAGACCACCTGGCCGGCAAAGGATTTGGTGGCGACTTCTACATCGTGCAGTCCACCGGCGGCCTGTTTCCGGTGGAACACGCCAAGGTGGGTTGTGTGCGCATGCTCGAATCCGGCCCCGCCGCCGGTGTGATCGGCGCCCAGGCCATTTGTGCGCAGCTGGGCATGGGCGACGCGATCGCCTTCGACATGGGCGGCACCACCGCCAAGGCCGGTGTCATCAGCGAAGGCCGGCCACTCACCACCGGTTCGGCGCTGATCGGCGGCTACGAACGTGCCCTGCCCATCCAGATCCCCATGATGGACATCCACGAGGTGGGCACCGGCGGCGGGTCGATTGCCCGCGTGGAAACCGGCAACGCATTGCGCGTGGGCCCGCAGAGCGCGGGTTCCATCCCCGGCCCGGTGGCCTATGGCCGGGGCGGCACCGAGCCCACCGTGACCGACGCCAACCTGGTGCTGGGCCGGCTGGATGCCGAGCACTTTCTGGGCGGTGAACTCAAGCTGGACATGGAAGGCTGCCAGCGCCAGATGCGCAATCGCATCGCCGGCCCGCTGGGCCTGGACCCGACCGCCGCAGCCGACGGCATCCTGCGCATTGCCGTGACGCAGATGTCGCACGCCGTCAAGGCCGTGACCACCGAACGCGGGCTGGACGCCGGCAGCTTCACCATGGTCGTCTACGGCGGTGCCGGCCCGCTGCATGCCTCGGCCATCGCCCGCGAAATCGGCATCCGCAAGGTGCTCATTCCCTACGCACCCGGCTACTTCTCGGCCTACGGCATGTTGTTCAGCGACCTGCGCTACGACTACGTGCGCTCGGTGTTCCGCAAGCTGGGCGACGTGTCCTTCGAAGACATCGAAGCCGCCTACAAGACCATGGAGGACGAAGGCCGCGCTGCGCTGGCCGCCTCGGGCATACAGGCCGATGGCGTGGTGATCGAACGCGCCGCCGACATGCGCTATGTGGGCCAGGAGCACGCCGTCACGGTGGACCTGCCGCTGGCCTTCTTCGCGAGCAAAGACCGCTCGGCCATCAAGCAGCAGTTTGATGAGCTGCACAAGGTGCGCTACGGCACCTCGGCCCCCAAGGAACCGGCCGACCTGGTGAGCCTGCGCGTGACCGTGCTGGGCACCATGAAAAAGCCGCCCAAACACAGCGTGGCCGCTGGCACCGCCACGCCCGTGCCGGGTGCGGTGCGGGCCGTCAAGCCGGTGTATTTCCGCTCTGGTGGCTGGGCCGACACCCCGGTCTACACCCGTGACCGGCTGCTGGCCGGCAACGAGATCAGCGGCCCCGCCCTGATCGAGGAACACGCCTCCACCACGGTGGTGCAGCCTGGCGATGCGCTGCGTGTGGACGAACTGGGCAATCTGCAAATCAACATCGGGAGCGACCGCTCATGAGTACCCCAAACAACACCCCCGTGGCGGTCGATCCCGTCACCGTCGAAATCATCCGCAACGGCCTGTACGCCGTGACGGAGGAGATGAAGACCAACCTCACGCGCACCGCCTACAACCTCATCATTTACGAGGCGCTGGACTTCACGGTCGGCCTGTTCACCAAGGAAGGCGACACCGTCTCCATCGGTCTGGGACTGCCCATGTTCATCCGGGGCATGAGCGAGACGGTGAAGGCCAAGATCCGGCACTTTGGCTACGAGAACATCCTGCCCGGCGACATCCTGGTCACCAACGACGCCTACACCACCGGCAGCCACCTGAACCACTTCACGTTCACGATGCCGATCTTCCACGAGGGTCGGTTGGAGGGTTTCACCTGCTGCATGGCGCACTGGCTGGACGTGGGCGGCACCCTGGGCAACGTCACCACCGACATCTTCAGCGAAGGCATACAAATCCCCATCCTGAAGTACCAGCGCGAAGGCGTGGTCAACCAGGACCTGATCGACATCATCGCCATGAACGTGCGCCTGGCCGAGCGCGCCCTGGGCGACCTGCGCGCGCAGATCACCGCCATCACCACCGGCGAGCGCCGCTATGTGGAGCTGCTGCAGCGTTATGGCGCCGAAGCGGTCAACGCGTCCATCCAGCAGATCATGGATTCGAGCGAGGCCGTGGCGCGCAAGAACACGCTGTCTATCCCTGATGGCGTGTACGAGGCCGAGTCCTTCATGGACGACGACGGTCTGGAGATCGGCAAGCGCATCCCCATCCGCGTGAAGGTGACAGTGAGCGGCGACGAGATGACGGTCGATTTGTCCGACGTGTCCAAGCAGGTGCGCGGCTTCTACAACTCGGGCTTCACCACCGGCATCGCCTGCGCGCAGGTGGCCTACAAGTGCCTGACCACGCCCACCGACTACCCGGTCAACGACGGCTCCTTCCGGCCACTCAAGGTCATCATGCCCATGGGCACCGTGATCAGCGCCGAGCGCCCCTACCCGATGCGGGTGTGGATGACCTTCCCGATGACGGTGATCGACACCATCTTCAAGGCGTTGACACCGGCCATCCCGCACCGCTCCATCGCCGGCCACCACGCCGACCTGGTGTTCCCCAACATCCACGGCATCAGCCCCGAAGACGGCCGGCTGTTCATCGTCGGCATCGGCCCGCTGGGCGGCGGCTGGGGCGCCAAGAGCAGCGAGGATGGCGTGTCGGTCACGGTCTGCATCAACGACGGCGACACCCACAACAGCCCGACCGAACAACTGGAAGCCAAGTACCCGGTGCTGGTGGAGAAGTACGAAATCCGCCGCGACAGCGCCGGCGCCGGTCGCCACCGGGGCGGCCTGGGTGCCGAGATGGTGGTGCAGGCGCTGTCGCCCTTCACCGTGACCACCCGCATCGACCGCGTGCACTGCAAGCCCTGGGGCCTCGAAGGCGGTGGCGACGCGATGGGCAACGGACTGGCCGTGCGCCACAAGGGCGAGTGGAAGACCGACCACCTCAACGCCAAGATCTTCAACGTCCGCCTGGAGCGTGGCGACGCCTACAAGATGCTTTCGGGCGGCGGCGGCGGTTTCGGCAGCCCGCTGGAACGCGACCTGGACCTGGTGGCCGAGGACGTGCGCGAGGGCTATGTGAGCGCCCAGGTGGCGCGCGAGGTCTACAAGGTGGCGCTGGATGCGCAGGGGCAGGTGGACCACGACGGCACCCAGGCCCTGCGCAGCGGCACCGCAGCGGCTGCCGCTGAAGACGTGGCCTGGGACGGCCAGTGAGCACCGCCGTGGCCGACCCCCGCGCCACCCGCCTCGCCCAACTGTGGAGCCGGCTGGCCGCCCAGCATGTGACGCTGGGCGCCGGCTGCGGCTGCATGACGGGCGGGGTCAGCGTGTCGCTGGAGGACTTCGAGCTCGACATCGTGGACTACCTCTGGGCCGAAAGCGAGCGCCTGGACGTGGCACCGGTGGTGAGCTTTCTGCTGGCGCCCGGCGCCATCAACGATCAGGTCAAACCGGTGATGTTGCTGTTGACGCGGCTGGAAGACGGTGAAGCCGACGAGGCCGTGGCCGACTGGCTGCTGACCCGCCTGGCCCGCACGCTCGACTCCTTTGCCCGGCTGCACGGCCCGGTGAACGCCTCCGACGATTGAGGCACCTGTCATGCCCTTCATCTTTCCCGCACTCAACAACGCCGACGCCGGCGATGGGCGCCAGCGCGTGCCCATCACCGTGTTGACCGGCTTTCTGGGCAGCGGCAAAACCACGCTGCTCAACCGCCTGCTGCGCCAGCCCGACATGCACGGCACGGCGGTGGTGATCAACGAGTTCGGCGCCATCGGTCTGGACCACGACCTGGTGGACCACACCAACGAACACATGGTGCTGTTGGCCAACGGCTGCATCTGCTGCACGGTGCGGGGCGATCTGGTCGAGGCCTTCGAACGCCTGGCGCAAAGCCCAGAGGCCCAACGCCGCGAGTTGCGCCATGTGGTGGTGGAAACCACCGGCCTGGCCGACCCCGCGCCCATCCTCCACACGCTCATGGGCGACCCGCGCCTGGCCCGCCATTGGCGGCTGGCGGGCGTGGCCTGCACCATCGACGCGTTCAACGCCATGGCCACGCTGGGCCAGCACCGCGAGGCCGTCAAACAGGCCGCCGTGGCCGACCGGCTGCTGCTGACCAAAACCGATCTGGTGCGGGCAGAAGCACGGGCGCCTGTGCTGGCGCGGCTGCGCGCCATCAACCCCCTGGCCGATGTGAGCGAGGGGCCCGCCGCGGCGCTGGCGTCGCTGCTGGCGCTGCTCGACCACGCCCCCACCACGCAGGCACCGGTGCCCCAAGGCGAGGGACGCTCGTACTTTTTCCCGGTGGCCGCGCCCGCATCAGGCACGGCCAGCCAGCACGACGACCATATCCGGTCGCACGTCATCGTGCGCGACACGCCGCTGTCGCGCGAGGGCGTGATGGCCTGGCTGGACATGGTGTCGGCCATGCGAGGCGACGACCTGCTGCGCGTCAAAGGCATCGTGCACCTGGCCGACGACCCGGAACACCCGATGGTGATCCACGGTGTGCAACACCTGTTTCACCCGCCCGAAACCCTGGCGCGCTGGCCCAGCGAAGACCGGCGCACCCGCATCGTGTTCATCACCCGAAACATCGCGGCCGAAGACATCGAGGCCACTTTGAGCGTGTTTGAAAGGCGCCGACAACGCAGCGCCCACCCTGCCCCACCTGTTTAATCCACCCCTTAGGAGACACACAAAATGACGATGAAACACCTGCTGGCCTGTGCCGTTCTGGGCGCCAGCTGCCTCGCGCCCGCGCTGGCCCAAGGCAAGTTCCCCGACAGCATGATCAAACTGGTCGTGCCTTTTGCCGCCGGCGGTGGCGTTGACCAGGCCGCCCGCCTGCTGGGCCGGCAACTGCAGACCGATCTGGGCGTGCCCGTGATGGTGGAAAACCGGGCCGGCGCCAGCGGCACCATCGGTGGCAAGGCGGTGCAAACGGCTCCGGCCGACGGTTACACGCTGTTGTTTTCGGCCGCCACCCACGTGCTGGCCAAACAGGTGCTGGCCTCCCCGCCCTACGACCCGCAGACCGACTTTGCGCCGGTGGCGCGGGTGGGCGAGGCCGCCTTGCTGTTGGTCATTCCACCCACCGCGCCGCAGAAAAACGTGCGCGAAGTGCTGGATGCCGCACGCCAGCAGCCCAACGCCTGGACGGCGGCGGTGCCCGCGCTGGGCGCCCCCAGCCACCTGGCCACCTTGCTGCTGGCCAAACAGGGCAACGTCAAGCTGACCATGACGCCCTACCGCGGCACGGCCCCGGCCCTGGCCGACGTGGCCGGTGGCCACGTGCAGATCCTGATGGACTCCATCATCTCGCTGCAGTCCATGGCCAAAAGCGGCAAGGTCAAGCCCATCGCCACCACGTCGGGCAAACGCAGCAGCGCCATGCCCGACGTGCCCACCGCCGCCGAGAGTGGGTTTCCCGGCATGGTCTACGAATCGTGGTATGGCGTGTGGGCGCCCAAGGGCCTGGCCGACGACCGCGTGTTGCTGCTGAACAAAGCCATCAACAAGGCGGTGGACGAGTTGAGCAAGTCCGGCGCCTTGACTGCGCTCGGCATCGAGCCGGTGACCGAGTCGGTCGATCAGTTCCGCAAGTACATCGCCGCCGACGTGGCGCGCAGTGCCGATCTGCTCAAGGAGGCTGGGTTCAAGCCCGAGTAAAAATGAGCCACGGCGCAGGCTACGCGCCGTCTACTTCCAAACTGTCAGACAGGCTTGTTTTCTCAGATTGCTCCAGCAACGCACGCGTGAACTCGACCTGTGGCCAGCGCGCCAGCGTGGCTCTTGCACGAGCAGCCAGAGCGTTGCGCTTGCTGTCATCGCGGAGCAAATCGACGCACGTGTCAACAAGGTGTTCGTAGGGCACGGCACAGACACCATCCAGGTACATGGGATCGGCGGCCGTGCCTGGCCCCACTTCACAGACCACAGCCTTGGCATTGGTCATGAGATAGAAAATCCTGACCACTTCCAGGATCTTGGATTCGTAGTGGTGCAGATTGAGGACGAGACGCGACCTGGCAATCAGCGCATCCCGTTCGGCGCCATACACGCCAAACACCACAGCGACCCGCAAGCCACGGGCCTTCAGGGCGTCAATGACTTTGGCCCGACGCGGTCCCACCGAGCCATAGAACAACACATCGATGTCCTCGTGCGCCGCCGCTGGAATGCGTGCCAGTTGCGGCTGGAATCCCAACCGAAGGTGCGCCACCCGCCGGGCACCCTGCTCACGAAGAAATTCGATATTGCGCTCGCTGTAATCCCACACCGCGTGGCGGCGGGACCATTCGAGAACCAGGTGGTTCCAGCCGGCTTCATCGGTCAGCAACTGTTCCGTGTTCAGGATGACGGTGTCGGCCGGCAACGGCGGCTGCGCATCTTGGTGCCCAAGGTGGGCGCCCAGCAACACGTTGCGAGCGCTGTTGTCCAGCCGGTTGACCTGCACCGCGACCTGGTGTCCCAGTTCAACCAGAGAAAACGCGAGCGCCTGCACCACTTCGTCAAACGCGCGAACGTGTATGTAGCCCGGCGGCTGGATGATGCAGAAATTGAACTTCATCGCAGTGGTTGCTGTGTCAGAGGAAACGGTCCAACAACTTCCTGCTGTGCCGGTCCAGCGCCGACACGTCGCGGATCATGAACTGCACGCCGTGGGCGTCGGCGATGAGCATGACGCCGCCACCCATGCGGCGGATGTCTTCTTCGCCCTTGAGCTGCAACTGCGCGCGGCCCCGGTCGGTGTCGATCTCCCAGGTGCTGGGCGTGGCAAAGCTGCTCACGCCGAACAGGCGCAGGATTTCCGGCATGAACTCGCGCCGGCGCAGTTCTTCTTCCACCAGTTCGCGGGCGTCTGCGCTCAACTGATCCAGCGAATCGAGCCAGGCCAGCTCGTGGCCGTCGGCACCCACCAGGCTGACCATGCGGTCGGGGGCGCTGATGGGGTAGGCGCGCACGGGCACCACGGCCTCATGCTGCACGTTGTCGGCGGTAGTCAGCACCAGCCGCCCCTGGGTGTTGCGTGTCAGGTTCATTCGCCGCTCCCGCCTTCTTCCAGCGTTTCGGCCTGCCGGGCTTGCGCCTGGTAGAGCCGGTAGTAGGCGCCCTCAACCGCCATCAGTTCGTCGTGGCTGCCCTCTTCCACCTTCTGGCCCCGGTCCATCACCACCAGCCGGTCGGCCTTGCGCAGGGTGGACAGGCGGTGGGCGATGGCGATGGTGGTGCGGCCCTTGACCAGGTTGTCCAGCGCCTTCTGGATTTCCTTTTCTGTCTCGGTGTCCACCGACGAAGTGGCTTCGTCCAGGATCAGGATGCGCGGGTTGATGAGCAGCGCGCGCGCGATGCTGATGCGCTGGCGCTCGCCGCCTGAGAGTCCCTGACCCCGTTCACCCACCAGCGAGTCGTAGCCTTGCGGCAGGCGCAGGATGAACTCGTGCGCGTGGGCGGCGCGGGCGGCGGCGATGATCTCTTCGCGCGTGGCATCAGGCTTGCCGTAGGCGATGTTGTCGGCGATGGTGCCGAAGAACAGGAACGGCTCCTGCAGCACCAAGCCGATGTGGCTGCGGTACTCGGCCACCGGCAGCGAGCGGATGTCCACGCCGTCGATCTTGATGGCACCTTCGGAGATGTCGTAGAAGCGGCAGATCAGGTTGACCAAGGTGCTTTTGCCCGAGCCACTGTGGCCCACCAGACCCACCATTTCGCCGGGCGCGATGTTCAGGTCCAGCCCGCGTATGACCGCGCGGTTGCCGTAGCGGAAGCCCGCGCCCTCGATGCTGATGCGACCATCCACCTGCGCCAGATGCACCGGGTTCACCGGCTCGGGCACGCTGGAGACGTGGTCCAGGATGTCGAAAATGCGCTTGGCGCCCGAGGCCGCTTTTTGTGTGACCGAGACGATGCGGCTCATGGAGTCGAGCCGGCTGTAGAAGCGCCCGATGTAGGCCAGAAAGGCGGTCAGCACGCCCACGGTGATGGACTGGTGCGCCACCAGCCAGATGCCAAAACCCCAGACCACCAGCAGGCCGATTTCGGTCAGCAGCGAGACCGTGGGCGCGAACAGCGACCAGACGCGGTTGAGCTTGTCGTTGACGTCGAGGTTGTGCTTGTTGGCGTCGCGGAAGCGCTGGGCCTCGCGGTTTTCCTGGGCAAAGGCTTTCACCACCCGGATGCCGGGAATGGTGTCGGCCAACACGCTGGTGACTTCGGACCACACGCGGTCGATCTTCTCGAAGCCGGTGCGCAGCTTGTCGCGCACCACGTGGATCATCCAGGCGATGAAGGGCAACGGCAGCAGCGTGGCCAGCGCCAGCCAGGGGTTGATGGAAAAGAGGATGACCGTGGTCATGCCGATCATCAACACATCGGTGGCGAAATCCAGCAGGTGCAAGGAAAGGAAAACGTTGATGCGGTCGGTTTCCGAGCCGATGCGGGCCATCAGGTCGCCGGTGCGACGGCCGCCAAAGTATTCGAGCGAGAGTTTGAGCAAGTGCTCATACGTCGTGGTGCGCAGGTCGGCGCCTATGCGTTCGGACACCAGGGCCAGGATGTAGGTTTTGGCCCAGCCCAGGCCCCAGGCCAGCAGGGCCGCGCCCAGCAGGCCGCTCAGGTACATCACCACCCGCTGCATTTCCACCGCCTGCCCGTTCTGATAGGGGATCAGGACCTCGTCGATCAGCGGCATGGTGAGGTAAGGCGGCACCAGCGTGGCGGCGGTGGAGGCCAGCATCAGCAGGAAACCGGCCAGCAGCTGCCCCTGGTAGGGCTTGGCGAAGCGCCACAGGCGCAGCAGCATCCAGGTGGAGGGCGGTGTGGTGTTCTCCTGCGCGCACGAGGGGCAGTCGTCCTGGTCGGCGTCCAGCGGCGCCTTGCACAGCGGGCAGGTGGCCTGCATCACCAGCTGCGGCGGGCGGCCGTCTTCCAGCGCTTGTTGCGCCAGCGCGAACTGGTTGACCAGGCGGGTGGCCGCCATCTGCTGCGCCAGGGTGTAGCGCCAGACCGCCAGGCGGCCCTGTGGATTGACCAGTTCGATCTGGCCGACGCCGGCGTGGTCGCTCTGGCGCAGGCTCAGGCCACGGCCAAGCGGCCAGTCGCTCTCCATCTGGGGCGTGCCATCGGCCGCCAGTGTCCAGGCGCGCAGGCGGGTGGCGTCCACCGTCAGCAGGCCGGGCGCAAAACGCAGGTCTTCGCTGAGATCGGTTTCCAGGGAGGCCAAAGCTGCGCCGTCAGGCCCCGCTGACAGGGCGGCTGGCCACAGGCTGGTGCGGGCTTCTGGAACAGCGCTGGGCGCAGGCAAGGTGCTCATGCGGGAAAATAAATGTTTGTAACGGCTCTGGACCCGCCTCGGAGTGGGTACAAAATCGCGTTTCTGGTGCACGCCCCGTGGCGTTGCCTGGTTCACCTGGAAGGCCTCCTCAGGCCAGAAGATTGTAAGGCTGCCCCTCTGACCGCAGAACCGACATCCGCCCTGTTCAGCACGCCCTTGCGGCGCGGCTGCGGGCGACCATTCCCATGACTGAAAAAGACATCAAGATCCTGCGTCTGGCCTACCTACGTGGCCCCAACATCTGGACCTACCGCCCGGTGGTGGAAGCCCTGGTGGACATCGGTGCCCTCGAAGACTGCCCGTCCAACACCCTGCCCGGCTTCACCGAGCGCCTGAGCGCCTGGTTGCCCGGCCTGGCCGAACACCGCTGCGGCGTGGGCGAGCCCGGTGGCTTTCTGCTGCGGCTGCGCGAAGGCACCTGGCCGGCCCACATCATGGAGCACGTGGCCATCGAGCTGCAAAACCTGGCCGGCTCGCAGGTGGGTTTTGGCAAGGCGCGCGAAACCGAACAACGTGGTGTCTACAAACTCGCCGTGCGCGCCCGCCAGGAAGACGTGGGTTTTGCCGCCGTGCGCGCCGCGCGCGAGCTGGTGCTGGCTGCCATCCACGACCAGGTCTATGACGTGAAGGCCACGGTGAAGGCACTGACCGCCATGGTCGACCGGCTGTGCCTGGGCCCGAGCACGGCGGCGATTGCCGATGCCGCCGCCGAGCGGGGCATCCCGTCCATTCGCCTGACCGATGGCAACCTGGTGCAGTTGGGCTACGGCTCGCGCCAGCGCCGCATCTGGACGGCCGAGACCGACCGCACCAGCGCCATTGCCGAAAGTGTCTCGCGCGACAAGGACCTGACCAAGTCCCTGCTCAAGGCCTGCGGTGTGCCCATTCCCGAGGGTGAAATTGTGCACAGCCCCGGCGAGGCCTGGGCTGCCGCACAGGACATCGGCCTGCCGGTGGTGGTCAAACCCACCGACGGCAACCACGGCCGGGGCGTGTCGCTGGACCTCAAAACGCAAGCCGAGGTGGAAGCGGCCTTTCCCATCGCTGAAGCCGAAGGCTCGGACGTGATGGTGGAGCGCCACATCCATGGCGAGGAACACCGCCTGCTGGTGGTGGGTGGCAAGCTGGTGGCGGCCTCGCGTGGCGAGGTGGCCAGCATCACCGGCGACGGCACCCACACGGTGGCGCAGCTGATCGAACTGCAGATCAACAGCGACCCGCGCCGTGGCGAGGAAGAAGGTTTTCTGCTCGACACCATCCGCCTGAGCGAACACACCACCGCCGTGCTGGAACTGCAGCGCCAAGGCCTGGCCGAGGACAGCATTCCCGAGGCCGGCCGCCACGTGGTGGTGATGCGCACCGGCAACATGGGCCACGACGTGACCGACGACGTGCACCCCGACGTCGCCGAAATGGCCGCGCTGGCCGCACGTGTGGTGGGGCTGGACATCGCCGGCATCGACCTGGTGGCGCGCGACATCTCGCAGCCGCTGGACGCCCAGGGCGGCGCCCTGGTCGAGGTCAACGCCGGCCCCAGCCTGCTGATGCACCTCAAGCCCGCCGTCGGCAAGCCGCGCCCTTGTGGCGAGGCGGTGGTCAACCACCTGTTCAGCGCCAGCGACAGCGGGCGCATCCCGGTGGTGGGCGTCACCGGCGGCCCGGAGCGCAGTGTGGTGGCCCGCCTGCTGGCGCGCGTGTTGCAGCTCAGTGGGCCACTCACCGGCCTGTCGTGCGCGGCGGGGCTGTACATCGGCCACCAGAAAGTGGTGTCGGGCAAACCCACCGAATGGGAAGCCGGCCAGCGCTGCCTGATCAACCGCAACATCGAAGCGGCGGTGATCGAGAACAGCCCGCGCAGCATCTTGAAGGAAGGCCTGGCCTACGACCGTTGCCAGGTCGGCATCGTCACCGGCGTGCCTGGGCCCGACGGCATGGACGATCCCTACATCCACGACATGGAGCGCATGCGACTGGTGCTGCGCACACAGGTGGATGTGGTGCTCAAGGGCGGTTGCGCCGTGCTCAACGCCGACGACGAGATCGTGCTGGGCCTGGCCGAGCTGTGCGACGGCGAAGTCATCCTCTACGGCACCGACGGCGACGCCGCTGCCATGAAGCAGCACTGTGCGAGCGGTGGCCGTTTTGTCACCCTGCGTGGCCAGCAGGTGCTGATGTGCCACCAGCAGACACAAACGCCGCTGCTGGACCTGGCTCAACCGGCCATCGCCCAGCTGTTGTTGCGTGGCGCGCTGAGCCCGTCTGCCTTGCTGGCCGTGGCCGCCGCCGCCTGGGCCTTGAGCCTGTCGCCCGGCCTGGTGCGCGCCGCCGTCGAATCGAGCGCGTCCGTCCTCCCCGAATCCTGATCACGACATGCAAGTCTCACGCATTCGCGCCCTGCGCGGCCCCAACCTCTGGACCCGCCACACCGCCGTCGAGGCGGTGGTCACCTGCACCGAAAAAGAGTGCAGCCTGGAACACCTGCCGGGTTTCGAGGAACAGCTCAGCCGCCTGTTCCCCGCCATGGGCGCCCTGCCCGTGCCACCGGCCGACGGCAAACTCAGCACCGCCCACGCGCTCGAACGCGTGACCTTGGCGCTGCAGGCCCAGGCCGGCTGTGCCGTGAGTTTCAGCCGCACCACGCCCGCGCCCGAAGAGGGCGTTTACCAGGTGGTGGTGCAGTACAGCGAAGAGGCCGTGGGCCGGCTGGCCTTTGACCTGGCCTGCAAGCTCTGCCAGGCGGCGCAGGAAGGCGCGAGCTTCGATCTGGATGACGCCCTGCACCAGCTGCGCGAGATCGACGAAGACGTGCGCCTGGGCCCGTCCACCGGCTCCATCGTGGACGCCGCCGTGGCGCGTGGCATCCCCTACCGCCGCCTCACGCAGGGTAGCTTGGTGCAGTTCGGCTGGGGCGCGCAGCAGCGGCGCATCCAGGCCGCCGAGGTGGACTCGACCAGCGCCATCGCCGAATCCATCGCCCAGGACAAAGAACTGACCAAGAAGCTGCTGCAATCGGCCGGTGTGCCGGTGCCCATTGGCCGCCCGGTGGAAGACGCCGACGACGCCTGGGCCGCTGCGCAGGAAATCGGCGTGCCGGTGGTGGTCAAGCCACGCGATGGCAACCAGGGCAAGGGTGTGGCCGTCAACCTGACCACCCGCGAGCAGGTGGTGGCCGGCTTTGAGGCCGCGCGGCACTTCCGCGACGACATCATGGTCGAGAAGTACCTGCCCGGCATCGACTACCGCCTGCTGGTGGTGGGCAACAAGCTGGTGGCCGCCGCCCGGCGCGACCCGCCGCTGGTGATTGGCGACGGCCAGCACACGGTGGCCGAACTGGTGGCCCAGGTCAACGCCGACCCCCGGCGCGGCGAAGGGCATTCCACTTCGCTGACTAAGATCCGTTTCGACGACATCGCCCGCGCCCGACTGGCCGAACAAGGCCTGAACGAACACAGCGTGCCCAGCCTCGGCCAGCGTGTGGTGCTGCGCAACAACGCCAACCTGTCCACCGGCGGCACCGCCACCGACGTCACCGACGAAGTCCACCCCGAGGTGGCGGCCCGCGCCATCGCGGCGGCCCTGATGGTGGGCCTGGACATTTGCGGTGTGGACGTGGTGTGTGAAAACATCGCCCGCCCACTGGAAGAGCAGTCTGGCGGGGTGGTGGAAGTGAACGCCGCCCCGGGCCTGCGCATGCACCTGAGCCCGTCGTTTGGCAAGGGCCGCAACGTGGGCGAAGCGGTCATCAACCACATGTTCCCGCACGGCGAAGACGGCCGTGTGCCGGTGGTGGCCGTGACCGGCACCAACGCCAAGACCACCCCCGAGCGCCTGATCTCGCACCTGCTGCGCGCCAGTGGCCAGCGTGTGGGCATGACCAACACCGACGGCGTGTACGTGAACGGCCGCCAGACCGACAGCGGCGACTGCAGCGGCCCACGCAGCGCCCGCAACGTGCTGATGCACCCCGATGTGGACGTGGCCGTGTTTGAAACCGCGCGCGGCGGCATGCTGCGCGAGGGCCTGGCCTACGACCGCTGCCAGGTGGCGGTGGTGACCAACCTGGGCGCCGGCGACCACCTGGGCCTGAACTACATCACCACGCTGGAAGACCTGAGCGTGTTGAAGCGCGTGATCGTGCTCAACGTGGCCAGCAGTGGCATGGCGGTGCTCAACGCGGCCGACCCCGAGGTGGCCGAAATGGCGGCCGAGTGCCCGGGCCAGGTGACCTTTTTTGCCCAGGACGAACACCACCCGGTGATGGCCATGCACCGCGCACAAGGCAAGCGGGTCGTGTTTGTGCAGGACGACCAGGTGGTGGCCGCCGAAGGGCCACGTGTGGTGCGCATTCCACTGGCACAGATTCCGGTCACACGCGGCGGCACCATCGGCTTCCAGGTCGATAACGTGTTGTCGTCGGTTGCGGCGGTGTGGGCGCTGGGTGTCTCGTGGGGCAAGATCTGTGAAGGCCTGGCTTCGTTCGAGAGCAACGCCCGCGCTGTGCCGGGCCGCTTCAACCTGTTTGACCACAAAGGCGCCACGGTGATCGCCGACTACGGCCACAACCCCGACGCGATTCAGGCCCTGACCAGCGCGGTGATGAACATGCCGGCGCGTGAGCGTTCGGTGGTGATCAGCGGCGCGGGCGACCGCCGCGACGAGGACATCCGCCAGCAGACGCGCATTCTGGGCACCGCTTTTGACGAGGTGGTGCTGTACGAAGACGCCTGCCAGCGTGGCCGCGTCGAAGGCGAGGTGGTGGCGCTGCTGCGAGAAGGCCTGCAGGGCGCGACCAAAACGCGCCGGGTCCACGAGGTCAAGGGCGAGTTCAACGCCATCGACCTGGCGCTGGACCGCCTGCAACCGGGCGACCTGTGCCTGATCTTGATTGATCAGGTGGAAGAGGCGCTGGAGCACATCGCCAAGAAGACGGGTTCTGCCTGAGCTGTTGCCACGTTTGCTGTCCGACGGGTTGGCAAGGCCAGCCGGCGCGTGCGCGTGGGCTCCGGCCACTCGCGGGCGTCCACCTCGCGGTTCAACTGCCTGGGCGTCAATACCGTGTTTGGCGCGCACGCTCTGGGGCAACCGCAAATCAGGCCTTCTCCCACACGCCCACCCCGCCTGTCCTCATAAGAGCTGTTGGCACGCCACCGTAAGGCGTGCAAGCGTTTGTACACAGGGGGCTGGTGGGGTCTGCGGGCAAAGGCCTGATTTGCGGTTGCCCCAGAGGCGGCGTGCCCACACGGCCTTGATGAAATAGTGATGGTGTGCCCGGGCAGACGCCCGCGAGTGGCCGGCGCCCGCAGAACACGCCGGCCCCCTGGCGCGAGGTCTGCGAACGAAACTTCAAACAGCAAACCTCAAGGCACCAAGGTCAAAGAAGTCCGAAACTCACGGGGCGCCATCTTCAAAGCCCGGTACTGCACCGCCGCCCATTCCCCCGACATATCCCGGTAGCGTCCCGAAAACACATGCCCACTCTGCCCCGTCTGGTAGATGAAGCGCGAGTTTTCGAGGTCCGACAGGTCGTACAAGGCCCGCAGGCTGGCCGCGTGGCGGTTGGCGTAGGGCGCATCCGATTTGTCCAGGTGGTACTGGCCCACGTTCACCGTGAAGGGGTCGCCGCCGGTGGGCACACGGACTTCAAACAGCTTGGCCAGCGGCGCCACGTTGCTGAAGGGGCGGTGGATGGAGATGGCCGGGTGGGCCGCACCCCAGGCCCACTTCGCCACATCCGTTCCATAGGTGGCTTGCAGCTTTTCCAGTGCCCGCGTGAGCGCCTCGCCTGAGGCCTTGGCGCAACCGCCCTGCCCGCACCACGCCACATCGTTGCGCGCCAGAATGCCCTCCACACCGGCGCGGAACAGGCGTTTGCCGTAGAGCTTCTCAAACCGCTCCTGCCCCACCCGGCCACCGATGACACCGCGCGTGAACGCGTCCACCCAGGCGCTGTAGATCAGCGGCGCCGCGCTGTCGGCGCGCATGTGGCCGTCAAAACCTTGCAGCTGCGCCAGTGCGGCCATGGCCAGCGGGTGGCCCGACTGGGCATTTTGCAGGTGAGGCAACAACAACACCGTGGCGTCCGATTGCTGATCGGCGTGTATCGCCTGCATGCTGGCGAAATCGTGTTGGGGCGTTTTCTCCAGCAAGCGCTCGATGCGCTGCTGGCGCCACGGCGGCGCCCAGTCCTGCGTGATGAAGTGAGGGTAGTCGGCGGCGTGGATGCGCTGGTTGGCGGTGGCGATCCAGCCTTTGGCGCCATCGTCCTGCGGTGTGTCCTCATATGGCAGCCAGCCGGTCCAGTCGTAGCGGGCGTCCCAGCCGGGGGACGGTGCCACGCCGCGGATGGTGTTGGCCGCAGAACGCACCGGCACCTTGCCCGCGGCCTTGTAAGCGATGCGGCCCGACACGTCGGCCATCACCACGTTCTGCATGGGCGAATGGAAATGGCGGTAGGCCTCGATCAGGTCCCCCACCGACTTCGCCTGGTTGGACAAGACGCCGGCCAGCACGTTGCTGTTGTCGGCGTCCAGCGCGGTCCACCGCAGCGCGAGCACAAACCTGGCCGTGTCCAGCACCTCGCCGTGCAGCTTTTGCGCGTCGCTCAGCACCGGCCCATGGCGGGTGCTGCGCACCACATGGGTCACGTCAGGCTGGCCCTTGACGCGAATGGTCTCGCTGCGTGTCGCAAAGTCGGCCCAGGCGGTCTGGCCATCGGGCGCGGGCACACGGTACTGCCCGGGGTTGGCGGGGTTGATCTGCTCCAGGTAGAGGTCCTGCACATCGGGGCCGGTGTTGGTGAAACCCCAGGCCACCGTGTCGGTGCGGCCGAGCACCACCGAGGGCAGCCCCGGCAAGGTGGCGCCGATGACGTTGAGCGCGGATTGGCCTTCAGCGGCCGGCGCCTGCAGGCGGGCAAAGTACCAGATGGCCGGCGCGCTCAGGCCCAGGTGCGGGTCGTTGGCCAACCAGGGTTTGCCGGTGGCGCTGCGGCTACCCGCCACCACCCAGTTGTTGCTGCCTTTGCCGTCCACATTGCCCACTTCCTGCGTCCAGGTCACCACGTCTTGCGCCAGGCGTTGGCGCAGGCGGTCGGCCGGACTGCCTGCGCCGCTGTCTTGCGGCACAAAGGCGGTTTTCTGCGCGGACTTGTACACGCCCAGTTCGCGGTACAGGGTGGCAAGGTCGGCGCTGGCGGCCGGCGGCTCGCCCGGGTACGGCGGCAGCGCCTGCCACAAGGCTGTGGTGTCCAGCACCTGCAACATGGACAAGCGCGCGAACTCCGTGCCCCAGTTGCCGCCCAGGTCCAAGGCCATCATCACCGACCAGCCCATGCTGTCGATCACGTCCCAGTACTGGCCTGCCTTGGCCGCTTCACGCGGGTTGACCTGCAGGATCTGGAACTCGGGCGACAAGGCCTGCGCGCCCTCGGTGTAGAAGGCGTTGATGCCTTGGGCATAGGCCTGCAACTGTGCCTGGGCGGTGGCCGGCAGCCGCTCCCACTGCGCCTGCGCGGCCTGGCGGATGCCCAGGGTGCGCATCAGCTTGTCGGTCTCCAGCGTGGCCGGGCCCAGCAAGGCCGAAAGTTCGCCACGCATGATGCGGCGGTTGAAATCCAGCTGCCAGCCGCGTTCCTGCGCGTGCACGTAGCCAATGGCGCGCATGGCATCCAGCGGGCTCTGCGCCAGGATGTGGGTCACGTCCGACGCATCGCGTTTGACCTCCACCGGGCCTTTGAGCACGCTCAGGCGCAGCTGCCCGTCCAGCTGCGGCAGGCTGCGTTGCACGTAAATGCCGCCAGCCACCGCCAGCGCCAAACCCAAGGCCAGCACGGCCCACAACCCACGTTTGATCCAGCGCATCGGTGTCTCCTTCGTTCTTCTTCAGGCGGGGTTCAACCCCAATACAGCAGCGCGTCGCGCGCCTCCAGCATCAGCCGCACTTTCTGGCCCACCGGCAGCAGCACCTTGGTGGGCACATGACCAAACGGCAAGCCGGTGATCACCGGCACTTTGAGCTGCGCGCGCAACCACGACACCACGGCCGGCATGTCGAAACCCCGGTCGTAACCCGGCACCAGCTTGTAGCCGCTGAAGGCGCCCAACACGATGGCTTTTTGCTGCGCCAGCACACCAGCGTGCAGCAGTTGCGTCATCATCCGCTCGACCCGGTAGGGGTGCTCACCCACGTCTTCCAGAAACAGAATGCCGCCCTTGACCGCAGGGAGGTACGGCGTGCCGACCAGCGAACACAACACGGTGAGGTTGCCGCCCCACAAGGTGGCGGGGGTGGTTTTCCAGTCGGCCAACTGGGGTTGAGCCTTGAGGTCGGCCGCGGGCAGGCGCCAGCCGGCACCCTCGCCGTGGCCATCGATCAGGTCATCGAAGCAGGCCTCCATGATCATGTCGGGCGAACCATTGGCCTCCACCTGCGCGCCAAAGTCCTCACCCACCGCCGGGCCGGCCCAGGTGGTGGCGCCGGTCTTGGCGAGCAGCGCCAGCTGCAAGGCGGTGAAGTCGCTCAGGCCCACCCATTGCGTGCCTTTTTCAATGCTTTTGGCGATGGCCTTGTAGGGCAGGTCGGGCAGGATGCGGGTGAGCCCATAGCCGCCGCGCGAGGTCAGCACCACGTCGGCGCCACTGGCGGCGGCGCGGGTGATGGCGGCGACACGGTTGGTGTCGTCACCGGCAAAACGCTGGTGGTGGCTCTGGGCGTTGGGGTCGAGCTCAACCTGGTGGCCCAGGGCCTTGAGGCGTGCCACGCCGCGCTTGAAGGCGGCCTTGTCGCGCACCGAGCTGCTGGGGGAATGGATGTACAGGTGTGCCATGGGCGTGAGGAGTGCGGGATGTCAGAAAGAAAAATGGGCCAGCGCGGCGCGGGCGCAAGCCTCGTCAGGCGCTGGTGTGGTGCCGTGGTTTTGCGGTGTGTCAGCTTCGACCCAACTTGAAAACGCGCGCGGCCCGGCGCGGTGGCCCCGATCGGGAAACGGCGCCTCTTCAGCGGCAGGGTTTGCAGCGCCAGACCGGGCCACCAGCCACTGGCCCAGGAAGCGCTCGGGCGCCGCGTCCACCAATGCCGCACCCAGGGCATCGCCCTGCGCAAACACCAGCACCACCCGCCGCAGGTTCAGCCGCTCCAGCAGTTCCAGCAGCACCTGCTGGTGCCAGTGGAACGTGTGGACGCCCTCTTTTTTGGGTTTGTCGCTTTTGCCAAAACCGATCAAGTCGGGCGCCACGACGCGGTGGCCAGCCGCCAGAAACACCGGGATCATGTTGCGGTAGCTGTAACTCCAGTCCAGGCTGCCGTGTAGGCACAGCCAGGTGATGGGTGCCTCCTGCGGGCCTTCGTCCAGGTGGTGCAGGCGCAGCCCGGCCAGGCTGGGCAGATCGCTCAGGTAATGCGGCGCCCAGGGGCAGCCGGGCAGGTTCGCAAAGCGCTCATCGGGTGTGCGCAGGGCGTCGTCGCGCAGTGGGTGAGGCTGGCTCGCGCGCTGGGCCTGGCGCCGTTCCGCAAAAAACGTTTGCAGCAGCGCAGCGCCCTCTTCCTGCAGCACGCCGCCGCTGACCTGGGTCTGGTGGTTGAGCCGAGGCTCGCTGAACAGATCGACCACCGAACCGGCCGCACCGGTTTTGGGCTCGGTGGCGCCATACACCACCCGCGCCACCCGCGCGTGCAAAGCCGCCTGCGCACACATGGCGCAGGGCTCCAGCGTGACAAACAGCTCGCAGCCGTCCAGCCGGTAATTCCCCAGCCGGCTGGCGGCCTGGCGCAGGGCCAGCATCTCGGCGTGTGCGCTCGGGTCGTGGGTGGTGATGGGCTGGTTGTGGGCCGCGCCGAGCACCTCGATGTGATCGGCCTGGCGGCGCACCAGCACGGCACCTACCGGCACCTCGCCCGCCTTGGCGGCGTCGCGCGCACGGGCCAGGGCCAGGCGCATGATGTCCTCGTCCGTGGTGTGGGGGGGCAAAAAGGTGTCGGCCGGCATGGGCCGCCAGTGTAGGTCAGGCCGCTGGTGTGGCCTGAGCTGGTGCGATGCCAAGGTCTGCCATCCACCTGCCGAGAGCCTGTTCGTCGGGCGAACCCGCGCGGTAGGCCTCCGCCATGGCTGTGTGCGATTCGCGGCGGTGCTGGTTGAGCTTGAGCTTGCATTGCCGCGCCAGCACCTTCAACTCGAAGGCGACGATGCCGCCCAGCATGCGGTGGGCAAAGTCGGGGTCCAAATCGCGCCATTGCTGCGCGTAGCCGGGTTCGTGGTCGGCGATGAGCTGCTTGAGCAGCGCGTCCTTGGCCTCGTCGCCTTCGAGGATGCCGGCCTCGACCTGGCAGTGCAGGGCCAGGTAGTTCCAGGTGGGCACACGGGCCAGGTCGGGGTAGACCTGCGGCGACAGGTAGGCATGTGGACCAAGAAAGGTCACCAGCGCCAGCGGGCGCCGGGCCAGGTAGCCCGCGTGGGGGTTGGCGCGGGCGCAGTGTCCCAGCAAAACCCACTGGTCGCCGTCTGCCTGCAGGTGCAACGGCAGGTGGGTGACGAAGGGAAAACCGTCGTCGTCGTTGGAAATCAGGCTGGCGAACGGGTGTTCACGCGCCAGCCGGGCGGCCAGGGCCGGGTCGTCAGAGGTGAAGTGGGGCGGCATGTACATGGGCGGTGCTCCTGGGAAGTCACTTTAGCGTCTTCCTCCGGCGCAATACGTGCCCGTTGCGCATCACTGCCATGCACGTGCACAGCTTGCCGAGTGGGCCGGCAGCGCGGCATTCAAGGCATTTGATGCAGCACCAGCGGCAACACCGCAGCACTGCCGGCCTCACGCAGCAGCGCGGCGGCAACCGTCACCGCCCAGCCGCTGCGGTAGCGGTCAGCGATCAGCAGCAGTGGTCCGGCGGGCACCGTCGCATCGGGTTGCAACACCAGCGCCTGGTTCAGCGCCGCCACTTTGGCGGCGGAGGCCAGGTCGGCATCGGGCCATGGGGCGGCCAGGCGCAGCGCATCGACCAGCGGCAGACGGCCGACCCGCGCCAGATGCGCCGCCACCGATGACACCAGTTGTGGGTGTGTGGCCGACGGCATGGGCACCAACGCCACCGGCCGCGCGCCCCAACTGCCGCGCCAACGGCCGAGCACCGCCACCACGCCGTCCAGCACGGGTTGTGGCGCCGGTGCGTCGGCGGCGCTGAACAGGGGCAACAGGGCGTCAGCCCAGCCGGGATCGTCGGCAAACGCCAGCGCGCGGCCCTCGCTGCAAGCCGTGATGCGGCCCTTGCGCACGCCGCCAGTGGGCCAGAGTTTGCGCGGCTCTATCACCACATCCTGGCCGCGCGCATAGACCCGCGCAGCCTCGACACGGGCGGCGCCCGGCTGTGCGCCAGGATCGGGCAGGCGCCCCGTGCACACGCTGCAGCGCCCGCAGTCGCTGGGCGCAGGGTCGTCCAGCGCCTCCTGCAGAAAGCGCATCAGGCAGCCCTGCCCTGCGGCGAACGCACGCATCAGGCCGGCCTCGCGCTCGCGCACCTGGGCCAAGGCCTGCCAGCGCTGGGCGTCAAAGGTCCAGGGCGTGCCGGTCAGCGCCCAGGCGGTGCCTTCGCGCTGCACCACCTCCTCCACGGCCAGGATCTTGAGCAGGCCTTCGAGCCGGCCGCGCCGGATGCCGGTGCTGTTTTCCAACGCCACCAAGGTCAACGCGCCGTCCGACAGCGCGGTCAGGATCTGGCCGACGCGCTTCTCGTCGGGCACACCGGCCGTGGCGAAATAGGCCCAGATGCGCTCGTCGGTCTCGGCCGGCAGCAGTACGGCCACGGCATCGTCCAGCGCGCGGCCGGCGCGACCCACCTGCTGGTAGTAGGCCACCGGCGATGCCGGCGAGCCGACGTGGATGCAGAAGGCCAGGTCGGGCTTGTCGTAGCCCATGCCCAGTGCCGATGTGGCCACCACGGCCTTGAGCGTGTTGGCGCGCAGGGCGTCTTCGATCTGCTGGCGCGCGGCCGTCTCCAGCCCACCGTGGTAGGCCGCCACCTCGAACCCGCACGATCGCAGAAAGCCCGCGATGCGCTCGGTCTCGGCCACCGTCAGCGCGTAGACGATGCCCGAGCCGGCAAAGCTGTCCAACGCATCAGCCACCCAGGCCAGGCGCTCCAGCGCGCCCAGCCCGGGCACCACGGCCAGGCGCAGCGACGAGCGCGCCAGCGAGCCGCGAAAGGTCAGTGTGTCCGGCCCCAGTTGCCGCGCGATGTCCTGTGTGACGCGCTGGTTGGCCGTGGCGGTGGTGGCCAGCACCGGGGTGTCGGCGCCTATGGCCAGCAGCGTCTTGGCCAGCCGCTGGTAGTCGGGCCGGAAGTCGAAGCCCCAGTCCGAGATGCAATGCGCCTCGTCGATCACCACCAGGCCGGTGGTGGCCAGCAGCGTGGGCAGGCGCCGCGCGAAGCCGGGGTTGCCCAGCCGCTCGGGCGAGACCAGCAGCACGTCCAGCCGGTCGGCGGCGATGTCGTCGAAGACGGTGTCCCACGCGTCCAGGTTGGTGGAGTTGATGGTGGCCGCGCGCAGCCCGCCTCGCGCGGCCGCGTCCACCTGGTCGCGCATCAGCGCCAGCAGCGGTGAGACGATCAGCGTCGGGCCCTTGCCGCTGGCGCGCAGGGCCGAGGTGGCGGCCCAGTACACGGCCGATTTGCCCCAACCCGTGGCCTGCACCACGAGCACGCGGGCGCGCTGTTCGACCAGCGCGGCCACGGCGGCGGTCTGGTCATCGCGCGGGCGGGCGGCGGGGCCCGCCATGGCGGCGAGGACTTGGCGCAGGTGTGTTTCGGCAAGGCTCATGGTTGCGGCGTCATTGGGCAAGTCGGAAAGCATCGGTGGATGATCTCATCCACCAGAGCCCTGCGGAAACTGCTCCAACGCCAGATCGACGAATGCACGCACCTTGGGGGCCAGGTAGCGGTTGCTGGGGAAGACCGCGTGCACCGTCACCGCAGGCGGGTGCCACGGCGCCAGCACGCGCAGCAAGCGCCCTTGGGCCACATGATCGGATGCAAGCATTACCGGCAAACGCCCAATGCCGAGGCCCGCCAGCACCGCGCTGCACACCGCAGCACCCGCGTTCACCACCAGCCGCAAGGCGCCCACCTCGCTGACAGACCGCCCCAACACGGGGTGCTGCAAGACCAGGCCTCGGTGCAAGCCGTCACCCCTGAACTCGACCCACTGGTGGGTCGCCAGTTCGGCTGGTGATTCCGGCAACCCGTGGCGCTGCACGTACGTGGGGCTGGCGAACAGGCCGTGCTCAAACTGACCCAGCTGTCGCGACGACAGACGAGATTCGGGCAAGGGGCCCGCACACACCGCCAGATCGAAGCCCTCGTGCACCAGATCGACGTCGCGCGTGGCAAATTCCGCTTCCGCTGTCACCTCCGGGAAGCGCGCGAGGTAGGCCTCGATCCAACCGGCCACCGCGCCCATGCCGAACTCCACGCCACAGGTCACGCGCAAGTGGCCCTGCGGCTGGCCTTTCATGCGCTGCGTCACCTGCACGATGTCTTCCGTGGCGGTGAGCACGCCCACGGCCCGCTCGTACACGGTTCGCCCGACCTCGGTGACCGATTGCCGCCGCGTGGTGCGCTCCAGCAAGGTGACGCCCAGCTCGGCTTCGAGTTGGGCCAGCATGCGGCTGATGTTGCTGCGCTCGACGCCCAGCACACCTGCGGCGCGGGTGAGGCTGCCCGCTTCCACCACCTTGACCAGTACCCGCAGCTGTTCCAGTGTCATGGTCTATATGTATCTCATTTAATACAAGATTGTTTGATTTTCATGTATTGATAACTTTTTTCCAACCAATAACAATGCCGCGCAGTGGCCCCTCGGGCCGTCAACAGGACACGCCATGCGCAAACTTTCTCTGATTCTGGGCACCACGCTGGGCGCCCTCACGGTGGCTGCCATCGCGGCAATCACCCTGGGCTCAAGGCCCTCTGTCGGCGCCTGCGCGGCGGTGGCGCTGCCGGGTGCGACCACCAGCTACCGCGTACAGGCCGCCGACGGTAACTGCCTGCAAGGCCATGTCTGGATGCCGGGCGCTGTGCCGGTGCGGGCGGCGGTGGTGGTGGTGCATGGCCTGCACGACCACGCCTTGCGCTATGCACCGCTGGCCCGGGCACTCAATGCCCAAGGCATGGTGGTTCTCGCACAGGACCACCGCGGCCACGGCGCCTCCGGTGGGGCGCGCCAGCGGGTCGATTCGATGGCACAGCTCGCAAGCGATGTGCAATGGGCATTGAACGAAGCGCACAAGCGCTACCCCGGTGTGCCACTGTTCCTTCACGGCCACAGCATGGGCGGTTTGGTGGTGGCACACCTGGCTGCCAGCAGCGAGACGCCGCTGAAAGGCGCCATCGTCAGCAGTGCCGCCTTGAAGCGCCCGGCCAACGCCAGCGATGGGCAGATCGCCGTGCTGCGCGCTTTGTCCGCGGTGGCGCCCGGTTTGCCGGTGGAGCCCATTGACGAGAAGCTGTTCGTGCGCGATGCCGCCGCGCGCGCGGCACTGGCCAGTGACCCGGTGATTGACCGTGAAAAAGTGCCTGCGCGCACAGTGGCCGCCGTGCTGGCAGGCATTGACGGCATTCAGGCGCTCATGCCATCCCTACAGACGCCCTTGCTGGTGCTGCACGGTGGTGCCGACCAAGTGACCGATCCCGAAGGCAGCCGCCAGCTGGCGAGTCGGGCACGCGCCGCGACGCTGAACATCTACCCCAATGCCCTGCACGATCTGCTCAACGAGCCCGAAGGCCCGGCCGTGCAGCAGGCCATCGTGGATTTTGTCGAGGCCCGCCTCAGGCCTTGACCCTCCGCCTTATCACTCCCACTCGATGGTCGCCGGCGGCTTGCTGCTCACGTCGTAGGTCACGCGGTTGATCCCGCGCACCTCGTTGATGATGCGGCTGCTGACCTTTTTGAGCAGCGCATACGGCAGCTCGGCCCAGTCGGCGGTCATGAAGTCACTGGTCTGCACGGCGCGCAAGGCCACCACGTAATCGTAGGTGCGGCCGTCGCCCATCACGCCCACGCTCTTGACCGGCAGGAACACGGTGAAGGCCTGGCTGGTGAGGTCGTACCAGGTCTTGCCGGTGGCTGGGTCAACGTGGTTGCGAAGTTCTTCGATGAAGATGGCGTCAGCCCGGCGCAGCAGGTCGGCGTAGTCCTTCTTCACCTCGCCCAGGATGCGCACGCCCAGGCCGGGGCCGGGGAAGGGGTGGCGGTAGACCATGTCGTGTGGCAAACCCAGCGCCACGCCCAGCTCACGCACCTCGTCCTTGAACAGGTCGCGCAGCGGTTCCAGCAGTTTCAGGCCCAGCTGTTCGGGCAAGCCACCCACGTTGTGGTGGCTTTTGATGGTGACGGCCTTTTTGCTCTTGGCACCACCCGATTCGATCACGTCCGGGTAAATCGTGCCTTGTGCCAACCACTTAGCACCTTTTGTTGATGCACCACTTGAGATCAGTTTGGCGGCTTCGGCCTTGAAAACCTCGACAAATTCGCGGCCGATGATCTTGCGTTTGGCTTCCGGATCGCTCACGCCCGCGAGGTGGCCAAGAAACTGATCGGCCGCGTCCACGCGGATCACCTTGGCGTGCAGTTTGCCCACGAACATGTCCATCACCATGTCGCCTTCGTTGAGGCGCAGCAGGCCGTGGTCCACGAACACGCAGGTCAGCTGGTCACCGATGGCGCGGTGGATCAGCGCGGCGGCCACCGACGAATCGACGCCACCGGAGAGGCCCAGGATGACTTCCTCGTCGCCCACTTGCTCGCGGATTTTCAACACCGCTTCTTCGATGTGGTCGCGCATGACCCAGTCGGGGCGGGTGCCGCAGATGCCCAGCACAAAACGCTCCAGCAGCGCCCTGCCCTGCACCGTGTGTGTGACCTCGGGGTGGAACTGCACGGCGTAGTAGCCACGCGCCTCGTCGGCCATGCCGGCAATGGGGCAGGCATCGGTGCTGGCCATGAGCTTGAAGCCCGGCGGCATCTCGGTCACCTTGTCGCCGTGGCACATCCAGACCTTGAGCCTGCCGAGGCCGTCGGGCGTGGTGAAGTCGGCGAGGTCTTTCAGCAAGGCCGTGTGGCCGCGCGCGCGCACCTCGGCGTAGCCGAATTCGCGGGTGTGGCCGGCCTCGACCTTGCCGCCCAGCTGCTGGGCCATGGTCTGCATGCCGTAGCAGATGCCCAGCACGGGAATGCCCAGTTCAAACACCGCGTCGGGTGCCTTGTCGTCCACCTCGTAAACGCTGGCATGGCTGCCCGAGAGGATCACGCCTTTGAGCTGGCCGTCGGCGGCGAACTCGCGCACCCAGTCGCTGCTGACGTCGCAAGGGTGGACCTCGCAGTACACATGGGCTTCGCGCACACGTCGGGCAATCAGCTGGGTGACCTGGGAGCCGAAGTCAAGGATGAGGATTTTCTGGTGTTGCATGGTGAGGTCAGAAATCAAGGCAAACAATGCCGCACGACTTGGCGGCGGCGATGAGTTTTTTGTCCTGCGAGGCGAGCTGGCCGTTGAGGCGAAGCACCAGCTCCAGGTAAGTGGCGTCGTAAAAAGTCAGTCCGTGTGTGAGTGCCAATCGGGCGACTTGCGCCTGTCGGTGCGCCGACAAGGGCATGTCGGCCTGGACTTGCAGGCCAGCCAGCAGCGCCATGGCCTGGTCCAGTTGTGCGGCATCCAGGCGGTTTCGTGTCACGCCCATCACCAGCATGTTGCCCATTTCCCACGACCACAGCAGTGGCACATGAAAAGGCGCATTGGGTTCGATGGCCTGGAGGTACAGCGCCTGGGCCGCGTCATTGGCCCCATCGGGCAAGACCCAGGCACCTGCCGCTGACGCATCGATGACGATGGGTTTCATTTGCGGCCTGCGTCCCTGAGGCTTTTCCAGTCGGAGTAGCCTGGCACGGCCGGTTTCACTCCCGCCTGAAACGCCCGCAGCCGGGCCAACGCCTCCTGGCGGATGCGCTCGCGCTCGGCATCGCTGGGCGACTCGTCGGTCTCGTGCACGATGCGAGCGATCTTCTTGCCGTGGCGGGTGATCACCACCTCTTCGCCGGCCTCCACCGCCTGGAGCAGCGCCGAGAAGCGGTCTTTGGCCTGATGGACAGGGATGGACTGCATGGTCTGGCCCGAAAATGAAAACAGGCCAAATTATAGTAATTTGGCCTGAATTCTCAAAATGGCCAGAATCTGACCAACATGACGCGATCAGTCGGCGCGGTAGTTGGGCGCCTCTTTGGTGATCTGCACGTCGTGCACATGGCTTTCGCGGATGCCGGCCGAGGTGATCTCGACGAATTCGGCCTGGTTGCGCATGTCTTCAACCGTGGCGCAGCCACAGTAGCCCATGCTGGCGCGCAGGCCGCCAGCCATCTGGAACAGGAT
>JAUYSB010000214.1 GCA_030696525.1 Hydrogenophaga sp. | reverse complement strand
CCATCGTGGGTGCCAGCCCCCTGCCGCGCACCGAAGTCACCAAGAAGATCTGGGACTACATCAAGAAGAACAAGCTGCAAGACTCGGTGAACCGTCGCATGATCAATGCCGACGCGAAGCTGAAGGAAATCTTCAAGAAGGCCCAGGCGTCCATGTTCGAGATGACCAAGATGATCAACGAACACCTGAAGTGATGCGTGTTCGGTGCCTGTGCAACAGGCACCTGCTGCAGTCAAAAAAAGCCGGCGCAAGCCGGCTTTTTTCATGGGCGGCTCCAACGCTCAGCGCGTTGATTTCTGCGCCGCCTGGCGGATGGCGGTCAAGGTGCCACGCGTGGTGATGACCTCCGGGTCCAGCGGCACTTCGATCACCGTGCCGGTGGGCGCGGCCAGCGCGCGCAGCAGCGCGGCTTCGAACTCGGCGGTGTGGGTGACGCGCTCTGCTGCGTAGCCATAGGCGCGCGCCAGGGCGCAGAAGTCGGGGTTGGCGAGGGAAGAGCCCGCCACCCGCGCCGGGTAGTGCTTCTCCTGGTGCATGCGGATGGTGCCGTACATGCCGTTGTTGAGCAGCAGCACGATGGTCTTGGCACCGTGCTGGGCGGCGGTGGCCAGCTCCTGCCCGTTCATGAGGAAATCGCCGTCGCCCGCGATGGTGAACACGGTGCGGTGCGGCTGGGCGATGGCCGCGCCCACGCCGGCCGGCACGCCGTAGCCCATGGCTCCGTTGGTGGGCGCCAGTTGCGTTTTGTGGCCGCGCGCCAGCCCCCGGTAGCGGTAGAAACGGTGCAGCCAGCTGGCAAAGTTGCCGGCGCCGTTGGTGAGAACGGCATCGGCCGGCAGGTGCTCGAACAGCGTGGCAATGAGGGCCGGCATGTCGATGCTGCCAGGCAGCACCACGCCGCCGTTGGCCGGGTCGATGTTGTCGCGGTAGTCGCGGTTGCAGCCGTGGGTCCAGGCCTCCCACGCCACCTGGGGCGGTGCGTCCAGCACCTCCAGGCTGCGTGCGGCGGCGTTCATGGTGGCGCAGATGGCCAGGTCGGCCTGGTAGACGCGGTTGAGTTCTTCGGCGCTGGCGTGCACGTGCACGAGCTTTTGCACCGGGCGCGGCGCCTCGATCAGCGTGTAGCTGCCGGTGGTGGCCTCGCCCAGGCGCGGGCCCAGCACCAGCAGCAAGTCGCTGGTGCGCACCCGCGCGGCCAGTGCCGGGTTGATGCCCAGCCCAATGTCGCCGGCGTACAGCGGGTGGTCGTTGTCAAAGGTGTCCTGGAAGCGGAAGGCGTTGGCCACCGGCAGGCGCCAGGCTTCGGCAAAACGCTGCAGGGCCTGGGCCGACTGTGGCGTCCAGCCGCCGCCGCCGGCAATCACCAGGGGGCGCTGCGCTTTCATCAGCATCTCGCGCAGGCTGCGCAGCGCACCCGGGTCGGCCCAGGCCTGCACCGCTTCCACGCGTGGCAGGGGGCGTTCGGTCACGGTCTGCGTCAGCATGTCTTCGGGCAGCACCAGCACCACCGGGCCGGGCCGGCCGTTCATGGCGGTGGCAAAGGCGCGGGCGATGTACTCGGGGATGCGGCGCGCGTCGTCGATGCGCTCGACCCGCTTGGCCATGGGGCCGAAGAACCGTGGGAAATCCACCTCCTGAAAGGCCTCGCGGTCGCGGCAGTCGCTGGCCACGTCACCCACCAGCAGCACCATGGGTGTGGAGTCCTGAAAAGCGGTGTGCAGGCCGACGGATGCGTTGGTGGCGCCGGGACCGCGCGTGACAAAACACACGCCGGGCCGGCCGGTGAGCTTGCCATGGGCCTCGGCCATGAAGGCGGCACCGCCCTCTTGCCGGCAGATCACGAACTGGATCTCTTCGGCGTGGGTATGAAAGCCGTCGAGCACCGCCAGGTAACTTTCGCCGGGCACGCCGAACGCGTGGGTGACGCCCTGGGCCAGAAGGCATTCAACGATCAGGTGGCCAGCAAGTGTTTGGGTCATGGCCTGATTGTGCCCCGACCGCAAGCCGCTCGGCCGCTCAGGCCTGGCGCGTGCGCTGCCCCACGCCCCGGGCCGCCAGCACCGACAGGCCCAGCGTGATGGCCGCGCCCACCAGCGTGGCGGCGTACCAGCCTTTGTCCATCACCACGCCGAAGATGACCGGCGAGATGGCAAAACCCACATCGAGGCCCGAGTAGACGGTGCCGTACACACGACCGGTGGCGCCCTTGGGCGTGGCCTTGCGGATCATCATGTCGCGGCTCGGGCCGCCTATGCCGACAGCGAAACCGGTGAGTGCCAGCAGCACCATGGTGCCCGCGCCGCCCAGCCAGGCGGTGGCACACAGCAGCATCAGCAAAGCGCCGCTGCCCATGGACCACGACACCACGCGGTCGCTGTGGCTGGAGCGTGCGGCCACAAAACCGCCCACCAGCATGCCCAGCGCGCTGCACAACATGTAGGCCGTGACCGTGAGCGTGGCCGCCTCCAGGCTGACACCGTGCACCGCCTTGAGGATGGACGCCGAGTAGGCCTGCACCACGGCCAGCGTCATGGTGGAGAGCAGGAAAAACGCAAAACACCACCACACCACCGGCAGTTTCATGAAGGCCAGATCGCTGCCCTGGGGCGCGTCGGCGTGGCGCACCGCCACCTCGGTGCGCAGCAGGTCTCGCTTCCAGTACAGCACGGCCAGCACCACCACGTAGAGGCCGGCGGCCGACAGGTAGGCGGTTTCGCGGCTGTGAACGCTGGAGATGCCGACCAGGAACACCGGGGCCAGCGCCCAGCCCAGGCTGCCGGTGAGCCCATGCACGCTGAAGGCGTGGCCCAGGCGCGGCGTGGACACGCGCTGGTTGAGGATGGTGAAGTCGCACGGGTGGAAGGGCGCGTTGCCCATACCTGCCAGCACCACCACCAGCAGCAGGCCCCCATAACCCGTGGCCTGCGACGCTACCAGCGAGGCCAGCAGGAACATGCCGATGGCGCCGAACAGCACCGGACGCGCGCCCAGGCGGTCCACCACAAAACCCGACAGCGCCTGCCCCATGCCGGAGATGACAAAAAACACCGTCATGAGAAAACCCACATCGGCATAGCTCAGCCCGAAATCGCGCATGAACATCGGGAACAGGGGCGGCAACAGCAGGTGGCTGAAGTGCGAGCAGGCGTGCGCCAGCCCCACCAGGCCCATCACGGCGGCGTCTTGTTTCAGGGGAACGGGGCGGATGTCGGCACTCGACAGGGTGGCGGTGTTCATGGCCGCAATGGTAGGCTTGCGCTTGGAGTCCGTCTGCCGACAAATCGTCAAGTTCTAGCGAATAACAGCCAAGCCCGCCCCACCGCCATGCGCCGCGCCAAGACCCCGATCGCCCTCGCCATCGACGACACCGAGCCGTTCGCGCCCAGCCTGGCGCGTCCGCTGCGCACACGCCTGCGCGACCTGCCGCAGGACACCCATTTTGAACCCCACCAGCACGGGTGGGCGCAGCTGGCCTGCTGTGCCAGCGGCTTGCTGCAGGTGGTGGTGCGGGCACTGGGGCCGGCCGGCACCGAGCAAGACCTCTCCGTCATCGCGCCGCCCCAGCGCGCGGTGTGGATCCCGCCCGGGGCGCTGCATTCGGTGATGGTGGTGGAAGCCGCGCAGTCGCGCACGGTCTACCTGCACGCCAGCCTGGTGCCGCCCGGCTGGCAGCAGGTGCGGGTGCTGGCGGTGACGCCGCTGCTGCACGCGCTGATCGACGCCCAGGACCAGGCCGACTACCGCGACCGGCCGGACCAGCAGGCCGCACTGACCACCCTGGTGCAGCACGAGCTGGCGCACGCCACCTGCCTGCCGGTGGGCGTGCCCTTGCCACCTGCAGGGCGGGGTGACCGCCGCCTGCGCGCGCTGTGCCAGGGCCTGCTGGCGCAACCCGATGCGTTCGGCACACTGGCCCAGTGGGCCGCCGCGCACGGCGCCAGCGAACGCACCATGGCGCGCCTGTTCCGGGCCGAGCTGGGCATGAGTTTTCACCACTGGCGGCAGCAGGCCGTGCTGGCGCGTGCCCTGCCCCGGCTGGCCCAGG
>JAUYSB010000203.1 GCA_030696525.1 Hydrogenophaga sp. | reverse complement strand
GCGTTGACGAGCACGTTCAGGCGGCCGCGGTGGGCCATGCCGATCACGATTTCCTGCACGCCCTTGGCGCCGGCCTGCTGGATCAGCTCGTCCATCGACGCGATGAAGCTCTCGCCACCTTCGAGCGAGAAACGCTTCTGGCCCACGTACTTGGTGTGCAGGTAGCGCTCCAGGCCTTCGGCAGCGGTCAGGCGGTCGAGGATGTGCTTTTTCTTCTCGGCCGTGAAGCTGGCCTTGCTGCGGATGCTTTCCAGCTTCTGCTGCCACCAGCGCTTTTCAACCTGGTCGCTGGTGTGCATGAACTCCACACCCAGGGTGCCGCAATAGGTTTCGCGCAGCGCATTGAGCAGTTCGCGCAGCGACATGCTCTCTTTGCCGAAGAAGGTGTTGCTGATGTTGAACACCGTCTCCAGGTCGGCATCGGTGAAGCCGTAGAAAGCGGGGTCGAGTTCGGGGATGTGCGGGCGCTCGGCGCGCTTGAGCGGGTCCAGATCGGCCCAGCGCTGACCGACGTTGCGGTAGGCGGCGATGAGCTGCTGGGTGGACACGCGCTTGCGGCCCATCTCGCTGTCGGCGCCGGTGGCAATGACCACCTGGGTGACGCCAGCTTTGGCACGCTCGGCAAAGGCGTTGATGACCGGCATGTGCGGCACGTCACGGGCGTCCGAGCCGTCGACGGCAGGCACGTGCTGGAGTGCGTCAAAGTAGGCACGCCAGGTGTCGGGAACGCTGGTGGGATCGGCCAGGTAGTTTTCGTACATCTCTTCGACATAGGGCGCGTTGCCGCCGAAAAGGTACGAGTTGCCCTGGTAGGCAACATAGACGTTGTTAGTCTCGCTCATGAATCCGCTGACCTCCGTTTCCCTTGGGGAAACATTAGCTGGTTTAAGAAACCTTCCGCGACACGGCTGGACCGTTTGGCGGATGCGACAGTGACTGTGGAAGGACCTGACTGCAACCGGCGATTGTGCCACCGAAGGCACAACGGGATTGCAGAGATGTGTCAACCGGTGGTCGGAAGACAGCGGTGTGTGGTGAAAAAGCCTTGGCCTGACGGCCGTCAGGCTGGTGTACGGATCAGGAAGCCACGCGCGGCGACAGGCGCTCGGCGGCGGGCACGCTGCCCGGCTCGTCCATTTCGATCGCGATCTGGGTGCACACGGTGCGGCACAACATGACCGCCTTTTCGCTCTGCACGCGGTAGATCACCTGCGTGCCGTCCTTGCGCTTGGCCAGCACACCGGCGCGGTAGAGCAGGTTGAGGTGCTGCGACAGGTTGGGCTGGGTGGTGTCGATCTCCTGCAGCAGCTGCGAGACCGACTTTTCCTTGTCGCACAAGGCGCTGAGGATGCGCAGGCGCATGGGGGTGGCGAGCACGCCAAACAGCTCGGCAGCGAGCTCGAAAACGCGCCCTTTTTCGACGCCCGCTTCGGATTCGATCATCTGCTTCATGCGCGCCCTGCTTTATCGATAGATAAATATAAGCATACATGATAGCGATTCGCGGCGGGGTCGCACACCCCTGAAAACGCGCAGGCGGCTGCCCGCGACGGTTCAGGCGGCCACGGCGTCGCGCACCTGCTGCAAGGCGCCCGGGTCTTCCATGGTGGTCAGGTCGCCCGGATCGCGGCCTTCGCACACCGCCTGGATGGCGCGGCGCAGCAACTTGCCACTGCGCGTCTTGGGCAACACACCCACAAAACGCACCCGCGCCGGCCGCGCCACAGCGCCCAGCTGGTCGTCCACCACCTTCATGATGGCGCCTTCGAGCTTGAGCGCATCGGCGTCGCTGGCCGCCACCGACGGGTCTTTGAGCACCACAAACGCCACCGCCACCTGGCCCTTGAGCTGATCGGCCACGCCCACCACCGCCACTTCGGCCACATTCGGGTGGCTGCTGATGCTTTCTTCGATTTCGCGTGTGCCCAGGCGGTGGCCGGCCACGTTGATCACGTCGTCGGTGCGGCCCAGGATGTAGAAATAGCCGTCTTCGTCGCGCACGCCCCAGTCAAAGGTGCTGTACATGGTGCGGCCATGGATGCTGGACCAGTAGGTCTTCACATAACGCGCGTCGTCACCCCAGACGGTTTGCAGGCAGCCCGGCGGCAGCGGGCCTTCCACCGCGATCACGCCCTTCTTGTTGGCTTCGGTGATTTCCTCGCCGCTGGACTCGTCAATCAGTCGAACGTCAAAACCGTACACCGCCTTGCCGGGCGAGCCGTACTTGGTGGGCGCGGGCTCGATGCCGTTGCAGACGGCCATGATGGGCCAGCCGGTTTCGGTCTGCCAGTAGTTGTCGATGACGGGCTTCTTGATCGCGTCCGACATCCAGGTCGCGGTGGGCTCGTCCAGCGGCTCGCCCGCCAGGAACAGCGCCTTGAGGCTGCTCAGATCGTACTTTGTGAGGTAGGCCGGGTCCTGCTTCTTGAGCACGCGGGCGGCCGTGGGCGCGCTGAACATCACGCTCACCTTGTATTTTTCGACCAGTTGCCACCAGATGCCGGCATCGGGCCGGGTGGGCAAGCCTTCGTACATGATGGTCGCCATGCCGTTGATCAGCGGGCCGTAGATGATGTAGCTGTGGCCCACCACCCAGCCGATGTCGCTGGTGCTGAAATAGGTTTCGCCCGGCTCGGCCATGTAGATGTGGCGCATGCTGGCGGCCAGGGCCACGGCGTAGCCGGCGGTGTCACGCTGCACGCCCTTGGGTTTGCCGGTGGTGCCGCTGGTGTAGAGGATGTAGCTGGGGTGGGCGCTGTCCACCCATTCGCAGGGCACCTGGGTGTCCATGTGGGTGGCGCGCAGGCTGGCGTAGTCCTCATCGCGGCCCGCCACGGTTTCCAGGGGCGCCAGACCGCGGTTGACCATCAGCACCTTGGCCGGTTTGTGGGTAGACAGCGCAATCGCTTCGTCCAGCAAATGTTTGTAAGGCACGACCTTGCCGCCACGCATGCCGGCGTCGGCGCTGATGATGGCCACCGGCTGCGCATCGTCGATGCGGCTGGCCAGGCTGTGGCTGGCAAAACCACCAAACACCACCGAATGGATGGCGCCAATGCGCGCGCAGGCCAGCATGGCAAACGCGGCCTCGGCGATCATGGGCATGTAGATCAGGACCCGATCGCCCTTTTTGACACCCAATTGCAGCAAGATGGCCGCCATGCGCTGCACCTCGGCGTGCAGTTCGCGGAAGCTGTAGGCCTTTTCGGTGTCGGTTTCGGTGGAGACGAAGATCAGCGCGTTCTGGTCGGCGCGGTCTTTCAGGTGGCGGTCCACCGCGTTGTGGCACAGGTTGGTCAGGCCGCCGGCAAACCAGGTGGCAAAGGGCGGGCGGCTGTAGTCGCAGACCTGATCAAACGGCTTGTGCCAGTCGATCAGCGCCGCCTGTTCGCGCCAGAAGCCGTCGCGGTCGGTGATGGAGCGGCGGTGGAACTCGGCATAGCGGGACGGCGTGGACATGGCGGTGTCTCCTCTGGTTGGGCATGAACCCGCGCTTCGGGGGCGCGGGCGGGCATCTGGCGTTCGCTGGATATTCATAATTATTCATTAGGAGGCTTGCGCGCCGCTGACGTGACCATGCGCCCGCCTGCTCACCAGCGGGCCTTCACTTGATCAAGGCCAGCGCTTCCCTGAATTTGGGGTGGTCAGCGCTGCCCAGCCATTCAAAGGCCACCATTTCGGCGCTCACCAGTTCAGCGCCATTGCCGGCCAGGCGGTCGAAGGCGGCGTCGCGGTCGCGCGGGTTGCGCGAGCCGCACGCGTCGGTGACCACCCAGACGTCGATTTCCTGCTCGATCAGACCGAGCACCGTCTGCAGCAGGCAGACATGGGCCTCGACCCCGGCAATCACCACGGTGTTGCGCGGCGTGGGCGCCGGTTTTTGCAGGTGCTTGGGCAGGCTGCGGGCGTTGCCGCCGGGCGCGGCGGGGGCACGCACCAGGTCCACCAGGCCGTCGGCACAGGCATCAAACGCCATTTTGGGCAAGACCTTGCTGCACAGCGAGCGCAAGCTCGGATCCAGCTCGCCCAGTTTGCCGGGGTTCTGTTCGGTGCCAAAGGTGGGCACTTTCATCAGTTGCGCCATGCGTGCGAGCAGTTGCGCGCGCGCCAGCACCTGGTCGCCTTCGGCGATGGCGGGCATCAGGCGGGGCTGGTAGTCGACCAGCACGAGCTGGCAATCATGGACATCGAGAAGCATGGTGGGGAGCAAGTCGGTTGTGGATCCGGCCAGTTTAACGGCCGCTTCGAGCCACTTGGCGCTGCCTCAGGGCGGGCGTCACCGTGCTTGACTTGAGGCGCGTATGCCCTTAGCCTCGCGCCCAATGCGAAAAATCGCCCTAGCCTTCCTGCTGAGCCTTGCTGTCACAGCGCACGCCCAAACCGTGGTTTCGGGTGAAGCGCCTGCCGACCTGCCGCAGGACGCCATCGCCGAACTGCTGGCCAGCAAGGGCCTGGTGCAGCGGCTGGATGGCATGCGCCAGCAAATGAGCCTGGCCGCCAGCGACCTGGTGGTCAATGCCATGGGCTTTCTGGGCGTGCCCTACCGCCGTGGCGGCAACTCCGTCGAAACCGGCTTCGATTGCAGTGGTTTTGTGCGCGCCATGTACGAACAGACGGTGGGCCTGGTGCTGCCGCGGCGCGCGGCCGAGCAGGCACAGGCCACCCAGATGATTGCCCGCGAGGAACTCAAGCCGGGCGATCTGGTGTTTTTCAACACCATGCGCCGCGCTTTCAGCCATGTGGGCATTTACGTCGGCGACGGCAAATTCATCCACTCGCCACGCAGTGGCGCCCATGTGCGGGTGGAAGACATGCGCTCGGCCTACTGGAACACGCGTTTCAATGGCGCTCGGCGTGTGGTGGCCGAGGGCACCTTGCCCGCAGACGCACTGCGCTGAGCCGCATCGGCCAGACTTCAAGTCCGCGCCAGCGCAGCTCGCCAACAACCCGCTTTGCGACCAAGATAAAGAAGCCCGAACCGTTGCCGGTTCGGGCCTGACGCTTGTGTCGCGCTGAAGGGCTTATTTCTTGCCCGGCGGCACGTCCGTACAGCTGCCGTGCGCGACCTCTGCCGCCATGCCTATGCTTTCGCCCAGCGTGGGGTGCGGGTGGATGGTCTTGCCGATGTCCACCGCATCGGCGCCCATCTCGATGGCCAACGCCACCTCACCAATCATGTCGCCCGCGTGGGTGCCCACCATGCCACCGCCCAGGATCTTGCCGTGGCCATGGGCCTCGGGGGAATCGTCGAACAGCAGCTTGGTGACGCCTTCGTCGCGGCCATTGGCGATGGCGCGGCCGGAGGCCGTCCAGGGGAACAGGCCCTTCTTGACCTTGATGCCTTGGGCTTTGGCCTGGTCTTCGGTCAGGCCG
>JAUYSB010000191.1 GCA_030696525.1 Hydrogenophaga sp. | reverse complement strand
GGACGGCCCCCTGGCGCATGAATGCAGGCGTGAAGGAGTTCCACCTGGTGGCCGAGCCTGTGGTGCGCGAGGTGGCCCCGGGCTTTCTGGTCAACATGTGGGGCTACAACGGCCAGAGCCCCGGCCCCACCATCGAGGTGGTGGAGGGCGACCGCGTGCGCATCTTTGTCACCAACAAGCTGCCCGAACACACCACCATCCACTGGCACGGCCAGCGCCTGCCCAACGGCATGGACGGTGTGGGCGGCCTGAACCAGAAGCAGATCCCGGTGGGCAAGACCTTTGTCTACGAGTTCATGGCACGCCGGCCCGGCACCTTCATGTACCACCCGCATGCCGACGAGATGACGCAGATGGCCATGGGCATGATGGGTTTCTGGGTCACCCACCCCAAGGGCAAACACCCGCACATTGCCGACGTGCAGCGCGACTTCTGCTTCCTGCTCAACGCCTTCGACATCGAGCCCGGCAGCAGCGTGCCACGCGTCAACACCATGCTGGACTTCAACCTCTGGACCTGGAACAGCCGCGCCTTTCCCGGCATCGACACGCTCAACGTGCGCCTGAACGACCGCGTGCGCGTGCGCGTGGGCAACCTCACCATGACCAACCACCCGGTCCACATCCACGGCCACGAGTTTGAAGTGACCGGCACCGACGGCGGCCCCACGCCACCCGGCAGCCGCTGGCCCGAGGTGACCACCGACGTGGCGGTGGGCCAGATGCGGCAGCTGGAGTTTGTGGCCGACGAAGAAGGCGACTGGGCCATGCACTGCCACAAGAGCCACCACACCATGAACGCCATGGGCCACGGCGTGCCCACCATGATCGGCGTCAACCACCAGGGCCTGGTGCGCCCGCTGCAACGCGCCGCGCCCGAGTACATGGTGATGGGCGAACGCGGCATGGCCGACATGGGCGAAATGCAGATGGAGCTGCCCGACAACACCCTGCCCATGATGACCGGCCAAGGGCCCTACGGCCCCATCGAGATGGGCGGCATGTTCACCACCCTGAAGGTGCGGCGCGATCAGAAAGCAGGCGACTACAGCGACCCCGGCTGGTTCAAGCAGCCGCCAGGCACCCAGGCCTTTGAGTGGACCGGCGCCGCACCTGCTGCCGCTGCGGCACCTGCCAAAGCCCCCACACCCGCCACCGTCAACGTGCGCAAGCCGGGTGCCGGCGGCCACGCCCACCACTGATCACAAGGACTCGAAACATGAAAAACATGAACACATCCATGTCACTCAAGGGCATGGCGCTTGCCCTGGCCACGCTGTGCGGTGCTGCGCTGGCACACGGGCCACAAAGCCACAGCGCCGGCCCCGTGATCAAAGAACAGAAGGCCTGGGGCATTGCCGCCGAGGCCAGCGCGGCCAAGCGCACCATCACCATCGAGATGGGCGACGACATGCGCTTCAAGCCCGACGTGATCGACGTGCGCGAAGGCGAGACCGTGCGCCTGGCCATACGCAACCGGGGCAAGCTGCTGCACGAGCTGGTGATCGGCACCCAGCAGGAGCTGGACGAACACGCGGCACTGATGGTGAAATTCCCCGACATGCAACACGACGAACCCTACATGGCCCACGTGGACCCGGGCAAGCGTGGCAACATCGTCTGGACCTTCAACCGCCCCGGCGAATTCAAGTTCGCCTGCCTGATCGCCGGCCACTACCAGGCTGGCATGGTGGGCACCGTGCGGGTGCGTCCCGCGTCAAAAGGAAACATGTGATGCAACGCAGACAGCTCTTGGGCGCTGCCCTGGCCGCCCTGGCCGGCGCGGCCGTGGCCCAAACCGTGCCCACCGACAAGCCCCCGCTGCTGCAGGTCTGGAAAGACCCGAATTGCGGCTGCTGCGGCGACTGGGTCAAACACCTGCAGGCCAGCGGCTTCCTGGTGCAGGTGATCGACGCCGGCAACGTGGCCGCGCGCAAACGCTTGGGCATGCCCGACGCGCTGGGCAGCTGCCACACCGCGCGCGTGGGCGGCTACGTGATCGAAGGCCATGTGCCGGCGGCCGACATCCTGCGCCTGCTGCGCGAAAAGCCCAACGCCCTGGGCCTGGCCGTGCCCGGCATGCCCATCGGATCGCCCGGCATGGACGGCCCCGAATACGGCGGCCGCCGCGACGCCTACGACGTGCTGCTGGTCGCGCGGGGCGGCGCCACGCGCGTGTTCCAGAGCCACAACCGCGCCTGATGCCCCACAGACCCCAATCCATGAACGCCACCATGAAAAAGCTGATTACCCTGCTGACCGCCACCTGGCTGAGCACCGCCGCATTCGCGCAAGACGCGCTGCCCAAGGCCGACGGCGAAGTGCGCCGCGTGGACGCGCGCGCCCAGACCGTGACCCTCAAACACGGCGAGATCAAGAACCTGGACATGCCGCCCATGACCATGGCCTTCAAGGTGCAGGACCCGGCCCTGCTGAGCCAGGTCAAGGCCGGCGACAAGGTGCGCTTCACCGCCGACAAGCTGGGCGGCAACTACACGGTGCTGAGTCTGGAGCCGCTGCCCGCAGGTGCACCTGCCGGTGCACCCGCGCCAGCAGCCACCGAGCACAAACACTGAGGCTCAACCACAGCAGCTCAGCGCACCCAGTCGCTGACCTGCGAGCCGCGCCACGCCCACAGCCGCTCCACGCTGGCCGGCGGCTGGCCCCAAACGTCGGGCATGGGCTGGTCCAGCCAGGCGTGGGCATCGGTCAGCGGCGCGTCCGAACCCAGCCACAGCAGCACATCGCCGCCCGCGTCGGTCGCGTCCACCGCGCGCACCAGCGTGGCCGACGATGCCGCGCCGCTGGCCAACAGGCCATGCAGGCGGTCCAGCAGCCAGCGCGACACCTCGCCCCACGGCCCCGCGCCTAGGTGCAACGCCAGCACGGTCTGACACGCGGCGCCGGTGCGGCGGGTCTGTGTCCATTCGCGCTGGAACTGTCGCCGCGCAGTGATGGCAATGCCCTCTTTGCCCCAGCCATTCACGATGACGAGGCGGGCGGCTTCGCGCGCGTCGCCGTGTTCGTAATGCAAAAAACCCGCCTCATTGGGGAAGGCGTAGCAGCAGATGTAGTCGGCCTCGTGCGCTAGGTCCGCATCGCGCTGGTACAGCGTGGCGCGTTGCAGCGAATTGCATTGCCAGAGGATGCCGATGTGGTCGTTGTACCAGCGCTGCAGGGCGGCGTGGTCACCGTCACCGGAGCGGCTGAAGACGAGGTTGAGGTAGCTGGAGGACATGCGGCGATTGTGCCGCGCCGGCCATGCTAAGGTTGCCGATGTGACACGTTCCCTGCGCTACACCCTGGTTTCGCTGCGCGAGCTGCTGGTCTCGGCCGGCCCGCTGGTGCTCATCACCATCGGCCTGCTGGTGGCCGCCTACCTGTGGCTGGAGCCCAACCCGCCCAAACGGGTGGTGCTGGCCACCGGACCGGAAAACGGCGCCTACGACCGCTTCGGCCAGGCCTACGCCCAGGCCCTGGCGCGCCACGGCATCACGGTGGAATTGCGCAGCAGCGAAGGCGCCGCCGACAACCTGCTCCTGCTGAGCGAGGGTGGGGCCGATCTGGCTTTTGTCCAGGGCGGCAGCGGCGCACTCGGACCCGAGGCGCAAGCGCAGCTCGTCAGCCTGGGCAGCCTGTTCGTGGAGCCGCTGTGGCTGTTCTACCGCGAGGACAGCGCGCGCCGGCTCAAGGGCGGCCCGCCCACCGCGCTGACCGACCTCAAGGGCTGGCGCGTGAACGTGGGCACACCCGGCAGCGGCGTGCCCCAGCTGTTCCGCCGCCTGCTCGAAGCCAACCGGCTCTCTCCGGCCGACCTGCAACTGCAACAGCTGGAGCAGACGCCCGGCACCATGGCCTTTCTGGATGGCGAGGTGGACGCGGTGGTGTTCGCGTCGGCCCCCGAAGCCATGATGGTGCAGATGTTGCTGCAGACCCCTGGCGTGCGCCTGATGCCCTTCACCCAGGCCCAGGCCTACGCGCGCCGGTTGGGTTTTCTCACCCCGGTGACGCTGCCACAAGGTGTGGTGGACCTGGCCAAAAACCTGCCCGCGCGGGACGTGCCCCTGGTGGCCTCCACCACCAGCCTGCTGGCGCGGGCCGACACCCATCCGGCCCTGCTGCAACTGATGGCCCAGGCCGCGGTGGAACTGCACAACCCGCCGGGCTGGTTCAACCGGGCGCGCGAATACCCCAGCGTGGAACACGGCGAGGTGCCGCTGGCGCCCGAGGCCGAGCGCGCCATCCGCAGCGGCCCACCGCTGCTGCAGCGCTACCTGCCCTTCTGGCTGGCCAACCTGGTGGAGCGCATGTGGCTGAGCCTGGGCCTGATCATCGCGCTGGCGCTGCCGCTGTCGCGCGTGATCCCGCCGCTCTACACCTTCCGCATCCGGCGCCGCGTGTTCATTTGGTACGCCGAGCTGCGCGACATCGAGGAGCGCGCCGAGCAGGCGCCGGAGCAGTCTGCCGCCCTGGTGACCGAGCTGGATGCGCTGGAACACCGCGCCGAAAAAATCACCCTGCCGCTGGCCTACACCGACGAGCTATACACTTTGCGCCAACACATCCACGTGGTGCGCAAGAAGCTGCTGCGCCACGCCCCCGATACCCCCTCCACCGACGTTCTGGAGCCTCTGAATGAACCTCGTTGATGCCGGCCTGACCGCCGCCGATTCGGCCCTGCGCACCCTGTTTGCCCCGCACCGCGCGGCCCGCCCCTGCCCCACCGTGCCCGAGGCCGGCGCCGTGGAGCTGCAGGGCAAAGACAAAGCCCTGGCCGGTGCGCTGATGCGCGTCAACCACGTGGGCGAGGTCTGCGCGCAGGCGCTCTACACCGCGCAGGCCCTGGCGGCGCGCCTGGCGCCGGGCGATGCCGCCGCCAACGAACGCCTGGCCCGCCACTTCGAGGCCGCCGGCCAGGACGAGACCGACCACCTGGCCTGGACCAAGGCGCGCATCGACGAGCTGGGCACCCACACCTCGCTGCTCAACCCGCTGTGGTTCGCGGGCGCCTTTGGCATTGGCCTGCTGGCGGGGCGCCTGGGCGAACGCGTGAGCCTGGGTTTTGTGGTGGAGACCGAGCGCCAGGTCGAAGCCCACCTGGCCACCCACATGGACCGCCTGCCGCCACAAGACCACGCCTCGCGCGCCATCGTGGCGCAGATGAAGGACGACGAGGTGCGCCACGCCCGCGAAGCGCAGCAGGCCGGCGCGGTGGAACTGCCCTTGCCGGTGAAGGGTGTGATGAAGCTGGCGGCCAAGGTCATGACGACGGTGGCCCACCGGATCTGAAACCGCTCTATCGCCGCCTGGGCAGCAACACCACCAGCAACAGCAACACGGCCACGCCCAGCAGCACGGCCGACACCGGGCGGGTCACGAAGACGCTCCAATCGCCACGCGACAACAGCAGGGCGCGGCGCAGGTGCGATTCGATCCAGGGGCCGAGCACGAAACCCAGCACCAGCAGCGAAGGTTCGCAGCGCAGCCGGTGCAGCAGGTGGCCGAGCAAACCGAAGGCCGCCACCGTCCACACCGCCCAGGCCCCTTGTTCGCGGGCGTACAACACCATACCCACCAGCAGCAACACCGCCGGCAGGCCGTGTTTGTGGGGCAGTTGCAGCAGCGGGCGCCAGGCCCGCAGCAGTGGCACCGACAGCAACAGCAGCAACAGGTTGCCCAGGCCCATGGACACCACCAGGCCCCAGAACAGCTCGGGGTGCACGCCCATGAGCTGCGGGCCGGGTTCGATGTGGTGCTGCACCAGCACCCCCAGCACCACGGCCATCACCGCGTTGGCGGGCAGGCCCAGGGCCAGGGTGGGCAGAAACGCGGTTTGGGCACCGGCGCTGCTGGCCGCCTCGGGCGCCATCACGCCGCGCGGCTGGCCCTGCCCCATGGGCGGCTGGGCGCTGGCCGACACCGTGCGCTCCAGCGCATAGGCCACCCACGACGACAACAGCGCGCCGCCACCGGGAAACACACCCAGCATCAGGCCCAGGGCCGAGCCGCGCCCCAAGGCAGGCAGCACGGCCAGCCAGTCGGCCCGGCTGGGCCAGGTGTCGGCGTCGGTGGCCGGTGGTGCCACCGGGTCGGTCACGGTCTGGTGCAGGTGGGTGATGAGCGGCGCCACCGCCAGCAGGCCCAGGGCCAGGGCGCCAAAACCTAAGCCATCGCGCCACTGCGGCCAGTCGCCGACAAAACGGGTGCCGCCGGTGTGTGTGTCGGTGCCCGAGAGGCCCAGCAGCATGCCCAGCAAAACCATGGCCAGCGCGCGCACCATGCCGCCCGAGGCCAGCACCGCCGCGCCCAGCAGGCCCACCAGCAGCAAGGCCACGTACTCGACCGGGCCGAAGTGGTAGCTCCAGACCACCAGCAGTGGCGAGGCCACGGCCAGCAGGCCCACCCCCAGCGTGCCGGCCACGAAGGAGGCCGCCAGCGCCAGCCACTGCGCCTGCCGACCACGCCCGGCCAAAGCCATGGGGTGGCCGTCGTTGCAGGTCATGGCAGCCGAGGACTCGCCCGGCACATTGGTCCAGATGGCGGTGGCCGCACCGCTGTACTGGGCGCCGTAGTAGATGGCGGCCATCAGCACCAGCGCGCCCAGCGGCGACACGTGAACGGTGAAGGGCAGCAGCATGGCCATGGCGCTGGCCGGCCCCAGGCCCGGCAAGGCGCCCACCACCAGGCCGATCAGGCAGCCGGCCAGCAGCAGCCCCAGGTGAGGCGCCTGCCAGGCGGCGTCGAGCCCGAGCAGCATGGCATCGAAAAATTCGAAGTTCATGGGCGCGGCACCGAGGGCGTCAAGGCGTCCACCAGGCCCAGGCGCCCAAGGCGCCCAGCACCGCCAACACCAGCAACAGCGGGCCCCAGGCCATGGGGCCGAGCGGGCCGCCACCATCGGCCTCCAGCGTGAGCGACTTGAACACCAGCGACGCCCCCAGCAGGCTGAGCAAGGCCGCGAGCACCAGCGGGAAAAAACCCGGCCCCATCTCGGTGGTCTCGGTGGTCCAGCCGATGTCGTGCAGACTGGCCGCCCAGGCGTAGGCCACGCCCAGCACCACAAACAGCCAGCCGGCCCAGAAATCGCGGCGGTTCTTGATCATGCCGGTGGCCCCGTGCCAGCTTCAGGCCACTGGCTTGAACAGCTTGAGCCACTTCACCGCCGGCAGGCCCCAGCGCGCCTGTATGGCCTCGGCCCGGGCCAGCAGTTGCATGCGCGTGGGCCACTGCGGCGTGCGCAGGGCCAGCACCACGGTGTTGCCTTCGCGTGTGGGCTTGAAGGCCCAGACCGCATCGGCGCCAAAGGCCGCACAAATGCGCTCCAGCGAACGCTCAAAACTGGAATCGCGCCCGAACAGGTTGACCGTCATCGCGCCTTCGTCGGTGAGCAACTGGCGGCAGTGGCGGTAGAAGTCTTCGTCGTCCAGCACGGGCGCGGCGGCCTCGTGGTCGTAGAGGTCCACCTGCAGCGCGTCCACCGTGCCACGGTGCTCATCGCGCTGGATTTCGGCCCCCGCGTCGGCCAGCCGCACCTGCAGGCGCGCGCTGTCGGGCGGCAGCTTGAACCACTGGCGGCACATCGCCAGCACCTGCGGGTTGAGCTCGATCGCGGTGGTTTTCATGCGCAGCTTCTTGAAGCTGAACTTGGTCAGCGCTGCCGCGCCCAGGCCCAGCTGCATGGCGTGGCGTTTGCCCACGCTGTCGGGCTCCACAAACAGCAGCCAGGCCATCATGCGCTGAACGTAGTCGAGCTCGATGTCGAAAGGCGCGTCGATCAGCATGCTGCCCTGCACCCACTCGGTGCCCAGGTGCAGCCAGCGCACGTCGCCGTATTCGGAAAAGTTGACTTCCGGCAAGTCCATGGTGGCCATCAGACCCCCACCGCGTGGCGTTGCAACACCTCGCTCCAGGCAGCCAGCTTGCGCTCGAAGGACCAGCTGGCGTTGGCCGGGCTGGTGGAGGGCAGGCGGTACACCGGCACGCCCAGGCGCTGGGTGTGGCGCGCGTGACGGAAGCTCTCGCCGCCGTTGTGCGCAATGGCCTGCAGCTGCGGGCAGCGGGTGCGCAGGGTGCTGAGGTCGTTGGGCTGGGCATTGCGTATGGCGCTGTCCAGGCTGCCTTCGCGTTCGCAGGCGGCGTACACATCCCACAGGCCGAGCCCGCGTTCGTGCAATGTTTGAATTCGTTCGGCGTAGGGCATGTCGGTCAGGGGCAGTTGCCAGATGGCGGCAAGTATCTTCCAGAAATGGTTCTGGGCATGGCCGTAGTAGCGTTGTGTTTCAAGTGAGGCGCGGCCCGGAAAACTGCCCAGCACGACCAGGCGGGTGTGGGCGTCCAGCACCGGTGGCAGGCCTTGGTGCATGTCAGGTCGCTCCTTGTTGCAACGCCACCAAACGCGGCAAGGCCTGGCGGGCGTTGGCGCTGGTGGCGTGGGCCACGTCCTCCACCGCCATTGCGCGCAAGCCGGCCAGCACGGCGCCGATGCGCGGCAGCTCGGCGGGCGCGTTGCGCCCCTGGGGCACACCGGCAGCGCGTTGCGCGGCGGGTGTGTAGAGCCACTGCGGCGGGATGTCGGGCGCATCGGTCTCCAGCACCAACGCTTCCAACGGCAGCTTGGCGGCCAGGCGGCGCAACTGGCGCGCGGTCTCAAAAGTGAGCGCACCGCCAAAGCCCAGTTTGAAACCCAGCGCGATGAAGGCCTGGGCCTGCACATCGCTGCCGTTGAAGGCGTGTGCGATGCCCCCAGGCACCGCGATCTGCCGCAGCTGTTTGAGCAGTTGGTCGGCCGAACGCCGAACATGCAGGATGACCGGCAGGCCGTGGCGACGCGCGATGCGCAGTTGCTCGCGGTAGAAGTGGGTCTGGCGTTCGCGCATCGCGGGCGCGCACAGGGCGGGCACAAAAAAATCCAGCCCGATTTCGCCCACCGCCACCAGGCGAGAATCGTCACGCCATTGTGTCAACGCCAGGTCCAACTGTGTCAAATCTTCATCGATGGCCTGGGGCACGTACAGCGGGTGGATGCCGAGCGCGTAGGCGTCGCCGGTCTGGTGGGCCAGCGCCCGCACGGCATCAAAGTGAGCAGCCACTACCGCCGGAATCACACACAGATCAACACCAACCGACCGCGCTTGGTCGCGCACCGCAGCGGTGTCTGAGCCGAACTCGGGGGCATCAAGGTGGCAATGGGTGTCGGTCCACATGCCTTCATTGTGCCGCCCGGGATTTGTGGACTCGAATTAACAATTGTTGAGCGTCTCACGCTATGAATTGACAAACACATCTTTTAAGCTTCGCACCACTGCTCAGGGGCAACTTGGAACAAAAAAAAGAATGCAGGGAGGACGAATTCATGGGTGCTTGGACAAAAACCGCAGAGCGGACCGCGATGTCCGCCATCACGCTGGGCCTGGCCGGTTTGCTGGCGGCGTGTGGTGGCGGTACAGAACAGACCGACCCGGTGGCCAAGACCACCCCCAGCGCGCACGAGCGGGTGCTGCTGCAAGTGGACAACTGGGCCGCTGAGGACGGCCAGCACGTGGCCCGCAACGTCAGCGAGTGGGCGCAGATTTGGGACACCCACAACACCGTGTGGCCGCCCGAACCAGCCCCGTCCTTGGCCCACATTGACTTCAAGCAACACATGCTGGTCGGCGTCACATCGTCGTACAGTGGTTGCAGTGGCAGCATTGCCATCCTCAGCGCCGAACTGGAATCGACGCCCACCGGCGAGGGCTGGCTGGTGCGCTTCCAGGTGGATGAGCGCAGCACCGACCCTGGCATGGTTTGCACAATGGACATCAAACCCTTGGCCGACTTCATCCTCTTGCCCCAAAGCCCCTTGCCGGTGCGCTTCCTCGAGCTGCCCCGCCTGCACTGAGCCAGCCGCAGCGGCTGGCTTGGGCACAATGTGGGCATGAACCTGCCCACCCCGCCCCACCTCACCATCCTCACCGGCGCCTCGCGCGGCATGGGCCTGTCCATGGCCCAGCAGTTGCTCGCGCCGGGGCGCATCCTGCTGTGCATTTCGCGCCGCACCAACAACGATCTGGCCGCGCTGGCGCAAGCCCGGGGCGCGCACCTGGAACAGTGGTCACAAGACCTGGCCGACAGCCAGGAGGCCGCCGAGCGGCTGGAACGCTGGCTGGGCAGCCTGCACGCGGCCGAGCTCGACAGCGCCACCCTGATCAACAACGCCGGCGTGATCCCGGCCATCAGCCCCTTGGGCGGCATCGCCGCCAGCGACCTGGCCAACGCGCTGCGCGTGGGGCTGGAATCGCCCCTGGCGCTGACCAGCGTGTTCCTGCGCGTGACCGGCCGCTGGGTACAACAGGGCTGGAGCGGCCCGCGCAAGGTGCTCAACATTTCTTCCGGCCTCGGCCGCCGCGCCATGGCCTCGCAGGCCGCCTACTGCACCGCCAAGGCGGGCATGGACCAGTTCAGCCAATGTGTGGCGCTGGAAGAAGCGGCACACCCGCAGGGCGCGCGCATCGTGTCGCTGGCGCCCGGCGTGATCGACACCGACATGCAGGTGCAGCTGCGCGCCGGCGACCCGGCCGCCTTCCCCGACGTGGGCAACTTCATCGGCATGAAAGAGCGCGGCCAGCTCACCAGCCCCGACGCGGCCGCTGCGCGCGTGCTGGCTTATCTGGAGCGCCCCGACTTTGGCGCCAAGGTGGTGGCCGACGTGAGAGATCCGGCATGAGCCGCCCGGTCATCTTGGGGTCCACATCCCGGTACCGCGCCGAGCTGCTGCGCCGCCTGCACCTGCCCTTTGAACAGGCTGCGCCCGACGTGGACGAAACGCCACAACCCGGCGAAACGCCCGAGCAGATCGCCCGCCGGCTGGCCCTGGCCAAGGCACGCGAGGTGGCGCGGCGTTTTCCGCACGCGGTGGTGATCGGCAGCGACCAGGTGGCCGATCTGGCGGGCACGCCGCTGGGCAAACCCGGCACCCACGAACGCGCCGTCCAGCAACTGCGCGCCATGCGTGGGCAGACGGTGATTTTCCAGACCGCGCTGGCCGTGGTCTGCCAGGAGACCGGCTTCGAGCAGGTGGACCTGGCGGCGGTGAAAGTGGTGTTCCGCGATCTGAGCGACGAAGAGATCGAACACTACCTGCGCACCGAGCAGCCCTACGACTGCGCCGGCAGCGCCAAAAGCGAAGGGCTGGGCATTGCCCTGCTGGAGCGCATTGACAACGACGACCCCACCGCGCTGGTGGGCCTGCCCCTGATACGCACCTGCCGCCTGCTGCGTGCCGCCGGGGTGAAGCTGCTGTGAAGGGCGCCCTGTACCTCGTCCCCACACCGCTGGATTTCGGCGTGGACCCGGCGCCGCTGGACATGGCCCTGCCGGCGCACACGCTGGTGCAGGCCGCCCAGTTGACGCACTGGATCACCGAGAACGCCAAGAGCACGCGCGGCTTTCTCAAGCGCGTGGGCGAATCGCAGCCGCTGGCCGCGCCGCTGCAGGCACAGCAGATCGTGGAGCTGCCGCGCGAGGTGCACAAAAAAGGCGACCACGGGCCGGGCGGTTTCGACGCCAAGCCCCTGCTGGCGCCCGCGCTGACGGGCCACGACGTGGGCCTGGTGAGCGAGGCCGGCATGCCCGCGATTGCCGACCCCGGCGCCTCGGTGGTGCGCGCGGCGCACGAGCTGGGCCTGCGCGTGGTGCCGCTGGTGGGACCGGTATCGCTGATGCTGGCGCTCGCCGCCAGTGGCCTCAACGGCCAGCACTTCGCCTTTGTGGGCTACCTGCCGCAAGACGCGGCGGCGCGCAGCACACGCATCCGCGAGCTGGAAGCGCTGGCGCTGAAAACCGGACAGACGCAGATCTGCATCGAAACGCCCTACCGCAACGAGGTCTTGCTCAAGGCCCTGCAGCAAGGCCTGCACCCCCACACGCGCCTGGCCGTCATGGCCAACGCCAGCCTGCCCTCGGTGGCGGTGCACAGCGCCTTGGTGAGCCAGTGGAAGAAGTCACCGCCCAACTTGCCCCTGTCGGCACCGGCGGTGTTTTTGTTCGGACGCTGACTGTTCAGCCCACCGCCCCCACCCACTGCGCCAGATCGTCTGGCTTGAGTTGCCCCAGCTTGCGCTCGGCCACACCGCCGCGCGAATTGAAGGCCACCGAAAACGGCAACCCGCCGCTGCTGTTGCCCAGGGCCTTGCTCAGCTCGGTGCCCTGCAGGCCGCCAATGGCCACCGGGAATGCGAGTGGCAGCTTCTGTGTGAAGCGGCGCACCGCGCTGGGCTGGTCGATGGCCACACCCACCACCTGCCAGCCGCGCGCCTGCTGCTCGCGGTAAAAGGTGTTGAGCAAGGGCAGTTCTTCCACGCAGGGCGGGCACCAGGTGGCCCAGAAGTTCACCAGCAGCGGCTTGCCGCGCCACGGGGCCACGGCCAGCGGTGCGCCGTCGGGCGTTTCGAACTGCTGCGACCACCACAGCTCGGCCGCGCCGTCGGCCGGCGCGTGGGGCTGGAACTTCCACCAGGCCCAGCCCGCGCCCAGGGCACCCGCCACGGCGGCCACGCCGCCGGTCAAAAGAGATCGTTTGTTCATGGTTGAAGGAATCGGCGGGCGCTCAAAAGTTCACGCGTCCGTGTTGGCCGCCAGCAGGGCGCGCACGGCCTGGGCGTCGCCGCGCGGCTTGCGGCCCTGCTCGTCCCGGTGCAAGGCGCCGCGCTGGTCATCGGCGTCGTTGATCAAGAGGTGCACGCCAATGAATTCGCCCAGCGCATCACACCGGCTGTTGAAACTCAAGGCCTCCACCGGCTTGCCGTTGAAGCTGGTCACGGTGCGGGGCTCGTAGTCCACGCGTTTGTCGATCAGGGCCAGTTCGGCCGATTTGGGGTCGTCGCAGAACAGCTGCAGGTAAACGTCGCTCAGGCGCGTGGCGGTGCCGTGCCACACCGCGCCACCCAGGTGCGGGCGGAACTCGGCCAAGCGGTCCATCCACACCAGGGCGAGTTCGCGCAGGGCACGCAGTTCGCCCGGTTGGGTATCGGCGCAAAACAGCTCGATGTGCTCGCGCACCGCCGCTTCGAGCAGGCGGTTGTCGGGCAGTTCGGCGCGCGGCGGCAGGCCCAGCTGTTTGGCAGCGCGCTTTTTGGCCGGGCCGTATTCCAGGCCTTCTTCCACCACCAGGCGGGCGGCGGTGGCGGCGATCTCGTGCTTGACCGTGGTGTCCATCGGGCGACATTGTGCATTGCGCGAAGTGGGGCCGCTCCGTACAGTGGGCAAGACCACAGCGGAGACAAGATGCAAACAACGATGATGGACGTGCCCCTCTCGCTCAACCACTTGCTGGAGCGGGCGGGCGCGCTGTTTCCCACGCAGGAAATCGTTTCGAGACGGCCGGACAAAACCCTGGTGCGCCACAGCTACGCCCAGTGGCACCGCCGCACCCGCGCGCTGGCCGCCGCCCTGGCCGGCCTGGGCCTGCAAAAAGGCGATCGCGTGGCCACCCTGTGCTGGAACCACCACGCCCACCTGGAGTGTTACTTCGGCATACCGGCAGCCGGTGGCGTGATGCACACGCTCAACCTGCGCCTGGCGCCGGAGGACATTGGCTGGATCGCCGCCGACGCGCAGGACCGCGTGCTGATCGTGGACGACGTGTTGCTGCCCCTGTACGAGCAGTTCAAACACCAACACCCCTTCGAACACGTGATCGTGTTCCCCTTCTCGGGCGCGCCGGTGCCCGACGGCTTGACTGACTACGAAGCCTGGCTGGCCGCCGCCGACCCAGATGCCTGGACACCCGCCCCCCACCTTGAGACCGACCCCGTGGCCATGTGCTACACCTCGGGCACCACCGGCCGGCCCAAGGGCGTGGTGTATTCGCACCGCTCCACCGTGCTGCACACGCTGGTGGGTTGCATGGGCGATTTCTGGGGCCTCAAGGGCACGGACGTGCTGCTGCCCGTCACCCCCATGTTCCACGCCAACTGCTGGGGCACGCCCTACGGCGCGGTGATGGCGGGCGTCAAACTGGTGTTCCCTGGACCGCACCTGCACCCCGAAGACCTGCTGGACCTGATGACACTGGAGCCACCCACGCTCTCGCTGGGGGTGCCCACCATCTGGATGGGCCTGATCCAGACCTACAACGCCGCGCAAGACCCGGCCCACCCACAGTACGGCCGCTGGAGGCTGCCAAAAGGCATGCGTTCGCTGGTGGGCGGCGCGGCGGTGCCGGAGTCACTGATCCGCGCTTTCGACGCCCACGGCATCTGGCTGCTGCAGGGCTGGGGCATGACCGAAACCTCGCCGCTGGCCACGGTGTCTTACCCCAAGGCCGAGCTGCGCGATGCACCGCTGGACGAACGTTTGCGTCGCGCCGCCATGGCCGGCGTGCCGGTGCCGCTGGTGGACCTGCGCATACGCGGTGACGACGGGCTGGACGCGCCCTGGAATGGCCAGGCGGTGGGCGAAATCCAGGTGCGCGGCCCCTTCATCACCGGCAGCTACCACGACGTGCCGGTGAGCGAGGAAAAATTCACCGCCGACGGCTGGCTGCGCACCGGCGACGTGGCCTCGGTGGACACGCTGGGTTTTGTGCGCATCACCGACCGCACCAAGGACCTGATCAAGTCCGGCGGCGAATGGATCAGCTCGGTGGACCTGGAAAACGCCCTCATGGGCCACCCCGCCGTGGCCGAAGCCGCCGTGATCGCCATCCCCGACGAAAAGTGGAGCGAGCGGCCGCTGGCCTGTGTGGTAATCAAGCCCGGCCACGCGGTGGAACCCGCCGCGCTCAACGCCCACCTGCAACAACACCACTTTGCCAAGTGGCAGCTGCCCGAACGCTACGAGTTCATCGAGGCCGTGCCGCGCACCTCCACCGGCAAGTTCTGGAAGCTCAAACTCAGAGAACGTTTTCCACGGTAGAGATAATCGGCGGATGCACATCCACATCCTTGGCATCTGCGGCACCTTCATGGGTGGCGTGGCCGCCCTGGCCCGCGAGGCGGGCCACACCGTGACCGGCTGCGACGCCGGCGTCTACCCGCCCATGAGCGACCAGTTGCGCGCGCTGGGCATTGATTTGATCGAAGGTTTTGGCGCCGAGCAGATGGCGCTCCAACCCGACATGTTCGTGATCGGCAACGTGGTCAGCCGCGCCCGCCTGCCCGACGGCACGCCCAAATTCCCGCTGATGGAAGCCATCCTTGATGCCGGCGCCCGCTACACCAGCGGCCCGCAGTGGATGAGCGAACACATCCTGCAAGGCCGGCACGTGCTGGCGGTGGCCGGCACACACGGCAAGACCACCACCACGTCCATGCTGAGCTGGGTGCTGGAATATGCAGGGTTGAAGCCGGGCTTTCTGGTCGGGGGCGTGCCCCTGAATTTCCGCGTCTCCGCGCGTCTGGGCGGCGCGCACGCCGGCAACGGCGAGGCTGGCGGGGCGGCGGCGCGCTCTGCTCCGTGTCCCCCGCCGGCTTCGCCGGCTCCTCCTTTACCTGCGCAGAGCGCACCGCCACCCCACCAGCCTCTGTTTGTGATCGAAGCGGACGAATACGACACCGCATTCTTCGACAAACGCAGCAAGTTCGTGCACTACCGGCCGCGCACCGCCGTGCTCAACAACCTTGAATTCGACCACGCCGACATCTTTGACACGCTGGGCGACATCGAGCGCCAGTTCCACCACCTGGTGCGCACCGTGCCCGCACAGGGCCGTGTGGTGTGGAACGGGCTGGAGGAAAGCCTGGCGCGCGTGCTGCACCAAGGCTGCTGGAGCGAACAGCGCAGCTTTGGCGCAGCGGTGAGCGATTTCTCTGCCGAAGGCGAGCCACACGACTTTGCCGTGCTGCAGGCCGGGCGCGAGGTGGCGCGGGTGCGCTGGGCCCTGGGCGGCGTGCACAACCAGCTCAACGCCCTGGCCGCCATCGCGGCGGCCGAACACGTGGGCGTGTCGCCGGCGCTGGCCGCCGAAGCATTGGGTCAATTCCAGAACGTCAAGCGCCGCATGGAAGTACGCGGCAGCGTGGCCGGCATCACCGTCTACGACGACTTCGCCCACCACCCCACCGCCATACGCACCACGGTGGACGGCCTGCGCCGCCAGGTGGGGGCGGCGCGCATCCTGGCCATTTTTGAGCCGCGCAGCAACACCATGAAGCTGGGCACCATGAAAAGCCAGTTGCCCTGGAGCCTGGAACAGGCCGACCTGGCTTTTTGCCACAGCGGCGGCCTGGGCTGGGACGCCACCGAGGCGCTGGCTCCCATGGGCGCTCGCGCCCAGGTGGCCGGCGACATCGCCACGCTGCTGGATCAGGTGATGGCTGTTGCCCAGCCCGGCGACCAGTTGCTGTGCATGAGCAACGGCGGCTTTGGTGGCGTGCACCAGCGTTTGCTGGATGCCCTGAAAGCCAAGTTCAGTAGCTGACGCTCAGGCTGGGCACGTCGATGCGCACGACGGGCTTGGCCAGCACCGCACTCACCGCACGCGCAAAGGCGTTGGCCCAGGGGCGGTAGGCCTCTTGCGAAAAACGGCTCTGGCCGGCGGCCTGGGCCACCACCAGCACCTTGTCGGCCAGCAGCAGCTTGCCGGTGGGCCGCAGGGGCTCGCAGCCCATTTCGGTGAACTGCTGGTCCAGCCACTGGCGCGCAAGGTCGTGGGGCATGGGCTGCACCTCTTCCAGATCGAAGGGGTACTGGGTGTGGTCACCCCAACTGACGATGACTTGGCAACGCATGGCCGGAAACTCCTTGGAACAAGTGAAACTGCCCGTGCATTGTGCCGCCAAGCCCCGCCACCCGCATACCCCCTCGGGCACGCGGGTTGAGCCACATCAGCGCGCGCGACGCGCCAGCACCGACTGCGCCAAGCCTTCGAGCAATTGCTCGGACTGGCCCCAATCGATGCAGGCGTCGGTGATGCTCTGGCCATAGGCCAGCTTGTTCACGTCGTCCTTGCCCGGGGTGAACTTCTGCGCGCCGGGCTTGATGTGGCTTTCCACCATCACACCGAACACGCTGCGCGAACCACCGGCGATCTGCGCGCCGATGTCGGCCGCCACGTCGATCTGCTTGTCGTGCTGCTTGCTGCTGTTGGCGTGGCTGCAATCCACCATCAGGGTGGCGGGCAGCTTGGCGGCTTCCAGCTCCTTGCAGGCGGCGGCCACGCTGGCCGCATCGTAATTGGGCGCCTTGCCGCCGCGCAGGATCACGTGGCAGTCCTTGTTGCCATTGGTCTGCACGATGGCGACCTGGCCGTTCTTGTGCACCGACAGGAAGTGGTGGCCGCGCGCGGCGGCCTGGATGGCG
>JAUYSB010000111.1 GCA_030696525.1 Hydrogenophaga sp. | reverse complement strand
ATGGGGTCGCTCAGGTCAAAGCTGATCTTGTGGCCGTAGGTTTCCAGCTTGTGGGTGTAGTCGGCAAACAGCACCAGCGAGGCCAGACCGGCCGAGCCGATGGCGTAGCCCTTGGTCACGGCCTTGGTGGTGTTGCCCACCGCGTCCAGCGGGTCGGTGATGTCGCGCACGCTGCTGGGCAGTTCGGCCATTTCGGCGATGCCGCCGGCGTTGTCGGTGATGGGGCCGTAGGCGTCGAGTGCGACCACGATGCCGGCCATGCTCAGCATGGACGTGGCGGCGATGGCGATGCCGTAGAGGCCGGCCAGCTGGTAGCTCACCAGGATGGCGATGCACACAAACACCACCGGCCAGGCGGTGGAGCGCATGGACACGCCCAAGCCGGCAATGATGTTGGTGCCGTGCCCGGTGGTGGAGGCCTGCGCGATGTGTTGCACCGGCGCGTTCTGGGTGCCGGTGTAGAACTCGGTGATCCACACCAGGGCTGCGGTCAGGATGAGGCCGACGGCGCAGGCGCCGAACAGCTTGAGCTGGCTGCCGGTGGCGGTCACCGCGTTGTCGGGCATCACGGTGATGGTGACGAAGTAGAAGGCGATCAGCGAGAGCACGCCCGCAATGGCCAGGCCTTTGTAGAGCGCGGGCATGACGTTTTTCATGCCCGGGCTGGCCTTGACGAAGAAGCAGCCGATGATGGAGGCGATGATGGACACGCCGCCCAGCACCAGCGGGTACAACACCGCCTGCATGGGCGCGGCACTCAGCATCAGCGCGCCCAGCACCATGGTGGCAATCAGCGTCACCGCGTAGGTCTCGAACAGGTCGGCGGCCATGCCGGCGCAGTCGCCCACGTTGTCGCCCACGTTGTCGGCGATCACGGCCGGGTTGCGCGGGTCGTCCTCGGGGATGCCGGCCTCGACTTTGCCCACCAGGTCGGCGCCGACGTCAGCGCCCTTGGTGAAAATGCCACCGCCCAGACGGGCAAAAATGGAGATCAGCGAGGAGCCGAAGGCAAAACCGATCAGCGGGTTGAGCATCTTGGCCAGGTTGGACGCCGGGTTGAGGTTGCCGTTGCCGACCAGGAACCAGAAGAAGCCGGCCACGCCGAACAAGCCCAAGCCCACCACCAGCATACCGGTGATGGCGCCGCCGCGAAAGGCGACGTCCAGCGCCGGGCCGATGCCACGGGTGGCGGCCTGTGCGGTGCGCACGTTGGCCCGCACCGAAATGTTCATGCCGATGAAGCCACAGGCGCCCGAGAGCACCGCGCCCAGCACAAAGCCCACGGCGGTCTGGCCGTCGAGGAACACACCGATCAGCACCGCCAACACGACACCAACGATGCCAATGGTTTTGTATTGCCGTGCCAGGTAGGCGGCGGCGCCGGCCTGGATGGCGCCGGCGATTTCCTGCATGCGGGCGTTGCCCGCGTCCTGAGAAAGGATCCAGCTGCGCGACCACAGGCCGTAGATGACCGCCAACAAGGCACACGCGAGCGCAAAAATCAGCGCGGATTGACCAACCATAAGAAGAATCTCCTGCTCGATTTGACTTGGAGGGGGCAACGCTTTGAGGACCACCCCCGCTGCGTTGCTTCCTCGCGTCCGTCCATGCAGCACATGGGGCAGGGCGATTGGCCAACGCTCCGAATTTAGCGGCAAACCAGGGGCGTGGACAGTGTTGCGGCGCAGCAAGTCAGCTTCGTGTCGGTAAAATCAGGGTTAATCCCGGGCGAAGCTGGTCGCCTGAGGGCCTGCTTTCCGATTCACAACACTTCCCAGAGACTTTTTATGTCCCTCGACAACGTCACCCCGGGCAGCAAGGTGCCCGAAGCCTTCAACGTCATCATCGAAATCCCGATGAACGCCGACCCGATCAAGTACGAGGTCGACAAGGAAACCGGCGCCATCTTTGTGGACCGTTTCATGAGCACCGCCATGCACTACCCGACCAACTACGGTTATGTGCCCAAGACGATTTCCGGCGACGGCGACCCGGTGGATGTGCTGGTGGTCACGCCTGTGCCGCTGATCCCTGGCGTGGTCGTGACCTGCCGCGCCATCGGCATCCTGAAAATGACCGATGAAGCCGGTGAAGACGGCAAGGTGCTGGCCGTGCCGGTGGACAAGATCCTGTCGCTCTACACCCAGTGGCAAAAACCCGAAGACCTGAACCCGATGCGTCTGAAGACCATCGAGCACTTCTTCGAACACTACAAGGACCTGGAACCCGGCAAGTGGGTCAAGGTGCAGGGCTGGGAAGGCCGTGATGCCGCCCACAAGGAAATCCTCGACGGCATGGCCAACTACGAAAAGGCGCAAAAAGCCTGATTCCGGCGCCTGTCCGGCACCGCTCGCAAAGCCCGCGTGGACCGTGTCCACGCGGGCTTTTTACATTTATTCCCAATCAACTGAAAGTGGTTTACAAACACCCGCGGCGCGCCTGAAAGGCGCTGACCATCACAAGAATGGCTGGACAACTGCTCTGAGGGGGGCTTGCCATGAATGGCATGAAGATATCGACCCGTTTGTACGGGCTGGTGGCGCTGCTGTCGGCGGTGCTGGTGGGTATAGGGGTGCTGGGCCTGTATGCCAACCAGCTCACCAACAACGCGTTGCAGACCGTGTACGAGGACCGCACCGTGCCGCTGGCCGAACTCGGTGACGTCAACTACCTCGTCAACCGCAACCGCATCCTGCTCATGGACATGCTGATCACCGGCATGGTGGCCAGCGACCGCGCGGCCATTCAAAAGCGCCTGGAGGAGTACAAGACCAACACCGCGCGCATGGACGAGATCTGGAAGGCGGTGACCGCGACCCGGTTCACGCCGGAGGAAACGCGGCTGGCAGACGGTTTTCAGCTGGAGCTCAAGGCCTTCGTCAAAGAGGGCATAGAGCCGGCCATGGCCGCCGTGCTCGACGACAACGTGGACGTGGCTGGCCGGCTGTACCGCGACCAGGTCAGCCCGATCGCGCACAAGGTGCAGAGCAGCTTCAACCAGCTGGTGGCACTGCAGACCCGCATGGCGCGCGAGGAATACGAACACGCGGTGGAGCGTTATGGCCAGGTGCGGCTGATCGCGCTGGCTTCCATCGTGCTGGGCGTGGGCCTGGCGGTGGCGCTGGGGGTGTCGCTGGTGCGGGGCATTTCGCGTTCACTCAAGCTCGCTGGCCACCTGACCCAGGCGGTGGCCAGCGGCGACCTCAGCACGCAGGTCACGGTGAGCGGCCGGGACGAGGTGTCCGAGGTGCTGCGTTTGCTGCAGGCCATGCAGGCGCAACTGGCCCAGACCGTGAGCCGGGTGCGCCAAGGCGCGGACGCGGTATCGGCCGCCAGTGTGGCCTTGGCGCAGGGCAACCAGGACCTGTCTTCGCGCACCGAAAACCAGGCCAGCGCGCTGGAGCAAACCGCTGCCAGCATGGAGCAGCTGGGCGCCACCGTGCGGCAAAACGCCGACAACGCCCAGCAGGCCAACCAGCTGGCGCGTCAGGCGTCTGAGGTGGCGCGTGCCGGTGGCCAGGTCGTCACCGATGTGGTGGGCACCATGGGCGGCATCAGCGAGTCGAGCAAAAAGATCGCCGACATCATCAACGTCATCGACGGCATCGCTTTTCAGACCAACATCCTGGCGCTGAACGCAGCGGTGGAAGCCGCCCGGGCCGGAGAGCAGGGCCGCGGTTTTGCGGTGGTGGCCGGCGAGGTGCGCAACCTGGCCCAGCGCAGCGCCCAGGCCGCCAAGGAGATCAAGGACCTGATCACCCAGAGCGTGGAACGTGTGGAACAGGGCAGCGCGCAAGCCGACCAGGCTGGCAGCACCATGCAGGAGGTGGTGGCCGGCATACGGCGCGTGACCGATCTGGTGGGCGAGATCACCGCCGCCAGCAAGGAGCAAAGCGATGGCGTGGTGCAGGTGGGTCAGGCGGTGACGCAGATGGATCAGGTCACGCAGCAGAACGCGGCCCAGGTGCAGCAGATGGCAACGGCCGCGGGCAGCCTGCAGAGCCAGGCGCAGGCCCTGGTGCAGGCGGTGGCGTTTTTCAAGCTGGGAGCAGAGGCTGCTGTGGTCAGCGGCCGGCCGCAGGAGCCGCCTGTGCTCGCAACGGCTAGGACCCGGTCGGCGGCACCGGCGCCAGTGCCGAGGCAAGCGCTGCCGGAACGCCGCCCCGTGGCACAAGCCCGACTGGCCACGCCCAGGGCGGCGCCCGTGAAACAGGCCGACGCCTCGGGCGATTGGGAAAGTTTCTGAGGCCTTTTACTGGACCTTGGCCTTCTTGCGCAGGCCTTCCTGGAACTCACCGAGGCGCTGCTGCGCCATCTGCTGAGCGATCTGCGGGCGCAGCTCTTCCAGCGGCGGCAGCTGGGCGGCGCGCGTGTCGTCCAGGCGGATCACGTGGTAGCCGAACTGGCTCTTGACCGGGGTGGCGGTCAGCTCGCCTTTTTTCAGCTTGGTCATGGCCTCCGAGAACTCGGGCACGTAGCTCGATGCGTTGGCCCAGTCGAGGTCGCCGCCGTTGGCGCCCGATCCCGGGTCCTTGGACTGCTTCTTGGCGATTTCTTCGAAGTTGCCGCCCTTTTGCAGCGACGCGATGATGGCCTTGGCCTCGTCTTCCTTTTCCACCAGGATGTGGCGGGCGCGGTATTCCTGGCCGGCGTTGGCGGCGGCAAACTTGTCGTACTCGGCCTTGATCTCGGCGTCGGTCACCGGGTTCTTCTTCTGGAAGTCGGCGAACAGCTCGCGGATCAGGATGGTCTGTGCGGCCAGCTCGATCTGGGCCTTGTATTCCTTGCTGGCTTTCAGGCCGCGCTTTTCGGCTTCCTGCATGAAGATCTCGCGCGCGATGATCTCTTCCTTGACCTGGGCCTTGAGGGCATCGTCCACCGGGCGGCCGGAGCGGGCCACCTGGTCGAGCAGCACGTCCACGCGCGAGCTGGGCACGGGCTTGCCGTTGACGATGGCGAGGTTTTGCGCGAAGGCGGGCGCCGCGAAGGCAAGCACAAGGCCGGCGGCCAGGGTGGTGAGCGTCGATTTCATGGTCAGGGGGAGTTGAGGCATGCGTGCCGGGATACAAAAAAGGGGGATGCGCCAGACGGTTCAGGCTGCGGAAGGCGAGGGCAAGACCTCGATGGCCAGGGCATGCAGCCCGGCGTCCAGAAACGGGCGCACCGCATCATACACAAGGCGGTGGCTGGCCACGCGTGTCCGGCCGGTAAAGCCCGGCGCGGCAATCCGTACCCGGAAATGGGTGCCAAAGCCGGTGCCGTTGCTGCCGGCGTGGCCCATGTGGGCGGCGCTCTCGTCGATCACTTCCAGCGCCGACGGCAGCAGCGCTGCGCGCAGGTGGGCGTCAATGGCCTCGGCCGTGACGGCCAGGGTGGGGGCTGCGGGTTCACTCATGGGGCGGTTTGGCGGCGTTGGGTTCTTCGTTGGCGCTCAGGTAACGGGCGATGTAGAGCCCCTGGCCGATGATGAACACCAGCGGGAAAACATAACCCCAGAGCTTGAAGTTGACCCAGTCTTCGGTGGAGAAGTTGGCGGCCACGTAGCCGTTGATGGCGGCCATGAAGGCAAAGTAGCCGACCCAGGCCACGGTGAGCTTGTTCCACACCGGACGCGGCAGTTGCAGCTGGCTGCCCAGCAGCATCTGCAAAAAGTTTTTGCCCCAGCCCCATAGGGCCACGGCCAGCACCAGTGCCATGCTCCCGTACAACACGGTGGGCTTCCACTTGATGAAGCGCTCGTCCTGCAGGAACAGCGTGAGCATGCCGAACACCAGCACCAGCACCAGCGTGACCTTGTGCAGGGTTTGCAGGCGGCGGTCCAGCGCGTAGATGATGCCGGTCTGCACCACGGTGGCGGCCATCAGCACGGCGGTGGCCACGTAGATGTCTTGCAGCTTGTAGGCACCGACGAACAGCAGGATGGGGAAAAAATCGATCAGGAAACGCATGGGGGGATTATCGGGCTTGGCCCGGACGCCTCATTTGGGTTTGTGTTCGAGCGAGGCCGAGTTCATGCAGTAGCGCAGGCCGGTGGGCGCCGGGCCGTCCTCGAACACATGGCCGAGGTGGGCATCGCACTGGCTGCACACGGTTTCCACCCGCATCATGCCGTGGCTGCGGTCCACTTTTTCGGTGATGGCGCCGGGCAGGGCTTCGCTGAAGCTGGGCCAGCCGCAGCCCGATTCGAACTTGGCGCCGGCTTCGAACAGCTTGGCGCCGCAGCAGATGCAGTGGTAGCTGCCATCAGCCCACACATGCTCGTATTTGCCGCTGAAGGCGCGTTCGGTGGCGGCGTGGCGGGTCACTTCAAAGGCCAGCGGTTCGGCGCCCTTTTTGCGCAGCAGCTCGCGCCATTCGTCGTCGGTCTTGTGAATTCTGGTGCTCATGGCGGGCCTCCGTGGGTGGTTCAGGAAGAACAGCTGATTTCAATCTGGGTGGCCCAGTCGGGCGGAAAGTCGGCCTGGGCCTCGAAGCCCGGGTGTTCGTCAAAAGGGTGGCTCAGCAGGTGGAGCAGGCTGGTCACGCCAGAAAAGTCCTTGGACTGCGCCGCGCGTATGGCCAGTTCGCCCAGGTGGTTGCGCAGCACAAACTTCGGATTGGTTTGGAGCATGCGCGCGCCGGTGGGTTCCGCCGCCTGTCCGCTGATGCGATCACGGTAGGGCGCCAGCCAGCCGTTCAACGCGGCGCGGTCCAGAAACAGGTCGCGCACCGGCTCAAAGTCGCCACCCGCCACCGCGTGCGACAAGCGTCGCCAGAAGATCGTGTGGTCCACCTTGTCCTGTGCCAGCAGGCGCAACAGGTCTTCGCACAAGGCGCGGTCGCCGTCTTCCGTGCGTGCCAGGCCCAGCTTGGCGCCCAGGCGCACAAGCAGCTGCTCCGGGTACACCGTTTTGTAGGATTCGAGCGCGTCCAGCGCCTGTTGCTGCTCGTCCATCAGGGGCAACAAGGCCTGACCCAGGCAGAACAGGTTCCAGTAGGCGATGTTGGGTTGGCGGCTGAAGGCGTAGCGCCCGGCGCTGTCGGAGTGGTTGCAGATGTGGCCGGGCACGTAGGCGTCAAGAAACTGGAAGGGCCCGTAGTCGATGGTCAGGCCCAGGATGCTCATGTTGTCGGTGTTCATCACGCCGTGGCAAAAACCCACCGCCTGCCAGTGCGACAGCAGCACCGCCGTGCGCTCGCTCACCGCCTGCAGCAGCGCGGCGTAGGGGTTGCCTGGCGCCTGGGCACATTCGGGATAGAAATGCTCGATCACGAAGTCGGCCAGCCGGCGCAGCTCGGCGTGCTGGTCGTGGTGGCTGAAGTGCTCGAAATGCCCAAAACGGATGAAGCTGGGCGCCACCCGCGTGACCACCGCGGCCGTTTCCATGGTTTCGCGGCGCACCGGTGCGTCGGAGCCGCTCACGCAGAGGGCACGCGTCGTGGGCACGCCCAGCGCGTGCATGGCTTCGCTGCACAAGAACTCGCGGATGGAACTGCGCAGCACGGCACGCCCATCGCCCATGCGGGAGTAGGGCGTGAGGCCGGCGCCCTTGAGCTGGACTTCCTGCGGCCCCAGCGGCGTGGCCCATTCGCCCAGCAGCAGGGCGCGGCCATCGCCCAGTTGCCCGGCCCAGACGCCGAACTGGTGGCCGCTGTACACGCTGGCCAGGGGCGCGCTGCCATCTGGCACGCGGTTGCCGCTGAAGATGGCCAGGGCTTCATCGGATGCCATCCACGCGTCGCTCAGGCCCAGCTGGCGCGCCAGCGGCAGGTTCTGGCCCACCCAGTAGGGCGCAGGCAGGGCCTGCGGCGCCAGCGGGGTGCCAAAGGCTTCGCCCAGGGTGGCAAAGCGGGCATTCCAGCGGGTGGGCGCGTCCAGTTCAGTGGCGAGTGTCATGCGCAGATTGTCGCGCGCCCCACTTGCACCTGCAGCGGCTGCGGCCTTTTTTTGCCGCGTCAGCGCCTCATGCGGCCAGCGCGTCGGCCGTGTCGAGGGCGGCGGCCTGGGCCACCACCACCCGGTTGCGGCCGCCGTGCTTGGCGGCGTACAAGGCCTCGTCGGCCAGGTTGAACAGGGTCTCGCCGTCCTGCCCGTGTTCGGGAAAACCGGCCACGCCGCCAGACACGGTCACACGCAACTCGGTGCCCTCGTGCGCCATCACGGTGTCCGCCACCATCTGGCGGATGGTGTCGGCCTTGTGCTGCGCCTGTTCGGGCGTGGTGCCGGGCATGACCAGCAAAAATTCCTCGCCGCCAAAACGGCACAGGATGTCGCTTTCGCGGGCATGGGCCTTGAGGATGTGGGCCATCTGCACCAGCACCACGTCGCCGAAGGCGTGCCCGTGGGTGTCGTTGACCCGCTTGAAATGGTCGAGGTCCAACACCACAAAAGCCAGGGGCTGCTGGTCGCGTTTGGCGCGCGCCAGCTCGCGCGGCAGCGTTTCGTCCAGAAAGCGCCGGTTGTGCAGTTCGGTCAGGGGGTCGTGCAGCACCTGCTCCTGCAGTTGCGCCTGCAGGCGCACGATCTCAGCGTACTGATGTTCGAGTGTCTTGTGGTCGGCGTCGCGCTGGGCCTGCAGCGTCTTGCGCTCGGTCACGTCCACAAAAACGGTCGCAAAGTGGTCGGGTTCGTAACAAAAGACGTGGATCTCGAAGTCCTTGTTCATGCGCTCGACGCGGCGTTCAAACTGCGCCGGCGCGCCGGTTCGAACCACCTCGGCATACACATCAAGCAGTGGCGGCTCGGCCAAGGCGAAGGCCTCGGTGGCCAAGCGGCCGGTCACCGCGGCGCCCGCCAGGCCGGTCTGTTTTTCAAAGGCGGCGTTGACGCTGATGATCTGGTAGTTCACCGGCGTGCCGGCCGCGTCGCTGACCAGCCGGTGCAGCGCCACGCCTCCGGACATGCTCTCGAACAGCAGGCGGAACTTCACCTGGCTTTGTTCGATGGCCTGTTGCGCCGCGCGCTGGCGCACGGTGTTCTGACGCAGCACCCAGCTGACCAGCAAGGCCAGCAGCGAAATCAGGCCAGCGGCCCAGATCAGCTGTTGCTGATGGGCCCGCACCTGCGCCAGCCGTTCATCGACGCTGGGACCGATCACCACCGTCACGCCGTAGTCGGCCAGCCGGTGGTAGCTGGAGAGCCGGTCCACGCCATCGGCCTGGGCAAGCCGGCGAAAGCTGCCCTGCAGCGGCGCGCCGGGATCGGCATAGGGGGATGGCTTGATCACCTTGCCCACGTACTTCTCCTGGTCGCTGGAGCGGGCCATGATTTCGCCGGTGTCGCGGATCATGCGGGCCGCGCCTTTTTCGCCCAGCCCCGCGTTCTGGTAAAACTTGACGAAGTAGTCGGGGTCCACCGCGACCACCGCGGCGCCCGCAAACTGCCCGTTCTTGAGAATGGGCCGGCTCAGGTGGATGGACCACCGGTTCGACACGCGGCCCTTGACCGGGCGGCCGACAAACAGGGTGTCGGTCTGGGCGTTCTGGTGGGCGGTGAAATACTCCCGGTCGCCGGCGTAGGTGGGCTGGGTGGCGGCGATGGGCGTGCTGTAGGTCACCATGCCCTGGGCATTGACGATGCCGGTCTGCAGAATCGCCTGCGACAGCAGGGCCTGGTGGGGCGCGATCACCTGGGCGATTTCATCGGCTGGCCGGTCGGCGGCGGCGCGCAGATCGTTGAGCGCCAGGTCGATGGTGCGAAAGGTCATGTCCGCGTGGGTGGCAAACAGCAGCGCCAAGGCCGCCGTTTCGCGGCGCATGTCTTCCAGCCCCCGGGTTTCGGACTGGCGGTTGATCCACAGCACGCTGGCCCACAGCGTGGCCAGGCACAGCGCCAGCAGCACAACAAAGCGGAGGTCCAACTGGCGTTGGGCAGCGGGTGAGATCATGGACATGTGGGTCGGTCGTCTGTGCTGCCCGCCCCGGGCCGCACGATGGCGTCGAATGATCGCACAGCCAAATGCCCTTGCGGTTTGAGGCATGATTCGGCCCACAAAATTCACCATCCACGAAGGAGACTCCCATGCTGGGTCAGATGCAAAGCCAGGCGCTGCTGATTTCTTCCCTCATCGTTCATGCCGAGCGCCACCACGCGGCGGGCGAAATCGTTTCGCGCCGGGTTGAAGGCGACATCCACCGCACCACCTGGGGTGGTGTGGCGCGCCGTGCGCGCCAGATCGCCAACGCGCTCGACGGCTTGCACCTGGGTTTTGGCGAGCGTGTGGCCACCCTGGCCTGGAACGGTTACCGCCACCTGGAGCTGTACTTTGGCGTCAGCGGCACTGGCCGCGTGCTGCACACCCTGAACCCGCGCCTGCACCCTGACCAGCTGGCCTGGATCATCAACCACGCCGACGACCGTGCCCTGTGTTTCGACATGACATTCCTGCCACTGGTGCAGGCGGTGGCGGCGCGCTGCCCCGGCGTCAAGCACTGGATCGCGCTGTGCGACGCCGACAAGCTGCCGGCCGACAGCGGCATCCCCGGCCTGCTCAGCTTTGAGGCCTGGGTGAACGCGCAGGGTGACACCTACACCTGGCCCGAGCTGGACGAGAACAGCGCATCCAGCATGTGCTACACCAGCGGCACCACCGGCAACCCCAAGGCCGCGCTGTATTCGCACCGCTCCACCATCCTGCACGCCTTTGGCGGCGCGCTGCCCGACTCGCTCAACCTCAGCTCGCGCGACAGCGTGCTGCCGGTGGTGCCCATGTTCCACGTCAACGCCTGGGGCATCCCGTACTCGGCGGCGGCCACCGGCTGCAAGCTGGTGTTCCCCGGCCCGGCCATGGACGGCAAATCCATCTACGAACTGCTGGAAGCCGAAAAAGTGACCATGGCCGCTGGTGTGCCCACCGTGTGGCAGATGCTGCTGGGCCACATGCAGGCCAATGGCCTGAAGTTCAGCACCGTCAAGCGCACCGTCATCGGTGGCTCGGCCTGCCCGCCGGCCATGATCAACGCCTTCAACGATGTGTACGGCGTGGAGGTGCTGCATGCCTGGGGCATGACCGAAATGTCGCCGCTGGGCACGGTGTGCACGCTCAAGAATGCGCAGCTTGCGCTGTCGCCTGAAGAACAGACCAAGGTGCGCCTCAAGCAGGGCCGCGCGGTGTTCGGCGTGGACATGAAAATCGTCAACGAGGCCGGCGATGAACTGCCCTGGGACGGCAAGGCCTACGGCGACCTGCTGGTGCGCGGGCCGTGGATCATTGCCAGCTACTTCAAGGGCGAGGGCGGCGACCCGCTGCGTTACGACGCCGCCGGCAAAGGCTGGTTCCCCACCGGCGACGTGGCCACCATCGACGCCGACGGCTTCATGCAGATCACCGACCGCAGCAAGGACGTGATCAAGTCGGGCGGTGAGTGGATCAGCTCCATCGACGTCGAGAACATCGCCATGGCCCACCCGGGCGTGGCCATGGCGGCCTGCATCGGCATGCCCCACCCCAAGTGGGACGAGCGCCCGATTGTGGTGGTGATGAAGAAGCCCGGTGCGGCGCTCACGCGCGAGGAACTGCTGGCCTTTTACGAGGGCAGAATTGCCAAGTGGCAGGTGCCCGACGACGTGGTGTTTGTGGACGCGATTCCGCTGGGCGCCACCGGCAAGATGCAGAAGATGACGCTGCGCGAGCAGCTCAAGGGCTACACGCTGCCGGGCCTGTGAGGGCCGCTTGATGAGCCTGCGTTGCTGGATGCTGTGTTGGCTGCTGGCCTGGCTGGCCGGGCCGGCGCTGGCGCAGCAGGGCCAGACGGTGCGCATCGCCTTCATCGACCCCTTGTCGGGCCCGATGGCCGATGTGGGCCGCAACAGCCTGCTCAGCTGGCAGTTTGTGGCCGAACGCCACAGTGGCAACAACCCGGCCGGCGTGCGTTTTGTGGTGGCGCCGTTCGACAACAAGGGCTCGCCCCACGAAAGCCTGAACGCCCTCAAGGCCGCCATTGACCAGGGGTTTCGCTATGTGGTGCAAGGCAACGGCTCGGGTGTGACCCATGTGCTGGCCGATGCGATTGCACGCCACAACGCGCGCCGCCCCGAGGCGCCGGTGCTGCTGCTCAACTACGCCGCCACCGACCCGGCACTGACCGGCGAGCGCTGCAGCTACTGGCACTTCCGTATCGAGGCCGACACCACCATGAAGGTGGCCGCGCTGATCGATTTCCTCGCTGGACAGCCCGAGATACAAAAGGTCTACCTGCTCAACCAGGACTACGCACACGGCCAGCAGCTGGTGCGCTATTTCAAGGAGGCGCTGGCCGAGCGCCTGCCGGCCCTGCAGGTGGTGGGCGAGGAGCTGCACCCCGCCTTCCAGCTGCGCGATTTTGGACCGCAGGTGCAGCGTGTGCTGGCCTCGGGGGCGCAGGCCTTGGTCACGGGCAACTGGGGCGAGGACTTTGTGCACCTGGTGCAGGCACTGCAGGCCGCCAAGGCCCAGTTGCCGCTGTTCACCTACTACGCCGCCTTGCCCGGCGCACCCAAAGCATTGGCCCAGGGCCGCCTGCCCATGCCGGTGTACCAGGTGGCCTTGCACCACAACAACCCGGAAGGCGAGATGGGCCGGCTGGCGACGGATTTCCGGCGCCGGCACAAGCAGGACTTCGTCGTTTACGCCACCCACACCGGCATACAGATGCTGGGTGCCGCCATGGCGCGCGCGCGCAGCACCGACACGCGCCGCGTGGCCGACGTGCTGGGTGGCATGGACTTTCCCATGCTGGGTGGCAGGGCCACCATGCGCGCCGACGATCACCAGCTGCAGCTGGGCCAGTACATCTCACGCTGGCAACCGGTGGACGCGCGCCACCCGGTGGGCGCCGAAGGCACGGGTCACACCTTTGTGCCAGTGCGTTTCATATCCGCGCCCGTGCTGGCTCAACCGGTGCGCTGCAACCTGCCGCGCCCCTGAGATGGAGCTGTTGGTCCTGTCCCTGCTCAACGGTTTGAGCTATGGCCTGCTGCTGTTCATGCTCAGCGCTGGGCTGACGCTGATTTTCAGCCTCATGGGCGTGCTCAATTTTGCGCACGGCAGTTTCTACATGCTGGGCGCCTACCTGGCGCACACCGTGTCGGGCCTGTGGGGGTTCTGGTGGGCCTTGTTGCTGGCGCCCTTGCTGGTGGGCGCGCTGGCGGCGCTGTTCCATGCTCAGGTGCTGCGGCGCGTGGCGGCGCACGGGCACGTGGCCGAGCTGCTGGTCACCTTCGGGCTCAGTTATGTGGTGCTGGAAGTGGTGCAACTGGTCTGGGGCCGTGGCCCGGTGGACTACCGCGTGCCGGCCGCACTCTCGGGCAGCTTGTTCAGCCTGTGGGACGTGCAGTTCCCTGCCTACCGGGCCTTCACCATGGGGGTGGCGCTGCTGGTGCTGGGCGCGCTGGCGCTGTGGTTGCGCCTGAGCCGGGGCGGGTTGGTGGTGTTGGCCGCACTGGGCCACCCGCAGATGGTGCAGGCCCTGGGCCACAACGTGCCGCGTGTCTGCATGGGCGTGTTCGGTTGCGGCGCCGGTCTGGCCGCGCTGGCCGGTGTGCTGGGCGGCAACGCCTTCGTCACCGAGCCCGGCATGGCCGCCACGGTCGGCTCCATCGTTTTTGTGGTGGCGGTGGTGGGTGGCCTGGGGTCGTTGTGGGGCGCGTTCTGGGCTTCGCTCTTGATGGGTCTGCTGCAGACCGCCGCCGTGTCGCTGGATGCGCCGCTGGGGTTTGTGGGTGGGGTGCGTCTGAGCCAGCTCGCGCCTTTGTTGCCCTACGCTTTGCTGGTGCTGACGCTGGCGCTGCACCCGCGAGGCCTCATGGGCCAGCGCGAGAGCTGAACGATGGCGCGCCCCTCTTTTGCGCCGGTCCTCTGGCCCCTGCTGGGCTTGTTGCTCCTGTGCGTGCCGCTGGCCTTCGAGGGGCGCCATGCCATGGGCATGGCTTCACAAATGGGCATCGCGGTGCTGGCCTGCCTGAGCTTTCATGTGCTGTGGGGGCAGGGCGGTTTGCTGAGTTTTGGCCATGCGGTCTACACCGGCGCGGGCGCCTACCTGTGCATGCACACGCTGCAGGCCTTGAGCGCCCACACCTGGCCGCTGCCCGTGGTGCTGTTGCCGCTGCTGGCCGGTGCGGGCACGGCGCTGCTGGCGCTGCCGCTGGGCTGGTTGTCCACCCGCCGGCCGGGCACGCCGTTTGCCATGATCACCCTGGGCGTGGGCGAGCTGGTGTGGGCGCTGGCCCTGATGTGGCCGGCCTGGTCGGGCGGCGAGTCGGGGTTGTCGGGCAACCGCGCCGCCGGCCCGCGCTGGGGCGCCTGGGACCTGGGCCGGGCCGAACACCTCTACCTGTTGATCGCCGCCCACACGGCGCTGGGGGTGGCGCTGGTGTGGGGCCTGACGCAGACCACCTTCGGCCGCCTGCTCAATGCCGTGCGCGACAACCCGCTGCGCGTGCCGCTGCTGGGTTACGACCCGCAGCGCCTGCGCCTCATGGCCTTTGTGTTTGCGGCCTTTCTGGCCGGCATATCGGGGGCGCTGGCGGCCCTGCACCAGGAGATCGTCACCCCAGAGGTGTTCAGCATCCACCGCTCCGGCAACCTGCTGTTGTTCACGCTGCTCGGTGGCGCCACCCTGCTCGGGCCGGTGCTGGGCGGGGTGCTGATGGTGGCGGTGATGGTGGGGCTCTCAAGCGTCACGCCGGCCTGGCTGCTCTACACCGGCCTGGTGTTCATGCTGGGTGTGGTGTGGGCGCCCGACGGCGTGGCCGGACTGCTGCAACGTGGCTGGTTGGCGTGTACGCAAGGACGCTGGCGCCCGAGCCCCCGCTGGGCCGGGCGGCTGCTGGCCGCGTTGTGTGTGCTGGCGGGTGGGGTGGCTCTGGTGGAAATGGCCTACCAGCTGCCCCAGCACGACACGCTGGGCGCGGTGCGCCAGTTGGCGGGCCTGGCGCTGGACACCCGCGTGCCAGCGGCGTGGGCAGCGGCCTGTGGTTTGCTGCTGCTGGGCGTGGTGCTGTGGTGGGTGGCGCGCCCACGCCAGGGGCCCCCGCCATGAACGCCCTGGAAGTGGCTGGCCTGCACCAGCGATTTGGCGCCACCGAGGTGTTGCGCGGCGTCAACCTGGAGGTGCGCGCGGGCGAGCGCTTGGCGCTGATCGGCCCCAACGGCGCGGGCAAATCCACGCTGTTCAACGCCATCAGCGGCTTGCACGCGCCCAGTGCGGGCGAAATACGTTTGAATGACCGCGCCATCACCCGGCTGCCCGTGCACCAGCGGCACCGCCTTGGGCTGGCGCGCAGCTTCCAGATCAGCCAGCTGTTCCCTCGCCTGACGGTGCGCGACCACCTGCGTTGTGCCGCCTGCTGGCAAGACGGCCAGGGCCACCGCTTCTGGCGCCTGCTGGGTCGCCAGCAGGCGCTCAACGCGCGGGTCGGGCAATGGCTGGACCGCCTGGGCCTCAGCGCCCGAGCGGAACACACCGCCGCCGAACTGAGCTATGCCGAGCAGCGCACGCTGGACATCGGCATGGCGCTGATCGGGGGTGCACAGGTGCTGCTGCTGGACGAGCCCACCGCCGGCATGAGCCGCAGCGAGACCGCGCGTTTTGTGCCCTTGCTGCGCGAGCTGACCGAGGGCAAGACGCTGCTGATGGTGGAGCACGACATGGGCGTGGTGTTTGAGCTGGCCGACCGCATTGCCGTGTTGGTGCAGGGCGAGCTGCTGGCCTGCGACACCCCACAGGCCGTGCGCGCCAACCCGGCGGTGCAGCGGGCCTACCTAGGCCAGGCCGAAGGCGGTGCGCCATGAGCGGCGGCCTGCAGGTGCGCGATCTCCACGCGGGCTATGGCCAGAGCCGGGTGTTGCAAGGCGTGGCTTTCGATCTCCCGCCGGGGCAGATCCTGGCCGTGCTGGGGCGCAACGGCTCCGGCCGCAGCACGCTGGCGCGTTCGCTGATGGGCCTGTTGCCGGCCCGTGGCAGCGCGCGCTGGCAGGGCCGCGAACTGCTTGGCCTGCCCAGCCACGCCATCGCCCGCCAGGGCGTGGCCTATGTGCCCGAGAGCCGCGACGTGTTCCCGCGCCTGAGCGTGGCGCAGAACCTGGCCCTGGGGCAGCAGCCGCGTTCGGTGCGCAAGCCCCTGTGGACCCCCGAGCGGGTGTTCGACAGCTTTGCGGCGCTGGCCGCACGGCGCGATGTGGCGGCCGGCGTGTTGTCGGGCGGCGAGCAGCAGATGCTCAGCCTGTGCCGCGCGCTCATGGGCGCGCCGCAGCTGCTGATCGTGGACGAGCCCACCGAAGGCCTGGCGCCGCAGGTGGTGGCGCAGGTCGATGGCCTGCTGCGCGATCTGCGCACCCAGGGCCTGGCGGTGTTGTTGATCGAGCAGAAGCTGGACCTCAGCCTGGCCGTGGCCGACCGCGTGGCGGTGTTGGGCCACGGGAGACTGGTGTTTGAAGGCACGCCTGCCGACCTGCGGGCGGCGCCCGCCGTGCGGCGGGAATGGCTGGAGGTGTGAGGCTGCGGCTGGGCCGCGTCAGCCCAGGGTTTGCCGCAGAAACGCCAGCAGCGAGGCACTGAGCCGTTGGTCGGCGGTGGCCAGGCTGAGGCTGGCAGAGAAGTGGTTGTGGTCGCGCACCAGGTGCAATTCGGGGCGGAAGCCGTGTTGTGTGACCAGCCGTGCAAACAGCTCGCCCGCCTGCACCTGCATCTGCAGCAGGTCGCGCTCGGCGTAACCCAGCCACAGCGGAAATGGCGCCGCGTCGATGTGGTCCACCGTGCTGGCCCGCGCCCAGGCGCTGGTGTCGCTGCCGAAGTAGGCGGTGTTGCGCGGATCGGGGTGCTCAATGCCGAAGGGGCGCTGCGCCAGGCCTTCGAGCCGCGCGTTGTAGGGCCCACTGAGCAGCGCAGCGCCCTGGATGTGCCAACCCGGTGGCTGGAACGGGCGCATGAGGGCGGCGGCGGCCACATGGGCCGCGCCGGCCGATTCACCCGCCAGGACCACCCGCTGCGGATCGACACCCCAGGCGCTGCCTTCGGTCTGCAACCACGTCCAGAGGCGCACCACGTCCTGCGGTCCGCTGGGCCAAACGCATTTGGGTGCCAGACGGTAGTTGGGCAGCACCGCCGCAAAACCCGACCGCGCGGCCCACCAGCCCACATGGGCACACTGCTGCTTGTCACCCCGAATGAAGCCGCCGCCGTGCAGCCAGACCAGCACCGGGTGGGGGCCGGGTGACGCCGGGAGGTAGAGGTCCAGCCGGTGCCTGTCATGGGTTCCGTAGCGCAGGTCGGCGTGTGGCACCACCCCCTCGCGCGCCTGGGCCTGCAGCAGCGGCGCGTACAGCGCCTGAACGGCCGGGAGGTTGAAGCCATTGCCAAGCTCGCGCAGGTGCTGCGCCATGGCGGTGTCGAGTCCGTCCATGCGCTTCAGCTCCCGGTGAAACGGGGTGCGCGTTTGTCGAGCCGGGCGCGCATGCCCTCGTGTTGGTCGTGGGTGGCAAACAGCGTTTGAAACAGCGCGCGCTCATGGGCCAGCCCGGCGCTCAGCGGCGTCTCCATCGCCATCAGCACCGAGGCCTTGATGCTGCGCAGCGCCCAAGCGGGCAAGGCCAGCAGCTGGGCTGCCAATGCCAGGGCGCGGCTTTCTGTCTCGGCGTCGTCCACCACCTCGGCCACCAGGCCCAGGTCGGCGGCGGTGTCGGCGCCGATGGGCTCGCCCAGCAGCAACAGCTTGAGCGCGGCGTGTTTGCCGATGGCCCGGGTCAGCCGCTGGGTGGCGCCGCCGCCGGGCATGATGCCGACCTTCACCTCGGGCTGGCCCAATCGCGCGCTGCGCCCGGCCACGATCAGGTCGGCGTGCAACGCCAATTCGCAGCCACCGCCCAGCGCGTGGCCGCGCACCGCCGCGATCACCGGTTTGCTGCAGCCCGCCACGGCACCCCACAACAGATCGTGGCGACGCGCCATCAGCTCGGCGGGCGTGGCGTCCACGTATTCGCCCAGATCGGCGCCCGCACAAAAGGCCCTGGCATCTCCCGCCAGCACGACCACCTGCACAGCGGGGTCGGCGTCCAGTCGCACAAAGGCGTCGGCCAGTGCGCGGCGCAAAGCCAGGTTCAGCGCGTTGAGCACCTCGGGCCTGTTCAGGCGCAGCAACACCACGCCTGGCAAGGGGTATTCCTCCAGCAGCACGGATGCCGCATCCGTTGTTGGGGTGTTCATGACTACGCCCTCACGCATTCGATGGCCAGGGCCACGCCCTGACCCACGCCCACACACATGGTGATGAGGCCGTAGCGACCGCCACTGCGCTGCAGCTGCCGCGCGCAGGTGAGCACCAGGCGCGCACCGCTCATGCCCAGCGGGTGGCCAAAGGCGATGGCGCCACCGTTGGAGTTCACATGCGGCGCATCGTCGCGCAGACCGAGCGCACGCGTCACGGCCAGCCCTTGCGCGGCGAAGGCTTCGTTGAGTTCGATCACGTTGAAGTCCTGCATGCGCAGGCCGGTCTGCGCCAGCAGCTTGCGCACCGCAGGCACCGGACCAAAGCCCATCACGCGTGGCGCGATGCCGGCGCTGGCGTAGCCGACAATGCGCGCGATGGGTTGCAGGCCATGGCGCAGCACAGCGGCTTCGCTGGCCAGCAACAGGGCGGCGGCACCGTCGTTCACGCCCGACGAGTTGCCGGCGGTGACGCTGCCGTCTTTTCGAAATGCGGGCTTGAGCGCGGCCAGGCTTTCGGTCGTGGTGTCGGCGCGCGGGTGTTCGTCTTCAGTGACCACCGTGACCGCGCCCTTGCGGCCCGGCACCTCCACCGGCACGATCTCCTGTGCCAGCACGCCCGAGCGCATGGCCGCCGCTGCGCGCTTCTGGCTGCGCAACGCGAAGGCGTCCTGGTCGGCACGCGAGATGCCGTGTTCCTCGGCCACGTTCTCGGCCGTCTCGCCCATGGCGTCCACGCCGTGTTGCTGCGCCATGCGCGGGTTGACGAAGCGCCAGCCTATGGTGGTGTCGTGGATCTCGGCGTGGCGTGAAAACGCGGCCGTGGGTTTGGGCATCACCAGCGGCGCGCGGCTCATGCTCTCCACGCCGCCCGCAATGGCGAGCTGCAGGTGCCCGCAGGCCAGGCCACGCGCGGCCTGTGCCACGGCTTCCAGGCCCGAGCCACACAGCCGGTTGACGGTGACCGCCGCCACCGCCACCGGCAGGCCCGCCAGCAGCGCGCTCATGCGCGCCACGTTGCGGTTGTCCTCACCGGCCTGGTTGACGTTGCCATAGACCACCTCGTCGAGCTGGTCCCAGTCCAGCCCGGGGTGGCGGGTCATCAGGGCCTGCATGGGCAAGGCGCCCAGGTCGTCGGTGCGGATGCCGGAGAGCGCGCCGCCGTAGCGGCCGATGGGCGTGCGCACGCCGTCGCAGAGGTAGGCGTTCATGCTCACAGGCCCAGCACCCGCTCGGCGTTGCCGTGCATGATTTTTTCCATCACCTCGGGCTTGTAGCCCAGCTCGTCCCACTCGCGCAGGATGCGTTCATACGGCAGGCTGGGGTAGTCGCTGCCGAACATGATCTTGTCCTGCAGGCGGCCGCGGATGTCCACCTTGAGGTTGCCCGGGAAGTGCTTGGGCGCCCAGCCCGACATCTCCCAGTACACGTTGCCCTTGTGCAGCGCGACGGCCGTGGTCTCGTCCACCCAGGGCCAGCCAGGGTGGGCCATGATGATCTTGAGCTTGGGAAAATCGGCCGCGAGCTGGTCGATGTGCTCGGGGTGGGCGTGGCGCACCAGCGCGCCGTTGCCGCCGGGCATGCCGGCGCCCATGCCGGTGGTGCCCACGTCCACCATGACCGCGGCGCCCATGGCGTTGATCTCTTCGAACAGCGGGTAGTAGCGCCGGTCGCTGACGGCGAAGTGCTGCATGATGGGATGGAAGTGGAAGCCGATGAAGCCCAGCTCTTTGATGGCCTTGCGGGCCTGGATCATCGCGATCTCGCCCTTGGCCGGCTCCACGGCACCCCAGCACTGGATGATGCGTTGCGGGTGGCGCTTCCACATGCCGTGCACGTATTCGTTGGTGCAGGGCGGCGCGGCCACCGTGGTCTCCAGGTCGAGCGCCACGAGGCAGGCCTCGACGCCCGCGCCGGTGAATTCGGCCACCACGTCTTCTTCGCTTTTGCCCACCCAGTCGCGTTTCCAGTAGCGGGCGAGTTCGGCCGGGTAGGGGCCCTGGGATTCGATCCAGTTGGGGGTGCCGGGGTAGCAGTGCAGGTCGATGATGCGCATGGTGTGTCTCCTGTTGGTTGGGTTCAGTGGGCGGCGGTGGCTTGCTCGGCCTGCAGCTTGCTGGCGACGAGTTCGCCAAGGGCTTTCTTCGACACCTTGCCGAAGGTGGAGACCGGGAAGTCAGGCAGAATTTCCAGCCGCTCGGGCAGCTTGAACTTGGCGATTTCCTTGGTGAGCAGAAAGCCCACCAGCTCCTTCAGCTGCAGCGCCTGGCCGGCCTTGAGGATCACGAAGGCGCACATCTTTTCGCCCATGGCCGCGTCGGGCATGGGCACGCAGGCCACGTTCTGCACCGCGGGGTGCATGAGGATCAGGTTCTCCACCTCTTCGGCGCTGATCTTTTCGCCGCCGCGGTTGATCAGGTCCTTCTTGCGGCCCTCGACGATGTAGTTGCCGCTGGGGTGCTTGCGCATCAGGTCACCGGAGCGGTAGAAGCCCTCGGGCGTGAATTGGCGCGCGTTGTACTCGGGCACGCCGTAGTAACCGCGCAGCGTGTAGGGGCCACGCACGGTGAACTCGCCAACTTCGCCGTCGGGCACCTCGCGGCCCTCGTCGTCAAGCAGCAGCACCTCGTCGTCTTCGCAGACCGGGCGGCCGCAGGTTTCCAGCTTCACCTCCTCGGGGTCGCTGGCGCGCACAAACATCAGCGTGCCTTCGGACATGCCGAAGTTCTCCTGCACGAACACGCCGGGGATCAGCGCGCGCGTCTTGGCGCGCACCTCGGGCTGCATGCGCTGTCCGCCGCTCTGGATGACCCGCAGGCTGGTCAGGTCGAAGTTGTTGGCGGCCGGATCGTTGATCAGCCGGATCAACAAGGCAGGAACCACCTTCAGGTGGCTCACCCTGTGTTTTTGTATCAGCGCGAACATCTCGACCGGACGGGTGTTGCCATGCAACACCACCTTGGCGCCCTTGAACAGAAAGCCCTGGATGCCGGGGCAGGCCAGCGGGAGGTTGTGCGCGATGGGCAACACCAGCAGCAAGACCGATTCGGCGTCGATTTCGGTCACGTCGGCCGCCACCCTGGAGTTGTAGGCGTAATCGTTGTTGGTGCGCGGGATCAGTTTGGGAATGCCGGTGGTGCCACCCGAGAGCTGGAAGATGCAGGGGTCGGTTGGGTCGATCCGAATCTCGCTCAGTCGCGCGGCGGGCAGGGTGGCGGGCTTTGTGATCAGCGCGCGCAACGACACCTCGCCTGGGCCGGCGTCACCCAGCACGATGCGAAACTTCAGCGACGGGTGCTCGGCCTGCACGCGCGTGATGACCGGCCCAAACGCAAAGTCACCCGCCGTGTCGGGGTAGACCGCCGTGGTGGCGCCCGAGAGCTGCACGAACTGGCTGATCTCGGCGTAGCGGTGCGTGACCAGGGCGGCGATCGGGATGCAGCCGATTTTCTGCAGCGCGAAGTACAGCACCACAAACTCGTGCACGTTGGGCAGCGTGGGCACCACGCGGTCCAGCGGCTGCAGGCCGAGTTCCAGCAGGTTGAGCGCGAGGTTGCTGCTGACGCGGTCAAGCTCGGCGTAGGTGTAGACGGTGTCGCCGTCGATCAGCGCCACGCGCTCGGCGTAGCGCTGGAACATCGCGTCGAATTCTTGCGCCAGCGACCGGTCCTGCCAGTAGCCCTTGGCGCGGTAGCGCGCGGCGTGCTCGGGGGGAAAGGGAACGAAGCCTTCAAGCATGGTGTGTCTCCTCGTGTGCATTGGGGTCAGGTCGAGCTCGTGAAGCCGCCGTCGATGACGACCACCTCGCCGGTCACAAAGCGCATGCCGGTGATCAGGTTCAGCATCACCTCGGCCACGTCGTCGGTGGTCACGCAGCGCTTGAGCGGCGTGGCCTTGGCGCGCGCCCCCATGAGCGCGTCGTACTTGTCGCCCAGCATGCGTTCCATCCAGTCGCCCTCCATCCAGCCCGGTGCAACGGCGTTCACGCGGATGTCCGGCCCCAGGTTCCAGGCCATCATCTTGGTCAGGCTCACCACGGCGGCCTTGCTGGCGGCGTAGGGCGGTGGCTGGGGGCCGGGACGCAGCCCCACGATGCTGGCGGTGTTGACGATGCAGGGCTCGCCCCCCTGTTCCTTGCTCTTGCGCAGCAGTTCCACCGCGGCGCGCGTGACCTGGAAGTTGCCGCGCACGTTGACCGCGAAGGTGCGGTCCCAGGCGTCCATGTCCAGGCTGTCCAGGTCCTTTACCGTCCAGGTTGCGGTGGTGCCGGCGTTGTTGACCAGCGCGTCGAGGTGGCCGAAAGCGTCGCCCACTTTGGCCAGCATCTGGCGCACGGCGCCGTCGTCGCTGACGTCGCACTGCAGCAGCAGCGTCTGGGCGCCCAGGGCCTGGGCTTCTTCGGCCACCGCTTGTGCCGCTTGGGCACTCGATGCGTAGTTGATGGCGACGTCGAATCCTGCGGCAGCCAGGGCCAGCACGGCGCTGCGGCCGATGCCAGTGCCGCCGCCGGTGACGAGGACTTTTTTGCGTGAGGTCATGTGGTGGGCTCCTGTTTCAAACAAAGTGAGGGGGTCGTGTTGGGCCCGGGCACCGGCGCAACCGGTGCCAGGGGCACTGAAAAACGGGTGGGGAAGCGCGGCTTACTGAGGCACCACGCCGAGCTCGTTGACGAGGCGTTTCATGGCGGCTTGCTGCTGCACAAAAAAGCCACGCGCACCGGCCACGCTGTCCTGGCGCGGGTACACGCCCATGTCGCCCAGGCGGGCGCTCACGTCGGGCGATGCGGTGATGCGGTTCACATCGGCATTGATGCGCTCCACGATGGCGGCGGGCGTGCCGGCGGGCACGATGATCTGGAACCAGCCGATGGCCTCGTAGCCGGGGTAAGTCTCGGCCACCGCCGGCACGTCGATGCCCGGCAGGCGCTGGGCCGAGGTCACGCCCAGCGCCCGCAGCTGGCCCGATTTGACGTGCTGTATCAGGCCCGGCACACCATCCACCGTGAGCATCGCGTCGCCCGACAGCACGGCCGTGACGGCCTCTGGCGGCGCCCGGAACGGCACCGTGAACAGGCCCATGTCGCCCGCCTTGCTGACCATCTCACCGGCCAGATGCGGCAGCGAATTGAGCTGCGGCGCGGCAAAGTTGACCTTGCCGGGATGGGCCCTGGCGTGGCGTGCCAGTTCGGCCAGGCTGCGGATGCCGCTGCCGGTGGGAACCGCCAGCATCAGCGGGCTGGTGCCCACTGTGGCGGCGGAGGTCAGATCGGTATCGGGGTTGAACTGTGGGTTCTTGAACACCAGCGGGGTGATGGTGCCCATGGCGGCCGGCACAAAGCCGATGGTGTAGCCGTCAGGCGCCGACCGTGCCAGGGCCGACATGCCGGGAATGCCGCCTGCGCCCGGGCGGTTGTCCACCACCACGCCCAGGCCCCAGGCGGTGGCCAGGCGCTCGCCCAGAATGCGGGCGATCACGTCGGGCGCGGCGCCGGCACCGGCCGGCACGATCATCCGCACCGGCTTGTTGGGCCAAGTCTGGGCCAGGGCGGGCGCGGCGCTCATGGACAGCAAGGCCAAAGCGGTGCAAAGCCCGCGGCGGGTGAGGGGGTGTTTCATCTGTTGTCTCCGTTGTGGTGGGTCTGGCCCCGCGAAGGGCTGAACGCACTGTAGAAAAAGCAACGGATTCCAATAAGATGGCACGATTCATAAAGTGATTCATTATTTCAATCACCTCTTCAATCACCTTGCCCGAGAGACCCGGCCCATGAAGATCGAACAACTTCAGCACCTGATGGCCATCGTCGAACAGGGCAGCCTGCGCGCGGCGGCGCGGCGCATGGAGCTGCCTCAGCCGGCACTCACACGCAGCGTGCGGGCCCTGGAGCGCGAACTGGGCACCAGCCTGTTTGCCCGCCAAACCACCGGCATGGTGCTGACCGCCGAGGGCACGCGTTTTCATCGGCGGGCGAGTGCCATCGTCCATGAATTCCGCCGCGCACGTGAGGAAGTGCAACGGCCTGGCCCCGCCTACGAGGGCACGGTTTCAGTGGCGCTGTCCATCATGCCGCACCTGCGCATGCTGCCCGAGGCGCTGCCGGTGTTCCGGCGCAGCTACCCGCGTGTCAAGCTGGAGATCACCGAAAGCCTGTTGCCGGGTGTGGAAGGCGCATTGCGTGACGGCGGACTCGACTTCTACCTGGGCGCAGCACCGTCGCTCAAGCCGGCGGCCGGCCTGGCACTGCAGCGGCTGCGCGACAACACCCGTGTCGTGGTCTGCCGCCGGGGCCATCCGCTGGCGCGTGTGCGCAGCCTCAAGGCGCTGGCGGGCGCTCATTGGGCGGCCACCACGATAGACCACAACGCCGAGGAAGATCTCGCCCGGCTGTTCGATTCCCACGGGCTGGCCGTGCCGCAGGTGATGCTGCGTGCCCATTCGGCGCTGTCGGTGCTGGTGGCACTGGCGGAAACCGACCTGCTGGCGATGTTGCCTCAGCAATGGACCGGTTTTGCCATGACCCGCGATCTTCTGGCCACCGTACCGGTGCGCGAAGCCTTGCCGGCGCCCGACATCGTGATGGTGCGCAAGCCCGAGCTGCCTCTGTCGCCACCGGCGGAGTTTCTGCTGGACGTGATGTTGCGCAGCCTGTGAGCACGCTACAGACAAGCCGGTGACAGGTTGGCTTGGGTGCGGCCCGCAAAATCCCTACAATGGCAAAAAAACGAACGACCGTTCTTTTTTCTTGAAACACCGTCAACCCAAGGAGACTTCATGACCGCGCATTACCAGAGCCACGGCGACGTGGCCGTCATCACGCTGGACAACCCGCCCGTCAACGGGCTGGGCCTGAGCACCCGGCAAGGGATTGTTGCGGCCCTGGAGCAGGCCCAGGCCGACGGTGCCATCCGCGCGGTGGTGTTGACGGGCGCCGGCAAGGCTTTTTCGGGCGGCGCCGACATCCGCGAGTTCGGCAGCCCCAAGGCGCTGCAAGACCCCAACCTGCTGAGCGTCATCCTGGCGCTGGAAAACTTCCCCAAGCCCATCGTGGCCGCCATCCACAGCGTGTGCATGGGCGGTGGCCTGGAACTGTCGCTGGGTTGCCACTACCGCGTGGCCGCACCCGGCTGCAAGGTGGCGCTGCCCGAGGTCAAGCTGGGCCTCATCCCCGGCGCCGGTGGCACGCAGCGCCTGCCGCGCGTGCTGGGCGTGGAGGCCGCGCTCAACATGATCGTCAGCGGCGAGGCCGTCAACAGCGAGATGCTGGCCCAGGTGCCAGGTCAGAAACTGTTCGACAAGCTGTCCGCCTCGCCCGAATCGCTGGCCGAGGAGGCGCTGGCCTTCGCCCGCAGCGTGGCCGATGTGCGTCCGCTGCCCAAGGTGCGCGACCTGCCGGCCAAACACCCGCAAGGCGACGCCTACTTCCAGTTCGCGCGCAACATGGTCAAGGGCATGAGCAAGAACTTCCCCGCGCCCGCCAAGTGTGTGGACGCGGTGGAAGCCGCCACCAAGAAGAAGTTCGATGAAGGCATGGCCTTCGAGCGCGAGATCTTCATCAACCTGATGTGGACCTCGGAGTGCCGCGCCTTGCGCCACCTGTTCACCGCCGAGCGCGCCGCCAGCAAGATTCCCGACGTGCCGGAAGACACCCCCAAGCGCGCCATCGCGTCGGTGGCGGTCATCGGCGCCGGCACCATGGGTGGCGGCATCAGCATGAACTTCCTCAACGCCGGCATCCCGGTCAAGATCCTGGAGATGAAGCAGGAGGCGCTGGACCGAGGTGTGGCCACCATCCGCAAGAACTACGAAGCGCAGGTGAAAAAGGGCAAGCTGAAGGCCGACAAGTACGAGCAGCGCATGGCCCTGCTGAGCACCACGTTGAGCTACGACGAGATCGGCTCGGCCGATCTGGTGATCGAGGCGGTGTTCGAGGAAATCGGCGTCAAGGAAGCGGTGTTCAAGGAGCTGGACCGGGTGATGAAACCCGGCGCCATCCTGGCCTCCAACACCTCGACGCTGGACGTCAACAAAATCGCGAATTTCACGAAACGTCCGCAGGACGTGGTGGGCCTGCACTTCTTCAGCCCGGCCAACGTGATGAAGCTGCTGGAGGTGGTGCGCGGTGACGCCACCGCCAAGGACGTGCTGGCCACCGTGATGGCCATGGCCAAGAAGATCAAGAAGACGGCGGTGGTGTCGGGCGTGTGCGACGGCTTCATCGGCAACCGCATGGTGGAGCAGTACGCCC
>JAUYSB010000286.1 GCA_030696525.1 Hydrogenophaga sp. | reverse complement strand
GTTGTCGAGTGACTCGATGTCGCGCAGGATCTGGCGGGCTTCCTCGAACTGCTCGGCGTTGAGCATCTTGGAGCGCATCATGAAGCTCACCGCGCGGCGCGTGTCCATCACGTTGCGGCGGATGCGCCCGCTCATGTCCTCGTGGCGGGCGATGGCGGCCAGCACTTCGCCGGCCTTGTTGTCGGTCACGTCGCCGGCCAGCACCTGGCGGCTGACGTTGTCCAGGTTGTCGTAAATGTCTTCCAGCGTGTCGGCGCAGTACTCGGCGTCGGCGTCGAAGAGCTTGAGCAGCACTTCCTTGGCATCCTCGATCAGCCCCGGCATGCGGCGCGCGCGCATGCGCAGCAGGCGGAACACCGGCACGTCTTCGTCGTGGATGGAGAACAGCACGCCGTGGCCGCGCAGCTCGGTGTTGTGCTGGTTGAGGATGAAGGCGACCCGCACCGCGCGCGGCTGTTCGTCGTCGTCGATCAGGAAGTCGCTGCGGATGTGCAGCTCGCCGTTGTCTTCCTCGAAGAAGCGGGCCGATTCCTCGATGTCCTCGTCCATCGCGTCGTCGGGGATGTTGAGGCCGAAGTGCTGGCGCACCCAGCGGCGTTCTTCGAGGGTGGGCGATTCCAGGTCGACCCAGATGGGTTTGAACTGGGCCAGTTCCTCCAGGGATTCGATCTCTTCCTGGAACAGGCGGCCGTTGGCCAGGGTGAATACGTTGAGCATGCGCGGGCTCCCGGTCGGGCTTCGGTGTGTCGGGGCCGCCCGCTGTGGGGCGGCGGTGGGGGCGGGGTGCTTTCAGCAGCCGTGCGCGGTGCCCACCGGCCTCAAACGGGCGCGAAGGCGGGGTCAGTGCCGCGCGGCGGGAACTGAAAGCACACAACTGGGTGTGCTGTCCAAGGGGTTCTCCGGTCACAAAACTGGCGCGATTATGGCACCGCTCTATGGCGCTGATGTGTCGAAAAACGCCGTCAGCTCGGCCCGTCGTGCATAGGCGTCCTGTTCGCCCAGGGTGATGAGCGCCTGCACAAAGCCGGGCTCGAACAGCAGGTAGCTGGCCAGGGCCGCGCCACTGGCGCCCACGCCGCGCTGGGTGTTGAGCGCGCCCAGGCCCTCCAGGGTGTTGCGGGTGGCGGCGGGCAGCTCGCTCACGTGGCGCAGCGCGATCTCGTCGAGCGACTGCGTGGGCTGCAGGGCCAGCACCTCCACCGGCCGGTAGGGCAGGGCCAGCGCCAGTTCGGGCGGCAGGCTGGCCAAGGTCTTGCTGACACGCTGGGCTTGCTCCACGTCGGTCATCAGGGTGTCGTGGAAGACGCTGGCCATGGCGTGGCCGGCGATGGTGCCGGCGGTGGGTTCGGCGTCGGGTGAACGTGGGCCGCCTGCCAGACCGGCCCGCTGCGGCTGACCCACGCCAATCACCAGCACCTTGCGCGCGCCCAACTGGATGGTGGGCGACAGCGGCGAGAGCTGGCGCATGGAGCCGTCGCCGAAATACTCTTTGTGCCCGTCCACCCACAGCGGCACGGCCGGGAACAGAAAGGGAATCGCGCTGGAGGCCATCAGGTGCTCGATGGTCACTGGCTGGAAATCGGCGCGGCGGCCGGGTCGGCGCCAGGGCTCCACCGGCAGGTTGGCGCTGGCCTGGCAAAAGGTCCAGTGTTCGCCGCTGCTGTAGCTCGACGCCGTGACTGCCAGGGCTTGCAGCGCGTCGGTGCCCAGCGCCTCCTCGATGGCGCCGAGGTCGATGGCGCGGTGCAGGGTGTCCACCAGCGGCAGGGTGTCGAGCAGGGCGCGGTGGGCCCGCACTTGTCGCGCCAGCGTCAGCCCCGCGAGCAGGAAGTGCTTGCGCGACCAGCGTGGCGCGTCCAGGCGGTAGACTTGTGCCGACCGCAGTTGCTGCCAGAAAGCGGCCAGCGCCGGCAGCGCGCCCCAGCCCTGTGCCACCTGGCTGGCGAGGTAGGTGGCGTTGAGCGCGCCGGCCGAGGTGCCCAGCAGGAGCTGGAACGGAAACGCCTCGCTGGCCGCCGCCGGTTTCATGTGGGCGATGGCCCGCAGCACACCCGCCTGGTAGGCGGTGCGCGCTCCGCCCCCCATCAGCACCAGGGCCGTGGCGCCGCTGCTGCGCATGGGGTGCGCAGGGGCCAGCAAGTGCGATGCGATCAGCGTGTCCAGCGACATTGTTCGGCTCCGGCCGTGCTTATTTTTTGAATTTCACCCATGACGCCAGCCCTGTACAGCCGACGCCGCGAACTGGGCCTGCTGCTCACGCTGGCGGGTATCCAGTTCACCCACATCGTCGATTTCATGATCATGATGCCACTGGGGCCGCAACTCACGCGGCTTTTTGGCATCAGCGACGCGCAGTTCGGGCTGCTGGTCTCGGCCTACACCTTCGCGGCGGGCGCCTCCAGCGTGCTGGCCGCCACCTATGTGGACCGTTTCGACCGCAAGCACCTGTTGCTGACCATGTACCTGCTGTTTGCCCTGGCCACGCTGGCCTGCGGGCTGGCGCCGAGTTTTGGCTGGCTGATGGTGGCGCGCGTGGCGGCCGGTGCGTTCGGCGGCGTGTTGTCCGCGCTGTCGCAAACCATCGTCGGCGACGTTGTGCCTTTCGAGCGGCGCGGCCGCGCCATGTCGGTGGTGATGTCCTCGTTTTCGGTCGCCACCGTGGCGGGCGTGCCGTTGAGCCTGTGGCTGGCCGCCCACCTGGGCTGGCAGGCGCCGTTCTACGCCATCGCGCTGCTTAGCGGCCTGTTTGCCGTGGGTGCGCACGTCACGCTGCCGCCGCTGCGCCACCACCTGTCGCCCGGTCCGCGGGCCGTGTTCTGGCACGGCATCGCCCAGGTGCTGCGCGATGGCAACCACCGGTGGGCCTTCGTGTTTTCGGCGCTTCTGATGTTCACCGGCTTCACCGTCATCCCCTACATCACCATCTTCATGCAGACCAATGTGGGGCTGAGGGAAGACCAGATCCCGCTGATCTACCTGTGTGGCGGTGTGGGTTCGCTGCTGGTGGCGCGCGTGGTGGGCCGCCTGGCCGACCGCGTCGGCAAGGCGCGCACCTTCCGTTTCATGGCTGTCGCCCTGATCGTGCCGCTGGCCCTGGTGACGCTGTTGCCCACGCTCTGGCCGGGGCCGGTGGTGCCGCTGGCGGCGGTGCTGGTGGTCACGTCCACCATGTTTGTCTGCATGAGCGGGCGCATGATCCCGGGCATGGCCTTGCTGACCTCGGCGGCGCAGCCGGCGGTGCGTGGCACCTTCATGGCCCTGAATGCGTCGGTGCAGTCGGCGGCCATGGGGCTGGCGGCGCTGGTGGGTGGGCTCATCATTTCGCGCGACGCAGCAGGTCTGGTCCAGCACTACGGCTGGAACGCGGCAGTGGGTGCAGTGGCGAGTGTCGCCAGTGTCTGGGTCGCGTACCGCCTGAGGCTGCACACACAGCAGTCTGGCCCAATCCCGGCCCCAGCGCAAGCAAAGGCCCCCTGACGCGCTTATGTTGCAGTGCGGGATTGCGCTGCAGCATCCGACGGGGCATAGTGATTGCAAAGGATTTGTGTGGCTGTCGCCCTCAACCCGTGGCGGCCGTGTCAACCCAGAGCTAAGGAGGCTCTTTATGAACTTGACGATCAGCGGACATCACCTGGAAGTGACCCCGGCCTTGCGCACCTACGTCACCAGCAAGCTCGACCGCATTTCCAGGCACTTCGATCAGGTGGTCGACATCAAGGTCCTGCTGACAGTGGACAAACTCAAGGAAAAGGACTTGCGCCAGCGCGCCGAGTGCAACATCCATGTGAAGGGCCGCGACCTGTTTGCCGAAAGTTCACACG
>JAUYSB010000186.1 GCA_030696525.1 Hydrogenophaga sp. | reverse complement strand
TGGCCCGCTGCGGCCAACCGTCACAGCGGGTGTTCGGTGTAGAACTGTCCGCCGTGAAACAGCAGCGGCGAGGCCCCGGCGCGGTGCTGGCAGCGCTCCACTTCGCCCACAAAAATCACGTGATCGCCTTCTTCGTACTGGCTGCGGTTGAAGCACTCGAACACCGCCACCGCGCCGTCGAGCAGCGGCGCGCCGCCCACGCCATCGCTGAAGGCCACACCGGCCCAGCGGTCCACATGTTTGCTGGCAAAACGCTCGGCCAGCGCGCGCTGGTCGGAGCCCAGCACGTTGATGGCGTAGTGCGATCCGCTGGCAAAGGTGGCCATGGAGGCGGCGGCCTGCGACAGGCTCCACAACACCAGCGGCGGCGACAGCGAGACCGAGTTGAAGGAGTTCGCGGTCAGGCCCACCAGGCCACCATCGGCCGCGCGTGCGGTGACGATGGTGACGCCGGTGGCGAACATGCCCAGGGCGTCGCGGAAGTCGCGCGTGCTGGGCGGGGGCAGGTGGGCCAAAGGGCCGGGGGTGACTGGCATGGAGGGCCCCAAGTATGCCTTCAGCCCCCCGCCTGCGCGTACCATGGGGGCATGTTGCCGCGATTCACCACCCTGGGCCGGGGCCCGGTTCTGCTCATGTTGCACGATGTGGATGCCAGCCACCTGGCGTTTGCGCCCCAGGTGGAAAGTTTTGCCACGCAGGGTTACCAGGCCGTGGCCTGGGACATGCCCGGCTACGGCCACAGCCCGCCCATCGAACCCTACGACTTCAAAGGCCTGGCCGCGCGCTGTGTGGCCCTGATCGAGGCGCTGACGCAGCGCCCGGACGGTTCGCACGCTTCGGTCATCCTGCTGGGCCAGGGCATGGGCGGCATGGTGGCGCAAGAGGTGGTGCTGCGCCGCCCCGAGCTGGTCAACCGTTTGATTTTGAGTGGCACGCTGGCCGCCTTTGACGACCTGCCGGCCGAGCAACGCGACGCCTATGCGAACGACCGCACCACCCCCTTGGACGCTGGCGAGACCATGCGCGGGCTGGCGCAGCGCCTGGTGCCCCGACAGGTGGGGCCGGGTTCACTGCCCGAAGGCGCCCAACTGGCCGAACACGCGCTGGGGGGCGTGTTTCCGTCCACCTACCGGCGCGCGTTGGCCGCCCTGCTGCGCTTTGACCGCCGCGCCGCGCTGGCGCATGTGCGGGTGCCCACCTTGCTGCTCACTGGCGAGTTCGATGCCATTGCCACGCCCGAGCGTGTGCAGGCCATGGCGCTGGACCTGCCCCTGGCGCATTGCGCCGTGTTGCCCGGCGTGGGCCGCTGGCCCAACCTGGAAGCGCCGGAGGAATTTGATGGCGCCGTGTTGTCCTTTTTGGCGGACACGGCGCCGGGCATGCGACTCCCAGGCCGCCTGCACTGAGGCTGTCAGGCCGCGACGCTGCGCTGCTTCCAGTTGGCCGCGCTGCTGCCCGTGCCCGCGCCCATGCCGTGGAACTTGAAGTTCATGGCCGGCACCTCACCGCTGATGAGCTCGGCCATGGCGCGGCCCGAGCCGGCGCCGTGGGTCCAGCCCAGGGTGCCGTGGCCGGCGTTGACCCACAGCTTGCCCACGCGCGTGCGGCCAATCAACGGGATGTTGGTGGGCGTGGCCGGGCGCAGGCCGGTCCAGAACTGCGGGTCGCCGCCTTCTTCGGGCGTGCGGGTGTCGGCCACGCCGGGGAACACTTCCTCGATGCGGCGCACCAGCATCTCGCAGCGTTTTTTGGCCAGCGGCGTGTCCAGCGACAGGTCAAAACCGCCGAGTTCGATGGTGCCGGCCACGCGCAGCTGATTGCCCAGGCGCGAGATGGCGATCTTCAGGCCGTCGTCGATCATGCTCACGCTGGGGGCCAGCTCGGGCTTGAGCAGTGGCAGCGTGGCGCTGTAGCCCTTGCCGGGGTAGATGGGCACGTTGACACCCACGGTGCGCAGCAGTGGCGTGGTGTAGGAGCCGCAGGCGGCCACAAAAGCGTCGCCCATGACGGTGCGCACCTCGCCGCTGCGGCGGTCGCGCACGCGCACACTCTGCATCTCGCCGCTGGCGGTTTGCAGCTGTTCGATGTCGTGGTTGAACAGCAGGCGCGCGCCTTTTTGTTCGCACAGCGCGGCCAGTTTCTGGGTGAACACGCGGGCGTCGCCGTGTTCGTCCGTCTCGGTGTAGGTGCCGCCCACAATGCGCTCGCCAAAGGCGCGCAGCGCGGGTTCGATCTTCAGCAGTTCTTCGCGGTCGATCACGCGGCGCTTCACGCCGTGGCGGCGCATCACTTCGGCCGCACTGGCCGCGCCCTCGAACGACTGGCTGTCGGTGTAGTAGTGCGCAATGCCGCGCTCCAGGCGGTTGTATTCGATGCCGGTGGCGGCCACCATGTCCTTGAGCGTGGCGTGGCTGAAAGCGCCCAGGGCCACCAGCTGCGCCACGTTGCGCTCGAAGGCGGCGTCGTTGCACTGGCCCAGGAACTGCAGGCCCCACTTCCACTGGTCCACGTCCAGCTGCGGGCGGAACAGCAGGGGCGAGGTGGGCGAGAACATCCACTTGAGCGCCTTCAGCGGCGCTTCGCGGTTGGCCCAGGGTTCGCAATAGCTCACCGAGATTTGCGCCGCGTTGGCAAAGCTGGTTTCCAGCGCCGCGTCGGGCTGGCGGTCCACCAGGGTGACCTCGTGGCCGCGCTCCAGCAAATGCCAGGCGGTGCTCACGCCGATGATGCCGGCACCCAATACAACCACTCGCATAGCGTCCACCTTGGAAAAATTTGACTGTTGCGCAGTATGGGAAAAACCGGCTTGAATTTGAAGTGAAATTAAACTAAATTGAAAAACATCAGATTTACTAATGGAGCGATGCCATGAGCACCTTCGACCCCGACGCCCTGGAATGCCTGGCCGCCATCATCGAAGAAGGCGGTTTCGAGCGCGCCGCGCAGCGCCTGTCCATCACGCAGTCGGCGGTGTCGCAGCGCCTGCGCGCGCTGGAGGCGCAGGTGGGCACGGTGCTGATCGTGCGCAGCCGCCCGCTCAAGGCCACACAAGCCGGGCAGCTGCTGCTCAAACACGCCAAGATGATGCGGCTGCTGCGCGCCGACCTGGAGCGCGACCTCAAGGAGCTGGCCCCCAGCTCCACCGGCGGCGGGCGCGACGACGAACGCATCTCGGTGGCCATCAACGCCGACAGCATCGCCACCTGGGCGCTGGGCGCACTCACGCCGCTGGCACACAGCGGCCTGCCCATCGAAATCATCCACGACGACCAGGATTTCACCCAGGAATGGCTGCGCGAAGGCCAGGTGCTGGGCTGTGTCACCTCCATTGGCCAGGCGCTGCGCGGCTGCAAGATGGACGCGCTGGGCACCATGGACTACGTGGCCGTGGCCTCGCCCGCCTTTGCCGAACGCCACCTGCCGGCCGGCCTGAATGCCCACAACTTTCACCAGATGCCCTTCATCACCTTCAACCGCAAGGACGACATGCAGCGCGAGTTCGTGGCGCGCGCCTTCGGCCTGCAACGGGTGATGCTGCGCCAGCTCTACGTGCCGTCGTCAGAGGGCCAGGTGATGGCGGCGCAACGCGGCTGGGGCGTGAGCGTGGTGCCCGAGCTGCTGGTGCGCGAGCGCCTGGCCCAGGGCGCGCTGCTCAACGTGGCGCCCGCGCATTCGCAGGGCGTCAAGCTCTACTGGCACTGCTGGAACCTGGCCTCCGACGTGCTCGACGGCCTGAGCGCAGCGCTGCGGCGCGAAGCCGCCGCGCAGTTGCGCCAGGCGTGAAAAAGCCCGCCGGGCGCGGGCGCCGGGCGGGCTGGGCGGGGGTGCCTGAACTTACTTGGGCATCACCACGGTGTCGATCACGTGGATCACGCCGTTGCTGGCCACCACGTCGGTCTTCACCACGTTGGCGGCGTCAACCTTGACGCCGCCCATGGTGGCGATGGTCAGCTCGCTGCCCTGCACCGTCTTGACCTTGCCGGCCTTGACGTCGGCGGCCATCACCTTGCCGGGCACCACGTGGTAGGTCAGCACCTTGGTCAGCGCGGCCTTGTCTTTCAGCAGGGCGTCCAGCTGGGCCTTGGGGATCTTGGCAAAGGCTTCGTCGGTGGGCGCGAACACGGTGAAGGGGCCGGTGCCCTTGAGCGTGTCCACCAAACCAGCGGCCTGCACCGCGGTCACCAGGGTCTTGAACGAACCCGCCGAGACGGCGGTGTCAACGATGTCGGCGGCCTGTGCGGCCAGGCCGCTCAGGGCCATCACGGAAGCGATCAGCAGTTTTTTCATGGTCAGTCCTGTTGCAGTTGGGGAGGTTGGGGAGAAATGGGATGTCACGGGGCCAGCGGCAGGATCACCTTGTCGATGACATGGATCACGCCGTTGCTGGTCATCACGTCGGTGGCCACGATGTTGGCCTTGCGGCCAGCCTGGTCGGTGATGGCCAGATCGCTGCCCACAGTGAAGGTGGCGCCCTGCAGCGTGGTGATGGGCGTGTTCAGCGGCACCTGGGCCTTGAACACGCGGCTGGGCACCACGTGGTAGGTCAGCACGGCGGTCAGCAACGCGGTGTCGGCAAACAGGGCTTCCTTGGTCACGCCCAGTTCGGTCAGTGCGGCGGCAAACGCGGCGTTGGTGGGCGCAAACACCGTCAGCGGGCCGGCGGCGCTCAGCGCGTCGGCCAGGCCAGCGGCCACCACGGCCTCGACCAGGATGGAGAACTCGGGCGCCGAGGCGATGGCGGTCTCGACGATGGTCTTGTCGGCCGGCAGGATCACCTTGTCGATCACGTGGATCACGCCGTTGCTGGCGGCCACGTCGGTGGCGCTGATGTTGGCCACGCGGTTGCGGCCATCGGTGATCTTCAGGCCACCGTTCGACTCGATCTTGAAAACGCCGCCCTGCACGGTGGTGATGGGCTGGCCCAGCACGCCCGGCACCGCGCTGGCTTCCACCTTGCCCGGCAGCACGTGGTAGGTCAGCACGGCGGTCAGCAGCGCCTTGTTCGCGAGCAGGGCTTCCTTGGTCACGCCCAGCTCGGTCAGCAGCGCGGCGAAGGCGGCGTTGGTCGGCGCAAACACGGTGAACGGCCCGGTGCCGCTCAGGGTGGTGGCCAAGTCGGCGGCCACCACGGCTTCGACGAGGATGCTGAAGTCGGGCAGGCTTTGCGCCACCTCGACCAGGTTCTTGGGCGGGTTGTGGTCGTCGCCGCCGCCGCAGGCGGTCAGCAGGGCAGAACCGGCGCCGGCCGCGGCCAGCATCAAGAGGGAACGTCGTGGAATGCGCATGGGTGCCTCACAGGTGGTTGAAAAAACACGGTCGGCGAGAACGCAGCCGACTTGCGAGGACGCATATTAACCAAACAGACTGAAAAGTGACTAAGCAGTCTAATTTCATTCATTTGAGTGGGGATATAGACTTGGGCGTTGATTTGGTGCACCATCGCACTAGGAGAAAAAGCCGGATGTCCTCAGCCGTATTGAAGTCGCCCCCTGCCAAGCGCAGTTTTCGGGAGCAGATGCACCAGGCGCGTGAAGACGCGATCATTCAAGCCGTCAACCGCCTGCTGGCCGAAAAGGGTTTCGATGCCATGACGGTGGACGAGGTGGCCGCCGAAGTCGGCATCGCCAAGGCCAGCCTGTACAAACACTTTCCGAGCAAGGAAGACCTGGCCGCTGCCGCCATGGTGCGTGTGATGTTGCGCGCGCTGGCCTTCCTCGACAGCCTGGACGACGCCGCCCGCCCCATCGACTTGCTCAAGGCGGTGGCGCGCTGGACCATGGAGGTGCAGCTGGCCGGTGAAATGCCTTCGCTGCCGAGCGAAAACTCCAGCCTGCGCGCCAACCTGATGGTCAACACCGATTACATGGACGGCCTGATGAATGTCAGCGACCGCCTGGGCGCGTGGATCGAAGCGGCACAGGCCGACGGCAGCCTCAACCGCAACCTGCCGCCCATTGCCGTGCTCTACACGTTGTACGCGCGGGCCTGCGACCCGGTGCTCGGGTTTCTGCGCGCCAGCGGCAGCCACAGCGACGACGCCATCATCGACATGGTGATGACCAGCTGCTTCGAAGGCTTGAACGCGCGCTGAAAGGCTGCGCGCCGACCGCGTTCAGGCGGGCAGCGCGGCACCGCCCGACCAGATGTCGTTGAGGTCGGGAAAGGGCCAGTCGGCCGGGTCTTCGCGGCCCAGAATCTGCAGCTTGGTGTTGGGCGCGGAAAGATCGACCTCTTGTGGCGGCAGGCGCTCCTGGTGGCGCAGCGAATAGAACACCTTGACGATGGGCTTGAGCAGCGAGCGCGGCGACTGGTCGACCACCACCGCCAGCTTTTCGTTGTTGAGCTTGACCAGCGAACCCACCGGGTAGATGCCCAGGCTGCGCACAAAGGCCTGGAACACGCGCGGATCGAAATGCCCGCCGGTCCATTTGGCCATGCGGCTCAGCGACTCCGCCGGGTCCCAGCCGGCCTTGTAGGGCCGGTTCGAGGTGATGGCGTCGTACACGTCACACACGGCGCCCATGCGGGCCATCAGGCTGATCTGGTCGCCCGCGAGCTGGTCGGGGTAGCCCGCGCCGTCCATGCGCTCGTGGTGGTGCAGGCACACGTCGAGCGCCACCGCGTTGCTCACGCCGCTGTCCTTGAGCAGTTGCCAGCCCTGGCGCGGGTGCGACTTGACCTGTTCAAATTCTTCATCGGTCAGGCGCCCGGGTTTGTTGAGCACCTCCATGGGCACCAGGGCCTTGCCGATGTCGTGCACCAGGCCGGCAAAACCGGCGTCGCTGATCTGGCTGTCGCTGAGCTTGAGCTGGCGCCCCAGCGACACCATCAGCGCACACACCGCCACCGAATGCATGTAGGTGTAGTTGTCGGCGGTTTTCAGGCGCGCCAGGCTGATGATGGCGCTGCCGTTGCGCATCACCGATTCGGTGATGTCCTGCACCAGCTCGCGCACCACGCCGGTATCCACCGCGCGGCCCATGCGCACCTCGGCAAACATGCGCGTCATCTCGTCGCGCGCCGACAGGCAGATGCTGGCTGCGCGCGCCATCTCGTCGCGCAGGTTGCAGGGGGTTTGTGGGGTGGCCTGGGGGGATTCGTGTTCGGGCTCGGGTTCCGCCAGCACTGGCGCTGCGGGCGGCGCTTTGTCCGGCTGGGCCTGGGCTGCGCCGGTCGCCACATCGTCGCCCAGCGTGATGTCGATCCAGACGCCCGTGACGCCGCTGGCCAGCACGCGCGCCAAATCCTTGGGTTCTTCCAGCACAAAACGGTTGCGCCAGAAGGGGTGGTCCATCCAAGAGCCTTCAAAGCCCTGGATGTACATGCCCAGGCGCAGCTGGTCGGGGCGGATCTGCTTGAGCAAGGTCTGCCCCGGTCAGGCGAGGGTCAGCGCACCAGCAGAACGGGCGTGCCGCAATGGGCCATGACCTTGGTGGCCACCGAGCCCATGACCAGGTTGCCCAGCGCGCTGTGGCCGTGCGAACCCATGATGACCAGATCGAACTTGCCGCTGTCGGCGGTCTTGGCGATCAGCTCGCCGGGGTGGCCCACCTTGCTCACGGTCTCGGGCTCGATGTTGTGACGCTTGAGGAACTTGATCACCGGACCAAACACCTTGGTGGCCTCTTCCTCGTGGTAACTCTTGACCACTTCGGCACCCACGGCCGCACGGGCGCGCGGGGGCAGCGGCATCTGCACGTTGAGCAGGGTGAACTGGTTGTTGGTGCCAAACATCTCGGCGTGGGTGGCCAGGTAGGCAAGCATCTTCTTGGTGTACGGGCTGCCATCGACGGCGAGAAGGATTTTCATGGGTTCGGCTCCTGGGTCCTGTGTTGTGTGAGAAAGCTGGCTTGAGTGTAAATGTTTGACAGAAGCGCCAGTTGCTTTTGGTCAAGGCACGAGCTCGAAACAGTGATCGGGACGGAAGTGTTTCTGCTCGCCTTTTTCGGCGTAGCCCATGGGGTTGGCCAGCACGCGGCAGCGCCCCACGCGGTAGTCGTGGCAACAATGCAGGTGGCCGTGCAGCCAGAGGTCGGCGTGTGCCAGCAAGGGGTCCAGCGCGTTGCAGAAGCCGGCCGTGCCGGGGGTCAGGCCATAGCGCGGGTCGGCGCTGCGCAGGCTGGGCGCGAAGTGGGTCACCACCACGGTGGGGCCATCAAAGGGCTGGGCCAATGCTTCGGCCAGCCACTGCTGGCACAACAAGGCTTGCTCGCGCATGGCGGCGGCGTCGAACAGCGCATCGCCACGCTGCGTGGCCATGGTCCGCAGGTAGAAGTTGGCGGCCCGAAAGGCCTTGGCGCGCGCTTTCAGCGCTTCGCTTGCAGGCAGCCCGTGGGCCAGGGCATCGAAGTCGGCCCACAGCGTGGTGCCCACAAACCGCACGCCGGCGTGTTGCCATTGCTCGCGTTCCAGCCACACCATTCCCAAGCGTTCGCAGGTGCGGCGCAGCTCGCTGTGCGCCTGGTCGAAGTCCAGCGCGTCGTACTCGTGGTTGCCGGGCACAAACAGCACCGGCACCGGCCAGCCGGCGTAGCGCGCCAGCGGTGAAAAACGCTGCAGGCCCCAGTCGGGCTCGCCCAGGCGGCCACCGTCCTTGCGGGTCTGGTAGGAGCCGATGTCGCCGGCCAGCACCAGCAGGTCGGCGTCGGGCGCGGGTTCGATCTGCAGGTCGGGGTTGGCTTCCAGGTGCAGGTCGCTCAGCAGTTGGATCTTCATGGGGCGGGCTGCTGGTTCTGAGCGGTGTGGCGCACCGCCTCGCGCAACCAGCGGTGGGCGCTGCTGGCCTGGTGCTGGCGGTGCCACAGCGCGTCCACATGCACGGCGGGCACGTCCAGCGGCAGGGGGCGCCACACCAATTGGTCGGCCACACCGGTGCCGCCAATGAAGTGGCGCGGCAGCACGGTCAGCAGGTCGGAGGTGGCCACCACCAGACCGGCGGTGAAGAACTGGTTGACGGTCAGCACCACGCGGCGCTTGCGCGAGACAGCGGTCAGCGCCTCGTCCACAAAACCGACCGGGCGGCCCGAAAAGCTCACCAGCAGGTGGCGCGCGGCGCAGTAGTCGTCCAGCGTGAGCTTGCCTTGCGCCAGCGGGTGGTGCTTGCGCATCACCACCACGTACTCGCCGTCGTACAGGCGCTCGAACATGAAACGCGGGCTGCTTTCCTGCAGGTGCTGGGCGCCCAGCTCGGCCAGCACACCCGGAAAGTGGCCGATGGCGAGATCGACCTCGCCCGATTCGAGCAGCTGGCGCGGGTCGCGTGTGGTCAGCGGCAGCACCCGCAGCGTGACCCCGGGTGCCTGGCTGGCCAGCACGTTCATCAGGCCCGGGATCACCTTGGCGGCAGTGGCATCGGCCATGGTCAGCACAAAGGCGTTCTGGGCCTGGCCGGGGTTGAACTCGCCCGGCGCCAGCGCCGCGCGCAGCTGGTGCAGGGCGTCGCGCACGCTGGGCCACAACATCAGCGCGCGCGGTGTGGGCTCCACGCCGTAGCCGGCGCGCTGCACCAGCTCGTCGCCCAGCAGCTCACGCAAGCGGCGCAAGGCGTTGCTGACGGCGGGTTGGGTCATGGACAGGCGCTGCGCCGCCCGCGTGAGGTTGCGTTCGGCCATCACCTCGTCGAACACACGCAGCAGGTTCAGGTCCAGGGTGCGGAAGTTCAGCTCATTCATTTCACGTATGAATGTAAGCCATCACAAGAATAAATTTGCAAATCACGAGGGTTAACCCTAGGATTCACCGGTCTCAAAGACATTTCAAGGAGTCTGCCATGAGCACTGTTGTTTCTCCCGCCCCGGCCTCTCTGGGTTTGCGTGCCAACGCTTCAGGCGCCGACACCGTCGCGCAAACGCCCCGACACCGGTCTGAAGGCGCGCGCGGCTTGGCCGCCTTGCTGCTGGCTGCGGTGGTCGCGGCCCTGGTGGTGGTGGCCGACCAGGTGATCGATTCCTGGGCAGACGGCCATGTGTTCCTGGCCTGGGTGCTGCTGTGGGCGGTGGTGTTTGCCGCCACCATGGTGTTTGCCGGCACGGCCCGCCGCACGGGTTTGCGCGCCATGGCCGTGCTCAACCGCTGGTCGCGTGCTGCGGCCGAGCGCCGTGCCGAAGCCCGCATGTGGGAAATCGCCAAAACCGACCCGCGCGTGATGAGCGAGCTGGTGGCGGCTCAACAGCGCACCGATGTGGATGAAGCGGTGGCTGCCGTGCCTGACAGCGAAGCCCTGATGCGCCTGGCGCGCAGCCAGATGCCTGCCGGCCGCCGCCGCGCCGTGTTTTATTGCTGAACGGTTTTCCGCACCGGCCAAACAAAAAAAGGCCGCCGGGGCAACCCGGCGGCCTTTTTGCTGCGTTAAAGACGCTCAGGCGGCGGCCAGGCGCTGTTCGATCTGCACCTTGGTGGCTTGCAGCTCTTGCGGCAGGTGGTGGGCCAGCAGGGTGAACAGCTCGCTGTGCAGGGCCAGCTCGGCGGTCCAGTCGGCCTTGTCGATGTGGGTCACCGAGTCGAACTGCGCGCGGCTGAAGTCCAGGCCGCTCCACTCGATTTCTTCATAGGTGGGGCCGACGCCGAACAGGTTGTCCTGGCCAGCCACCTTGCCTTCGATGCGGTCCAGCATCCACTTGAGCACGCGCATGTTCTCGCCGTAGCCGGGCCAGACGAACTTGCCGTCGGCGCCCTTGCGGAACCAGTTGACACAGAAGATCTTGGGCAGGGTGTGGCCCAGGCTTTCCAGCTTGTGCTCCATGTCCAGCCAGTGCTGGAAGTAGTCGCTCATGTTGTAGCCGGTGAAGGGCAGCATGGCGAAGGGGTCGCGGCGCACCACACCTTGGGCGCCAAAGGCGGCGGCGGTGGTTTCCGAACCCATGGTGGCGGCCATGTAGACGCCTTCCATCCAGGTGCGGGCTTCGGTGACGAGCGGCACGGTGGTGCTGCGGCGGCCGCCGAAGATGAAGGCGTCGATGGGCACACCGGCGGGGTCGTCCCAGGCCGGGTCGAGCGCGGGGTTGTTGGTGGCGGCCACGGTGAAGCGGGCGTTGGGGTGGGCCGCCTTGGCGCCGGTTTCCTTGCCCAATTGAGGCGTCCAGTCCTTGCCCTGCCAGTCGATGGCGTGGGCCGGTGCCTCGCCCATGCCTTCCCACCACACGTCGCCGTCGTCGGTCAGGGCGACGTTGGTGAAGATCACGTCGCGCGTGAGGCTGGCCATGCAGTTGGGGTTGGTCAGCGTGTTGGTGCCGGGGGCCACACCAAAGTAGCCGGCCTCGGGGTTGATGGCGTAGAGCTTGCCGTCGGCGTGGGGTTTGATCCAGGCGATGTCGTCACCGATGGTGGTGACGGTCCAGCCGTTCAGGCCCTGCGGCGGGATCAGCATGGCGAAGTTGGTCTTGCCACAGGCGCTGGGGAAGGCCGCGGCCACGTGCGACTTCTTGCCCTCGGGCGAGGTCACACCCAGGATCAGCATGTGCTCGGCCAGCCAGCCCTGGTCGCGGCCCATGGTGGAAGCGATGCGCAGGGCCAGGCATTTCTTGCCCAGCAGGGCGTTGCCGCCGTAGCCCGAGCCGTAGGACCAGATCTCGCGCGTCTCGGGGTAGTGGACGATGTACTTGGTGGTCGGGTTGCAAGGCCAGGACACATCGGCTTGGCCCTCGGCCAGCGGCGCGCCCACGGTGTGCACGCAGGGGACAAACTCGCCGTCCACGCCCAGCACGTCGTACACGGCACGGCCCATGCGGGTCATGATCTTCATGTTGGTGACCACGTAGGGGCTGTCGCTCAACTCCACACCGATCTGCGCGATGTGCGAACCCAGCGGGCCCATGCTGAACGGGATCACGTACATCGTGCGCCCGGCCATGCAGCCGTCGAACAGGGGCTGCAGCGTGGCGCGCATCTCGGCCGGGGCTTTCCAGTTGTTGGTCGGGCCGGCGTCTTCCTGCTTTTCAGAGCAGATGAAGGTGCGGTCCTCCACGCGGGCCACGTCCGACGGGTCGGACCAGGCCAGGTAGGAGTTGGGGCGCTTGGCGGGGTTCAGGCGCTTCAAGGTGCCACTGGCCACCATCTGCTCGCACAGGGCGTTGTATTCGGCCTCGCTGCCGTCGCACCAGTGGATGCGCGCGGGTTTGCACAGCGCGGCCATGTCGGCCACCCAGGCGATCAGACGGGCGTTCTTCACAAAGGCGGGCGCCTGGATATTCAGGCCCAGCATGGCGGGAGAGTTCATGGTCAGCTCCAAAGTAAAAAAGCGGAATCTTGAAAAACGTCGCTTCAAACCGTGGAGGGAGCGCCTGTGCGTGAACACAGTTGAGACGTTTTTCAGTATCCCCTTCTCTGCAGTGGGACTGCGTCTCGGTCGGCGCCCGGAGGGCTGCGTGCTGGGTGCAGGGTGCAGCGCGATTGCCAAAAGCCCGGGTCGGTAAACCCAGGTTTTGGGCCGCGTGTCGGCCAAGGAGCGCTATTTTATGAAAGCCCGGTGGCAGTTACCTGACGGGTACATGCAAAACTTGCATGACCTTATGCGTGCCACTCAGCGGTAGAAGGCCTCGACCGTGCCCTTGAGTTTGATCATCAGCGGCTGGCCTTTGCGGTCCACGGTCTTGCCGGCGGGCACGCGTATCCAGCCTTCGCTGACGCAGTATTCCTCGACGTCGAAACGTTCCTTGCCGTTGAAGCGGATGCCGATGTCGTGCTCGAACACGGCCGCCACGTGGTGCGGGCTGCGCGGGTCGATGGAGAGGTGGTCGGGCAGCGCGGGGCGCTCGGAGGGGGTGGCGGCTGTGTCGTTCATGCCGGCGATTGTCGCCCAGCCCGCCCCCCTCAGTGCTGCGGCAAGGCGGCCCGGGGCTTGCCGCGGGTGGGCGCTGGCACCAGGCGTGCGGCGGGCGCCGGCGCCTGGGATTGCTGCTGCGCGCGCATCTTGCGCCGCAGGCCCACCGCATCCGGCGCAGCTTCGCCGCCGCCGGTACCGTTGTCGATGCGGAACACCGCCACCGTTTCGGTGGTGTTCTGCGCCAGACCTTCGAGCGACTGCGCCGACGCCGCGATCTCTTCCACCAGCGCGGCGTTCTGCTGGGTGATGGTGTCGAGCTGGGCCACGGCCGAGTTGATTTGCGAGATGCCCGAGAGCTGTTCGCGTGCTGCGTTGCTGATTTCGTCCACCAGCACGTTCACGCGGCGCACCCCTTCCACCGCTTCGCCCATGGTCTTGCGCGCGGCTTCCGACTTGAGGTGCCCGACCTCCACCTTGCTGGCCGAATCCTCGATCAGCGTCTTGACTTCCTTGGCGGCGGTGGACGTGCGCTGCGCCAGGGTGCGCACCTCGCTGGCCACCACCGCAAAGCCGCGCCCCTGTTCGCCGGCGCGGGCCGCTTCCACGGCGGCGTTGAGCGCCAGGATGTTGGTCTGGAAGGCGATGCTGTCGATCACCTGCGTGATCTCGCTGATGCGTTTGGACGATTCCTGTATCGCCCGCATGTTGCTGCCGACCTCGTTGACGGCCTCGCTGCCGCGCTCGGCGATCTCGCGTGCCTGCGCCGACAGCTCGCTGGCCTGGCGTGCCGACTCGGCCGACTGGCGCACCGTGCCGGTGATTTCCTCCATCGACGCCGCCGTCTGCTCCAGGTTGCTGGCCTGGGCTTCGGTGCGCTGGCTCAGGTCGAGGTTGCCGCTGGCGATTTCGGCCGTGCCCACCACCATGGCCGAGCTCTGGCTGCGCGCGTCGCGCACCACCGAGCGCAGGTTCACGCCGAGCTGGCTCAGGGCCACCTGCAGATCGCCGAGCTGGTCGCTGCGGTCGTGGGCGACGGACTGCGTCAGGTCGCCCGCCGCCATGCTGTTGGCGGCGCTGATCAAGGCCTCCAGCGGGGCGGTGATCAGGTGTTTGAGGTACCACCAGAAGCCGCCCAGAAGGACCAGCTTGACGCCCAGGTTCAGCGCCGTCATGAGGCCACCGCTGGGCGGTACCACCGAGTTGATGCCCTGGCCCAGCAGCACCAGAGCGAAGAGCACCAGCAGCATCTTGCCGGCCAGGCTCAGGCGCGTCATCTCCCCAATGCGCCCACCCAGGGTGCGTTTGACCAGGCGCCCGTTCTTGAAGGTGTGCACCAGTCTGCCGCTGTCCTTTTCGGCGCGCATGGTGGCGTAGAGCTGTTCGGCGCCGGCGATCTGCTCGCGGGTGGCTTCGGTGCGCACCGACATGTAGCCGATGGGCTGGCCGTTCTGAAGCAGCGGCGTGGCGTTGGCCATCACCCAGTAGTGGTCGCCGTTCTTGCGCCGGTTCTTCACGGGCGCCGACCACGGCCTGCCGCTGGCGATGGTGGCCCACATGTCGCGGTAGGCTTCTTCGGGCATGTCGGGGTGGCGCACGATGTTGTGCGGCTGCCCCAGCAGCTCTTCCTTCTCGTAGCCGCTGACCTCGATGAACAGGGGGTTGCAGTACAGAATGCGCCCCTTGGTGTCGGTGGTGGACACCAGGGTCTGGCCCTTGGGAAAGGGAAACTCCTGGCCGCTGACGGGCAGATTGACGCGCATACGCACTCCGTTGTTGTAGCCACAGTTGCTCAAAGCAACACCGTACGGCCCTTTGCGCCGCCATCCCCTTGTGGTGTTGCAAGCTTCTGCGTGTAGAAAGGTTAACCCGCCGAAACAATAACCGCAAGACAATAGTGAAAGCCAGTTGCGAGGAGACGTTGATGGCCCTGCAATACACCTACGTGGCACCGCGCCTGCCCGAGAACAAGATGCGCATCTACCCGACCCAGGTGATCAACATCATTGGTGGGCCGGGCAGCGACAAGTCGCTCTACACCGCCGCCATCGTGCTCAGCCTGCACCAGCGGCACCTGACGGTGGAGACGGTGCCCGATTACGCCAAGGCCCTGGTGTGGCAGAAGGACCTGGAGGCGCTGCGCAACCAGTACCTCATTGCCCACCAGCAGAACACCATGCTGAGCATCCTCGACGGCCAGGTGCAGTTCCTCGTCACCGAATGTTCGCTGCCGCAGTTGCTCTACTACAACGAAACCTACCCGGACAACATCTGCGACGTGCAGAAGACGCGCAAGCAGATCCTGGCCTGGCACCAGCAGTACAAAAACGTGAACGTGCTGGTGCAGCGCGACCCCGACAAGAAGTACGTGCGCAGCGGCCGCCTGCAGGACGAAGACCAGGCGCGCGCCGTGGACGCCGGCCTGCGCGGCTGCCTCAACCGCGAGGGCATCAAGTTCACCGCGCTGCCGCCGTCGCCTTCGGCCATCGAACAGTTCGCCGCCACGCTGGTGTGAATGGTCAGGCTGCACGATCGACCGCGCGCAAGTGGGCGGGGCGGCGCGTGTCGGTGGACGGTGGCTCCAGCCAGGACAGCATGGCCTGCTGGCCGTTGTGGTCGGTGGGCACGGCGGTCATCCAGAGTTCATGGGTGGCCGCGTCGGGGCCGCGCAAGTGCAGCTTGTGGGCGGTCACATGCCCTTCATGGGCCACCTGCTGTTCCAGCCGCTGTTGTTCTGCGGGGTCGGCATACAGGTGGGCCGCGGCGGTGCCCACGCGCACGTCGAGCAGATCGGTGCAGCGCCGGTTGGCATAGACCACCCGGCCCGCGCTGGTGATCAGCACCGGCATGGGCGAGGCATCAAGCACCCGCCGCAGCCGCCCTTGTGCCGCTTGATGGTCACTCACGTCGGTGCTGATGGCGCAGGTGGCGTAGGGGCGCTGGTCTTCGTCGCGCAGCAGGAACTGCGTCACCTGGTGGGTGCGCGGGCCGCTGGCGTCGGCCAGGGTCTGCTCGAACACCTGCGGCTGGCCGCTGGTGGCGAGCTGGTCGTCCACCGCGTGGTAGAGCCGCTGCACGTCCAGCGGCAGCAGCTCCGCGTCGGTCTTGCCCAGCGATTCACCTGCCCGCAGCAGGTGCAGGCGATCAAAGGCCGGGTTGGTCAGCAGGTGGCGGCCGGCCAGGTCGCGTATGCGCACCGGTGCCGGGTAACCGTCGAGCACATCCTGGCTGAATTTCTGGTGGCGGCGCAGGTCGGTGATGTCTTCGGCGCAGGCGTGGATGTGGACCACGCCATGGCGCCCGGCCTCGCCGCTGGCCAGGCGCAACTGGGAACGGGTGCGCAGCCAGCGGGTGCGCTCGTCGCGCTGCACACGGCACAACGTCTCCACCTCCACCTGCGGCACGCCCCGGCGCACGCTGGTGGCCGCTTGCGACAAGGCCATGTTGGCCTGTCGCAAATCATCGGGGTGGACGTGCCGCCAGCCGGCCTTGGCATCGAACTGCATGTCGTCCAGGCGCACACCCAGCAGCTCGGCCATGCGCGGGTTGACGAAGCGGGCCAGCAGCTGGCCCTCGGCGTCTTCCTCCACGTGCGATATGCCCACCGGCAGCAGGCCGGCCAGCGTCAGCAGCTGGCTCTGGGCTTCCAGGCCGTCGTGCATGTCCACTTGCAGACCCTGCAGTTGCCGTCGGTGCCGGCGCGCCCGCCACCAGGCGTGGCCGGCCACCGCGGCGCCCAGCAGCAGCAGGGGCAGCACCAGCTCGGGCCAAAGGGGGGCGGTTTCGGCTGCCGGGCCGGTCCAGGCCGGCGGCTGGGTGGGCGCGCTGTCGCTGGCCGGGGCGCTGCCGCTCGCCGTCCATGCGCTGACGGCCAGCACGGCGGCCGACGCCCAGCCCAGCAACATCCAGTGTTTGTTGTGCATCCGTTCCTCCTGGCAAGCTGCCGGAGCCGGGTTCACCCAAAGGAACCTGGCGGCGGTTGGCGCATGTCTCTGCGCCTGACCGGGCAGTGCAACGTGGCGCGCGACGGGCGCCGATCCGTATCGTGAATTTGTGTAACTTTAATGTATCCGGCGAATTTTGATCACTATGACTTCAATCATTTTGTCATTTCGACCAACGGTTACCTGGGCACACAAACAAAACGGCCGGGCGCTTGGGGCGCCCGGCCGTTGAGGGGGAAATCGCTTCGGGTATCAGGCCATGAACACGGCGATGAAGGCCAGCAGGAAAATCAGCACCGCGCCGGCCACCGGCAGCACCACCGGCATCATGGGGACGATGGACTCGATGACGTCTTGCGGCTGGTCGTGCGAATCGTGTGCGGCGGGCTTGGACATGGCGGTCTTCCTGAAAAATCGTGAACTGGACGGGATTTTAGCGTCTCACAGCACGGCCGCGTCGAACCCGGCCAATTGCAGGTGCTGCAACACCTGCGCCACGTGGTCGCGGCCGCGGGTCTGCAGCACCAGCTCGATTTCGACGTTTTGCGCCGCCAGCAGGGTGAAGGCGCGCTGGTGGTGCACCTCGTCGATGTTGGCGCCGGCCTCGGCTACCAGTGCTGCGATGCGGGCCAGGTTGCCCGGCACGTCGCGCGCGCTGACCTTGAAGCGCACCAGCCGGCCGGCACGCACCATGCCACGCTCGATGATGGAGGCCAGCAGCAACGGGTCGATGTTGCCGCCGCACAGCACCAGGCCGACCTTTTTGCCCGCGAAGCGCTGCGGGTGTTTGAGCACGGCGGCCAGGCCGGCAGCGCCCGCGCCTTCGACCAGGGTTTTTTCAATCTCCAGCAGCATCACGATGGCCTGCTCGATGTCGCCTTCGTCCACCAGCAGCCAGTCGTCCACCCGCGCGCGGGCCAGCACCTGGTTGCGCTCGCCCGGGCTGGCCACCGCAATGCCTTCGGCAATGGTGGTGCTGCCCTGGGGCAGGTGCTGGCCGGTCATGGCGTTGAACATGGCCGGGAAGCGCTGGGTCTGCACGCCCACGACCTCGATGCTTGGCTTGAGCGCCTTGGCGGCGGTGGCGATGCCACCGATCAGGCCTCCGCCGCCCACCGCAATCGCCAGCACGTCCAGGTCGGGCTGGGCGCGCAGCATCTCCAGGCCCACCGTGCCCTGGCCGGCGATGATGGCGTCGTCGTCGTAGGGGTGCACAAACACCAGGCCCTGGCTGGCCGCCAGCTCAAAGGCGTGGGCGCGGGCTTCGTCCAGCGTGTCGCCGTGCAGCACCACCTCGGCGCCAAAACCGCGCGTGCGCTCCACCTTCACGCCGGGCGTGAAGCGCGGCATCACGATGACGGCGCGCAGGCCCAGGCGCTGCGCGTGGTAGGCCACGCCCTGCGCGTGGTTGCCGGCCGACATGGCGACCACGCCACGCGCGCGTTCTTCGGCGCTGAGCTGGCTGAGCTTGTTGCAGGCGCCGCGCTCCTTGAACGAGGCGGTGTACTGCAGGTTCTCGAATTTGAGAAACACCTGCGCGCCGGTGATCTGCGACAGCGTGCGCGATTCCACGCACGGGGTCAGCAGCACCTGTCCATCCAGCCGCTGGGCGGCCGCTTCGATATCGGCGAGTTCAATCATCCCGCCATTGTGACGCGACGGGGCAAAGCCCAACACACTTCCCCCGGCGCGAAAGCTGGGGTATGGTTCGCGCCATAGAAGGGGCCTGCTGGTGCGTCGAGCGCCAGCCGCATGAGACCCAGGCACGGTCCGCTGTTGTGGCATGGCTGGAGGTGTTTCGGATGGTCAAACGTTTGGTGGCGTCGGCCGACAAGCCGATGGCGCAGGTGCGGGGCGCTGGTCGTGGCGACGGCCGGGCCTTGCTGCGGCCGGCCGGCGAAGCCCGGCTGGCGGGCGCGCGCGTGTTTGTGCCGCCCGAGCTGCGCCAGGCCCCGGTGCTCGACCTCATGTGTTCGCACTTCGTGCTCACGCTGGCCGCGCGCCAGGGCGCACGCTTCAACCTGCGTCGCGACCTCAACACCCTGCTGGCACTGGCCGGGCGCCACCTGGTGTGGCCGCTCACGGTGCTTACGCGGCTGCGCGAATTCCTGGGCCGGCGCTGCCGCGACAACGAACTCTGGGCCCACCACGCCGAACTGCCGCTGGCCGCCTTCATGGAGCGCTTCGGCGTCTGGCGCGGGCCTTATGAGGAAGGCACGCTGTTCTTCTACCTCGACGAGTACGCCAAGGAGTCGCCCAAGGACTTGCTCAGCGTGTTGGGCGTGACCGGCGAGTGGCTGGCGCAGGCGCTCAAAAAGCAGTCCACGCTGGTGGAGAAAAACATCGATGCCCTGGCCGGCCTGTTGCAGCTCAACCGCGCCGAACGCGCGCTGCTGCTTTACGGCACGCTGGCGCGTTACCAGCGCGTCCTGCGCTCCATCCTGGTGGAGTTCAAGGTCAACAACGCGCCCGAAGCCTATGCCGCCATCGCCGACCTGGCCGGCGTGGCGCCGGCCGAGGTGGGCGAGGCCTTGCGCGCGGGCTCGCGGCTGGAGCGCATCGGCATGGTCGAGAACCTGATCTCCGAGCACAACATCACCGACCTGGCCGACCTGATGAAGGTCAGCGAGCAGCTGCCGCCGGTGCTGATGCGCGAGTACCAGGGCCCGAGCGACCTGATGGCGGTGTTCACCAAGCCGGCCACGCC
>JAUYSB010000183.1 GCA_030696525.1 Hydrogenophaga sp. | reverse complement strand
ACGCGACAGAGTCGGGACCGTGCTTCTTGATGATCTTGCGCAGGCTGGCGGAGACATGGTCCAGCGCAGTGTTCCAATCGGTGCGTACGCCTGCGATACGTGGATGCAGCAGGCGCCCCTTGTCACCCGGTCCACCAGAATGGGTCTCGTGCAGCGCCGAGCCCTTGACGCAGAGTTTGCCGAGATTGGCCGGATGATCTTTCATTCCGCTGACGGAATGAATCACACCAGCCAGCACTTTTCCTTCCACGCCGCAGCCAACGCCGCAGTAGGGGCAGGTGGTCTGGCTGGTGACATCGTCGATCATCAGATGTTCCGCTGTAATCATTCCTGTAGGAGCGAGCTCGCTCGCGAATGGGTTCAGTTCAGGTTCAGTGTGGCACTATTCGCGAGCTAGCTCGCTCCCACACAAGCTCGCTCCCACACAAGCTCGCTCCCACACAAGCTCGCTCCTACAAGAGAGGCTGCAAGCTCACGATTACTGTGTCGTCCTCAAGCCTCACCTGGTAGGCAGGCACCTGCACGTTGTCCTCTTCAAGGCAACGCCCTGTCACCAGACTGAAGTGCTGTTTGTACAGCGGGGATGCCACCACCAGCTCGCCGTTGACGTCGCCGACTATACCACGGTAGAGCACGTTCGCCTTGCCGATGGGGTCCCAATTACTCAGTGCATAAACCGCTGGTGTTTCGGCTGGTAAATAGAACACGGCTACCTGCATGCCATTGATCAGGACGCAGACACCGGAGTTTTCCTGCAGGTCGCCTTCGCTGAATCTCGCGACAGGTTCCGGGTTGATTTGTTTGTGTAGTGCGTTGCCCATTTAGGGAATCCTTCTATCTGAAAATAATCTGTAGGAGTGAGCTTGTGTGGGAGTGAGCTTGTGTGGGAGCGAGCTAGCTCGCGAATAGTGCCACACTGAACCTGAACTCAACCCATTCGCGAGCAAGCTCGCTCCTACAGGGGAGGCTTAAACCGCCAAAGCCTCACGCTCACTGTCCTTCGCCGGCCTTGGCTGGCCGCGTTCCTGCACAAACACCACATGGGCATCTTCTTCCATGCTGTTGACGAACTGGCGGAAGCGTTTGAGCCTTTCAGGGTCTTCGATCGTGGTCTTCCACTCGCACTGGTAAGTATCGAGCAGCAGAGCCATCTGTGCTTCCAGCTCTTCGGCAATGCCGAGTTTGTCATCGATAATAACTGCGCGCAGATAGTCCAGGCCACCCTCGAGATTATTCATCCACACCGAGGTGCGCTGAAGTCTGTCGGCGGTGCGGATGTAGAACATCAGGAAGCGATCGATGTACTTGATCAGCGTCGCGTCATCGAGGTCCGTGGCAAAGAGGTCGGCATGGCGCGGTTTCATGCCGCCGTTGCCACACACGTAGAGGTTCCAGCCGTTCTCAGTGGCAATGACGCCAAAGTCTTTCGACTGCGCCTCGGCACATTCGCGGGTGCAGCCGGACACGGCGGATTTCAGTTTGTGCGGGGAGCGCACGCCCTTGTAGCGATTCTCGATGAGGATCGCCATGCTCACGCTGTCCTGCACGCCATAGCGGCACCAGGTGCTGCCGACGCAGGATTTCACCGTACGCAGTGCTTTGCCATAGGCATGGCCGGTCTCGAATCCGGCGTCGACCAGTTCGCTCCAGATCTCGGGCAACTGGTTTACGCGAGCACCGAACAGGTCGATGCGCTGGCCACCGGTGATCTTGGTGTAGAGCTTGTACTTCTTCGCGACTTCGCCGATCACGATCAGCTTTTCGGCGGTAATCTCGCCACCGGGAATGCGCGGCACGATGGAGTAGGTGCCGTCCTTCTGCATGTTGGCGAGGAAAGTGTCATTGGTGTCCTGCAGACTCGCATGTTCCTTCTTCAGCACGTAGTCGTTGAACAAGGAGGCGAGGATGGAACCGACTGTTGGCTTGCAGACATCGCAGCCGCGACCTTTGCCATGCTTGTGCAACACATCATCGAAGGTCTTGAGCGAACCTACCTTGACGAGATGGAACAATTCCTGTCGCGAGTACGCGAAGTGCTCGCAAACGTTGTTGTTGATCTCTGCGCCACGGGCAGCAAGCTCCTCATTGACAGTCGACTTGAGCAGTGCCGCGCAACCGCCACAGCCAGTGCTTGCCTTCGTAATCGACTTCACATCTGCCACGGAACAGCAGCCGCCTTCGATCGCCGCCACGATGGCGCCCTTGGTCACATTCAGACACGAGCAGATTGTGGCCGTCATCGGTAACGACATACCCGCAAACAGTGGAGAAGCTCCCTTGTCCGCAGGCAGGATGATGGCCTCTGGATTGGCTGGCAGTTCCATGTCGTTGAGGAACAGCTGCAGCAGTGTGTCGTAGTCGCTGCAATCGCCAACGAGTACCGCGCCGAGAAGATTCTTGCCATCGGCGCTGACGACGATCTTCTTGTAGACGCGCTCGCGATCGTTCGAGTAGAGGAAGCTCGCCGGAGGCTGCCCATTGTGCAGCGCCTTGCCGTGGGAGTCGCCGATGGAGCCCACGTCGATGCCCAGGAGCTTGAGTTTGGTGCTCATGTCCGCGCCCTGGAACGGAATCGGTTTATCGGTGAGTTGACTCAACGCGGCATCGGCCATGCGATATCCGGGTGCCACGAGACCGAAGATGCGGCCGCCGAACAGTGCACACTCGCCGATGGCGAAAATATCGGAATCGCTGGTGCGGCAGTGATAGTCGATGACGATGCCGCCCCGCTCACCGACAGTGATGTCCGCAGACTTTGCCAGCTGATCGTAGGGCCGAATACCAGCAGAGAACACGATCATGTCAGTCTCGAGCGCGGAGCCGTCGGCGAATTCCATGCGCAGTTTGCGCTCATGGCCTTTGACGATTCTCTGCGTCGATTTGCTGGTGTGTACCTGCACGTTGAGTTCTTCAATCATCTGCCGCAGCATCACGCTGCCGCCGCCATCTAGTTGCACACCCATCAGCCCTGGTGCAAATTCCACGACGTGCGTTTCAAGGCCGAGATTCTTCAGCGCATTGGCGCACTCAAGACCCAGCAGGCCACCGCCGACCACCACGCCGATCTTGCCGTCCTTTGCGTGAGCGCGAATGGCGCCCAGATCGTCGATGGTGCGGTAGGTCAGGCAGCCGGATTGATCGGAACCGGGGACAGGTGGCACGAAGGGATACGAACCAGTGGCCAATACGAGTTTGTCGTAGGCGAAGCGCCGGCCCAGATCAGTGATGACTTCCTTGTTCGCACGATCGATCTTTGCAACGGCATCGCCGAAGTGGGCGTTGACCCCAATTTCCTTGTAATACTCACGGGTGGTCAGCGCCAGGTCTTCCGGATTCTTGCCGCTGAACACTTCGGACAAATGCACTCGATCATAAGCTGGGCGTGGCTCAGCCCCGATCACTGTAATCTCGTGTCCG
>JAUYSB010000294.1 GCA_030696525.1 Hydrogenophaga sp. | reverse complement strand
GGGTGATCTGCTCTACCTGGTGCCGCAAGCTCATTTCCGACCCCCAACGTACTCGCTCACCACATCGGCGCGGCCGTGGCCAAGCTCGGCCGCGATCAGCTCGCGCGCTTCCCGGTCGGCATCCTTGTCCTCGATCTGCCCCCCCGCGCATGGCGCGTCGTGGCCCGTAAGACCCTCGTACCGCTCGCATGCATAGCTCGCGCGCAGGTCGTGCAGGCCCCCGCCGGTGTGCTCCTGGACGAGCTCGCGGACATCCCGGAGCTCCCCTTCGCGCCAGGTCTGCCAGTTCTCACCGGATGGCATCACGGCCCGGTCATCGCCCTGGGCCTCGGCAGCGCGCACGAGCGCGCTGGCCTGCTCCGGCGTGCGGATCTCGATCTCGCGCTCGCGTCCGCCCTTTGTGCCCTCGCTGATCGTGATGTAACCCCGCTCTTTGACCTCCTCGCACGCGGCTTTCGCATCGAGCAGGCTGGCCTCTTTGCTGCGCAGACCAAGCTCGCGGGCTAGCTCAACCACTGCCCCGCCCTTGGGTCCAAATTCTTCGCGGACCGCCTGGAGCGCGCGCTCGTAAGTGCCTCGGTCCAGCGCGCCAGGCGCGTCCTCACGGATCGCGGTTCGCTGTTCGATGCCGCAATCCTTGGTCGGTGAAATGGAGTCCCATTTCGTCGCCAAGCTCATGACCGAATTAACGACGCTGACCATGTTCTGCGCGGTGCTTGGAGCCAATTCCCCAGCGTCCACTTTGCCGGCCAATTGGCGTCCGTATTCGCGCACCAGGTCACCACTTACGTTCTCCATCTTTTTCACTCCGTGATCCTTTGCCCAGCTGGCGAACGCTGACCACCTGTTCCCATTCGTTGCAGCGGTCGAAAAGCCCAAGTTTTTTGACTTCGCTGCCGCGTTCAGTGCGAACTGGCCAGCCGTGGCCATGTCCCTCGAACCCAAACCAAAATTCCTCGACACAACGTGCCTCCTTTCCTTTCCAAAAGGCGCAGCACGCCCTTTGGAAAGTGCGCTGAATGGCAGCGCACAACCCGGTAGAAAGTCGCACCGCCAGATGTGATCCGGGAGGTGCTGAACAGCAAACAAACGCGACTTTTCTACCCCCTCCCGGACCACATCGGCGGTTAAGTTTTATGCGCAGGTCGTGTACCTGGCGGACATTGGGAGGTGCCGTTTTCTATAGCGCGGCAGCGCTTAATTTGTGGCCCCTAAAGGGGCAACTGAGGTGGGCAAAAAACATCCAGCTCGTGGAGGTGGTCAGTCCTATAGCGGGACGGCCTAGCGCCGCCCGCGTCCAGTCCTCGCAGGGTGTTTTTTGCCAAATGGATGCCTTGGCCAACTTGTTGGCCAAGACTTGCTCATCGTCGTTTTTCGTAGCATCAAAAAACGCCGAGACCCGCGCCGCTATTGGGCTGCAGGCTGGTTGATGCACCCGTCTCTGTGGCGCACTTACGTGCTCACAGAGACGGGTGTTTCGTCTCCGGTGGGAGCATCGGTTAACGAGTGGCCAATGAGCAGCGAATCAAGTCCTGGCGGACTTCATTCGCTGCGCTCAATCGCACGCTCGCTTCGCTCGCGAGCGACGCTCGATGTGCAGATGCACGCGCAAGCGCGCGCACTGCAATCGAGCGTTCGCGCAAGCGCGATCTCAGCGGTGAAGACGATGGGAAATCGGCGGCACGCGCGTAGGCGTGGGCCAATGAAACGAGGCGGATCACCCCTCGGGGTGGCGCTTAAAAAATCCGGGTTGGGTACCGGTTGTGGAGATGCCCGAGGGGAGCAAAACCTAGGATGAGGGACGACCACATTTAGAGAGGCGTCGATCGCGCTCTGCTTGCCAACGACACAGTCGTTGTGAAGGTAACCCGATTATATCGGGCGGCACTGGCGGTGGCATTTTTCTTCAACCCGTAGTATCATGAAATACATGTATTACAAGAGGTGCCGCCATGGCTGTTTCTCTGCGACTACCTGACGATCTGAATATCCGTCTGAACGACCTGGCCGACAAAACTGGCCGATCAAAAACCTTCTACATGCTGGAGGCTATCCGTGAACACTTGGATGACATGGAGGACCTTTACTTAGCTGAACAGCGCCTGATTGACATTAGAGCTGGCCGTAGCACGACCATTCCAATCGAAGAGGTGATGAAGCGCTATGGCATGGAAAGTTGAATTCGACGGAGCCGCCGAGCACGACCTGGACAAACTTGACCCTCAGGTGGCGCGTCGCATCCTTTCTTTTTTGTTTGAACGGGTTTCCAAGCTGGACGATCCGCGCAGCATTGGGGAAGCCCTTAAAGGCTCCAAATTGGGCAATCTATGGAAGTACCGGGTAGGTGATTACCGGGTGATTTCTGATATTCAGGACGGCGCTTTGCGCGTTCTGGTCGTGCGCGTTGGTAACCGGCGAGAGGTGTATCGGTGACCCCAGACCAGAAGATCGCCCGCTTGAGGGAGACGGCCGCCCGCAAGGTGGCCGAAGCCAAAGCCAGCAAGAAGGCTTCGGCACCAGACCGCCAGTTGAAGCTTGAGCTTTGGCCGGACGAGGTGCGCGGCGTGCCAAACGCCATCCTGCGCGGAGCGCTGTTCGGCGTTGGCCAGGAACGCACCGTTCACAAGAAACGGACGCTGGTCGCAGCCGTTGATGGTTACGAAATCCGGTTCAAGGGCGAAACCTTCAACCAGACCGATCTGGACGTGCTTGAGGGCATGCTGCACCTCGCCATGCCCCACCCCTTAGGCAAACGAGTGGAGTTCATGGTGCACTCGTTCCTCAAGGCGCTGGGGCGTAAAACCTCCGGCGAGCAGCATGAGCAATTCAAAGATCAGGTGATGCGGCTGGTGACTGGCGGCATCGAGATCACCGACACCAAGGCCCGGATGACCTTTATGGGCACCTTGGTCCACAAGGCGTACCGCGACGAAGACACGGGCCGCTACGTGGTCATTTTCGATAAGGACATGCTGAACCTGTACGAGGCTGGCTATTCGCACATCGACTGGAACCAGCGCATGGCGCTGGGCAAGAGCGCGCTGGCCAAGTGGTTGCACGGCTTCTATGCCACGCACGCCAAGCCCTATCCCTACAAGGTGGAGACGCTGCACAACCTTTGCGGAAGCGTTGCCGCCATGAAGGAGTTCAAGCGGATGCTCAAAAAGGCGCTGGACGACCTGGTAGGCGCGGGAGCCATCGAGAGCTGGAGCATCGACCAGTACGACCTAGTGATCGTCCAGCGGACACCCTCCAAAGCTCAGCAAAAGCACCTCAGTCAAGCGGCAAAACGCCCATGAAGTTATCCACAGACGGAGGGTTCTAGCCCCCCCTTGGGCACGTCTTTCCACCCACCGAGGCACGTCTTTCCACCCACCGCTCTCCCTCGTAAAACGGGCCTGCTAATAGGTATTTAATATTCTTTAATCCGCGCGAGGGCTGTGGATAAAGTTCTCGCGAGGGGAAGCACCAAAAAAGTGCCCCCCACAGGGGGGCGACCGGCCCCCAAACGGTGAGGCCTGCGGCCCCCCGGCCCCCCGTGGGGCTACGCCCCCCCGCCCTCTTCGGGGCGGCTCCCCCCCTTTTGCTCACCAGTCGAAGCAGGCCGAGGTCTCGGCGGTTCCCCAACCTTGCCCCAGATATGCCAAAGCTCGTTGATCGAGCGCCAGTAGTCCATCTGAGTGGCCAGGGATGGCGCTTTTCCGGCCCGTAGAGCCTTCCAAAACGAAATTACAGTCCTACCCCCCACCTGGCCTGCGTCGCGCGCTCCTAGGGCCTCTGCGTGGGCCGCGAACTTGTCCATGTGGGCGCGTTGCCTGCGTCGATGGGCTTTGTTTCCCTTGGCCGCCCACCCGTGGGTGATCTGCTCTACCTGGTGCCGCAAGCTCATTTCCGACCCCCAACGTACTCGCTCACCACATCGGCGCGGCCGTGGCCAAGCTCGGCCGCGATCAGCTCGCGCGCTTCCCGGTCGGCATCCTTGTCCTCGATCTGCCC
>JAUYSB010000237.1 GCA_030696525.1 Hydrogenophaga sp. | reverse complement strand
ATGGTCATGCCCGAGGAAGAGCGTCGCAACACGGCTTACCACGAGTCCGGCCACGCGCTGATCGGCAAACTGCTGCCCAAGTGCGACCCGGTGCACAAGGTCACCATCATCCCGCGCGGTCGCGCCCTGGGCGTGACCATGAGCCTGCCGGCGCAGGACCGCTACAGCTACGACCGCGACTACATGCTCAACCAGATCAGCATGTTGTTCGGTGGCCGCATTGCCGAAGAGGTGTTCATGCACCAGATGACCACCGGCGCCAGCAACGACTTCGAACGTGCCACGCACATCGCCCGCGACATGGTGATGCGCTACGGCATGACCGACGCGCTGGGCCCCATGGTGTACGCTGAAAACGAGGGCGAGGTGTTCCTGGGCCGCTCGGTCACCAAGACCACCAACATCAGCGAGTCGACCATGCAGAAGGTGGACGCCGAAGTGCGCCGCATCATCGACGAGCAGTACAAGCTGGCGCGTGATCTGATCGAGGAACACAGCGACAAGATGCACGCCATGGCCAAGGCCTTGCTGGAGTGGGAAACGATAGACACCGACCAGCTCGACGACATCATGGCCGGAAAGCCGCCGCGCGCGCCCAAGGATTGGACGCCACGCAACCCCAGCGTGGGTGGCGGCAGCAGTGGCGGCGGCGGTGCCGTGGCCACGGACCCGGCGCCCAACGCGGCATGACCCCTTGACGCGCCGCTGCGCGGCGTGATGACACAATGACCGACCCGCCCGCGCAAGCCGGCGGGTCTTTTCATTGGGTCACTCTTCATTCGTCATTGCGTCATGTTCTGGCAAACCTCCCGTTTCAAGATCGATCTGTCGCAACCGCAGGTCATGGGCATCGTCAACGTCACGCCCGATTCGTTTTCCGACGGTGGCCGGCATGACACCACGGCCGCCGCGCTGGCGCACTGCGAGCAGTTGCTCAAGGATGGCGCCCACATGCTCGACATCGGGGGTGAATCGACCCGTCCCGGCGCGCCGCCGGTGAGCGTGGAAGACGAACTGGCCCGCGTGCTGCCGGTGGTGTTGGGGGCCGCATGGCTGGGGGTGCCCGTGTCGGTGGACACCTACAAGCCCGAAGTCATGCGCGCGGTGCTGGACGCCGGCGCGGACATCATCAACGACGTCTGGGCTTTGCGGCGGGGCGATGGTGTGGCGGTGGTGGCCGCCCATCCCAACTGTGGCATCTGCCTGATGCACATGCACCTGGAGCCGCAAACCATGCAGATCGCCCCCATGGCGGGCGACGTGGTGGCCCAGGTGCGGGATTTCCTGCGTGAGCGCGCAGAAGTGCTTCAAGCGGCCGGCGTGGCGCGCGAACGCATCGCGCTGGACGTGGGCATCGGCTTTGGCAAAACGGTGGCGCAGAACTTCGCCCTGCTGGCCGCCCAGGCCGAGCTGATGAATGAAGCCATGCCCTGGCTGGTGGGCTGGTCGCGCAAGTCCTCGCTGGGGGCCGTCACGCGCCGTGCGGTGCCCGCCGAACGCGTGGCCGCCAGTGTGGCCGCTGCCTTGCTGGCGGTGGAGCGCGGCGCGCACGTCGTGCGCGTGCACGACGTGCGCGAGACGGTGGACGCACTCAAGGTGTGGGCGGCGGTCCGGGGATAATTGCGGGCTATGACAAGAAAGTACTTTGGCACCGACGGCATCCGAGGCACCGTCGGCCAGGCTCCCATCACCCCCGACTTCGTGCTCAAACTCGCCCACGCCGTGGGCCGTGTGCTCAAGCGCACCGAGGCCCATCCGGTCGTGCTGATCGGCAAGGACACGCGCATCTCGGGCTACATGCTCGAATCAGCACTCGAATCCGGCTTCAACTCGGCCGGCGTGGACGTGTTGCTGCTGGGCCCCGTGCCCACACCCGCCGTGGCCTACCTCACGCGTGCCCAGCGCGCCAGCCTGGGCGTGGTCATCTCGGCCAGCCACAACCCCTTTGCCGACAACGGCATCAAGTTCTTCAGCGCCCAAGGCGCCAAGCTGCCCGATGAGTGGGAGCTGGCGGTGGAAGCCGCACTGGAGGAGCCGCCGGTGTGGGCCGATTCTGCCGCCCTGGGCAAGGCGCGTCGCCTCGACGATGCGGCCGGTCGCTACATCGAGTTTTGCAAGAGCACTTTCGACAAGGAACTCAGCCTCAAGGGCATGAAGCTGGTGGTGGACGCCGCCCACGGCGCGGCCTACCAGATCGCGCCCAAGGTCTTTCACGAGCTCGGCGCTGAGGTGATTGCCATTGGCTGCGCACCCGATGGGCTGAACATCAACCAGGGTGTGGGCGCCACCCACCCGCAGGCGCTGGTGGACGCGGTCAAGGCGCATGGCGCCCACCTGGGCATTGCGCTGGACGGCGACGCCGACCGCTTGCAGATCGTGGACGCCCAGGGCCGCCTGTTCAACGGTGACGAACTGCTCTACCTGCTGGCCGACGAGCGCCTGGGCCGCGACGAACACGTGCCCGGCGTGGTGGGCACGCTGATGACCAACATGGCGGTGGAGGTGGCGCTCAAGGCCAAGGGCGTGCTCCTGGTGCGCGCCAAGGTGGGCGACCGCTACGTGCTCGAAGAGCTGGTGCAACGCCGTTGGCTGCTGGGTGGCGAGGGCTCGGGCCACCTGCTGGTGCTGGACCAGCACACCACCGGCGACGGCCTGGTGTCGGCCTTGCAGGTGTTGCAGGCCTGTGTGCGCAGCGGCCAATCGGTGAGCGAGCTGCTGGCCGGCCTGACGCTGTTCCCGCAAACCCTGCTGGGCGTGCGCATCGCCCCCGGCGCCGACTGGAAAAACAACCCCAGGTTGCAGCAGACCACCCGCGAGGTGGAGGCCGAACTGGGCGACCACGGCCGCGTGCTGATCCGCCCCAGCGGCACCGAGCCGCTGCTGCGGGTGATGGTGGAAGCGCGCGACGCTGCCCAGGCAAAGGCCTGCGCGCTGCGCCTGGTCGAAGCGGTGTCGGCATGAGCGCGATCACCGTCCGACGGGCCGATTACGCCCAGGCCGCAGATGCCGCCGCCGTGGTGATGCTGCTCGACGCCTACGCCAGCGACCCCGCCGGCGGCGGCGAGCCGTTGAGCGACTTCGCCAAGGCCCGCCTGGTGCCCTCGCTGGCCGCGCGGCCCACGGCCTTCAGCATCCTGGCGTTTGACGGCGAACAGCCGGTGGGCCTGGTCAACTGCATCGAAGGCTTTTCCACCTTTGCCTGCCAGCCTTTGGTCAACGTGCACGACGTGGCCGTGCTGGTCAGCCACCGGGGCCGGCGCATTGGCGAGTTGATGCTGGCCCTGGCCGAGCAGATCGCCCGCGAGCGCGGTGCCTGCAAGCTCACGCTGGAGGTGCTCTCGGGCAACCAGGGTGCCCGCAAACTGTACGAGCGCATCGGCTTTGCCGACTACCAGCTCGACCCCGCCATGGGCCACGCCTGCTTCATGCAGAAGTGGCTGGAATGAGACCGCCGCGTCAGTACAGCAGGTAGGGTTTGCGGGCCTCGGCCCAGGCCGCTTCGTCGGCGGCCGCTGCGCGCTCTAGTACCTCGGGCGCAGCTGTCACATCGTCCACCCATTCGCGCAGCAGCGGGCCGCCGTTGATGAGGTCGATGGCCAGGCGCTCGTGTTCGTACTCGTAGGCAAAGTCGCGCCACAGCGGGTAGTCGGGTGCCTGCAAACGCACAGCGCGGAAGGCCAGGGCTTGCAGCCGCCAGGGCTTGAAGGCCGCGTGGTCGTAGTGGGTCGGGTCTTCCACGTGGATTTGCACACCGGCGCACAACAGGCCCTTGTGTTTGTGGAAGGTGGGCTCGAAAAAGCAGGGGCGCAACACACAACCCCGCAGCCACTCGGGCGCCAGAGCGCGGATGTCGGCCAGCAGGCGTGGCACGTCCAGGTCGGGCGCGCCGAACAGCTCCAATGGGCGCGTGGTGCCCCGGCCTTCGGACAGGCTGGTGCCTTCGAGCATCACGGTGCCGGCGTAGGCACGGGCCATGCTCAGGTTGGCGGCGTTGGGGCTGGGGTTGACCCAGCTCCTGTGGTCATCGGCTCCCATCGGCCAGCCATAACCCGGCGCGGCATCGGGCGCCCAGCCTTGCATGGTGACCACGCGGTAGTCCACCTGCAGGCCCAGGGTGGCGATGAACCAGTGGCCCAGCTCGCCCATGGTCAGGCCGTGGCGCATGGGCATGGGGCCGGCGCCCACAAAACTCTCCCAGCCGGCGCGCAGCTTCAGGCCTTCGATGGGACGGCCGGCGGGGTTGGGGCGGTCCAGCACCCAGACGGCCTTGCCATGGGCG